>CANIBQ010000038.1 GCA_947465645.1 Acidobacteriota bacterium | reverse complement strand
GAGGACCGCCAGCGCGTTGGGCTCCCCCATCGCGCAGAGGTTCGTGCCTTCAAGCGGATCGACGGCGATGTCCACCTGCGGATAGCGGTGGCCGTTGGCGGACTTGTGGGCCACGCCGACCTTCTCGCCGATGTAGAGCATCGGCGCCTCGTCGCGCTCGCCTTCGCCGATCACGATCGTCCCGTCGATCGGGACGGAATCGAGCTCGTGCCGCATCGCCTCGACCGCAACCTGGTCGGACAGATGGCGGTCGCCCTGTCCCATCGTGTGCGCGCAGGCGATCGCCGCCTGTTCGACGACACGGAGGAAATCGAGCGAGAGATCCGACTCCATCGACTCGAGGGCGTGTGACTGGTCTTTTTCGTCTGACTTGAGCACTTGAGTCATGGATGCTCCCACGCAGGCAGCTCACACCGCGTCGGCCGGTCAACCCGGTACCCGAGGAGGTAATCCGCCTGCATCAGCTTGTGAATTTCCCGCGTGCCTTCATAAATCACCGCGCCCTTGCAGTTGCGGTAATAGCGGCCCACCGGGTACTCGTCCGAGTACCCGTTTGCCCCGTGAATCTGCACGGCGTCACCGGCGGCACGCTCCGACGCCACCGTGGCAAACCACTTGGCCAAACCCGTTTCACGTGTATTCCGCCGGCCGATGTTCTTCATCCAGCCGGCGCGCTCCCACAGCAGGCGCGACGCCTGGTAGTCGGATTCCATCTGCGCGATCATTTCCTTCACGAGCTGGTGCGACCCGATCTCGACGCCGAACGCCTTGCGATCCTTCGCGTACGTCACGCTCGCATCGCGGCACGCCCTGATGAGCCCCGTCGCGCCCGCCGCCACGGTATAGCGCCCCTGGTCGAGCGCGAACATCGCGATCTTGAACCCCTCGCCTTCGGCGCCTACAAGATTCTCGCGCGGCACCTCGACCTCGTCCATCGTGAAGAAGCCGGTGTTGCCCGCCAGGATCCCCCATTTCTCCTTGAGGGTACCGCTCGAAAAGCCCTTGAACCCCCGCTCGATGATGAACGCGCTCATCCCCGACACGTCGCGCTGCTTCTTCTTCTCGAGATCGGTCCAGCCGAAGACCAGGAAGTTGTCGGCCACGTCGGCCATCGAGATCCACATCTTCTCGCCGGTCATGACGTACCGGTCGCCCTTCTTCACCGCCACCGTCTGGATGCCGCGCGCGTCGCTGCCCGCGGACGGCTCGGTCAGGCCGTAGGTCGCAATCTTCCTGCCCTGTGCCTGCGGCACCAGATATCGCTGTTTCTGGTCCTCCGTGCCCCACGCGAGCAGCGTCAGGCAGTTGAGGCCCGCGTGCACCGACATGATGACCCGAAGCGAAGTATCGACGTACTCGAGCTCCTCGCTCGCGATCCCGAGCGAGATGTAGTCCATCCCGGCGCCCCCGTACTGCGCCGGCACCGAGATCCCGAGCAGGCCCAGGGACGCCATCTGCGGCAGGATACCGCGGTCGAACTGGTGCGCCCGGTCGAGGTCATGGATCCGCGGCGCCACTTCGCGCGCCGCCCACTCGCGCACGGTGTGCTCGAGCAGTTGATGATCCTCTGTCAGATCAAAATTCAACATCGCAAAAAACGCCGCATCCTATCACGACCGTGAGATGACAACCTGTGCGCCTCTCCCGAGCTGCAGCGCCTCCGCCGCGCTGGCGCCATTGACCGCGACCTCGAGGTGTTCGGTGCTGCCAAAAAGGGCGCAGACCGAACCGGGCTCCGCTTCGGAATATGTGGACACGACTTTGCCCACCGGATGCGGTCCAGCGGTGACCTCGAGATGGCCGCCGCCGGCAAACCGCTCGAACGTCCGCCGCTCGACGTTGGTCACGAGATTCCCGAAGCGATCGACCCGCAGCACCTCGGCCACGATCCGATTCTCGCTCACCGCAGGCTCGGGAACCGACAGGAGCTGCCAGGACGTCAGCGTCCGGCCGAGCGCCGTGAGCTCGACCCCTTTGGCGAGCCATGCGGCCGCCGGCGCGAACCGATCGCGTCCTTCGAAGGTGCGGCTCACCGTTGGACGCGCATAGCGCCGCTCGGTGAGCTCCACGACGCGCGTGGGCGCTGGATCTTTCAGCGCCAGCGTCAGCACGCCGTTGTCGGGCGCCACAAAGCGATAGCCGCCGGCGTCAGCCGCGATGCCCCGCCGTGCCGAGCCGACACCGGGATCGACGACCACGAGAAAGATCGTGCCTGCCGGAAAGTACTTGTACGACGCGGCGAGTTCGAGCGCCCCCGTCACCACGTCATGCGGTGGAATGTCGTGCGTGATGTCCACCAGCGTCGCGTCAGGACAGATGCCTAGTGCGACACCCTTCATGGTGCCGGCGTAGTGGTCGCGCGTGCCAAAATCGGTCAGCAGCGCGATGACAGGACGCGCCATCGGGTCGAGCGAGCGCTACGGGACTGAGGGGGCTGGGCTGGCCGCGGGCTTGCGGAACAGCACTTCGCGAAGGTTGGTCTTGAGCAGAAACTGCTCCGTGATGCGCAGCGGCTCGAACATCCGCTGGATATCACGATTCAGAACCGGCCGCTGCTTGGCGCGTGCCGTCGGGTACGGCCGGTACTCCAGGCTCGCGCGGTCGATGACCACATGCTTGGTGTACATCGGGGTCACCGATGACCGCGGGTCGGCGGTGCTGAAGAAGGCCAGCAGCACGCCGTCCGGCTTGAGGAGGCGCGTGAGCTGCCTGGCCAGCGGCTCGGCCGCGGCCTTGTCGAGGTAGTCGAACACGTCCCAGCACAGGATGCCGTCGACACTGCCTTCAGCCCTCGAAAAGCGCTGCGTGAAGAACGCAGGAAGCTGATCGAGCTTGCCGTCGCGCACGTGCTGATCGATGTCTTTGGAGAGATCTTCGACCAGAATTTTGCAGCCGAGCTCTTCCCCGAAGAACGTCACGTTCGATCCGACCACGGGCCCAAGGTCGAGCAGCAGCGGCTGCTCGTGCCCCGCCAGCGACGCCATGAACCGCGCCAGAGCCTTGGTGGGATGAACGGCAGAATCGGCGGCGCCGACATCGGCGCCGTCCGAGTCTTCCTTTCGACGACGAGAGAAGAGATCCGAAAGATTCATCCGCCCGCGCTAGCGAGCGGCAGGTTGCGCAACCTGCGCGGCCGGCTGCGCGGCCGCCGGCTGTGCGGCCGGCTTCTGCCCCGGCTGTGCTCCCTGCCCAGGCTGGCCCCCCTTGCGCTGCATGTCAACGCTGCCGCGGAAATGCGCGCCCTCGGCGATGGCGACGCGCGGTGACACGATGTCGCCATCGACCGACCCACCGTCGCGGATGTCGACTTTTTCGGACGCGGTCACGTTGCCGTTCACTTCGCCGAGCACGATCACGGCCTTCGCGAACACCGCCGCCTTGATCTTGCCGTTCGGGCCGATCGTCAGGACGTGGTCCTTGAGTTCGATCTTCCCCTCGACGTGGCCCTCGATGGTGAGGTCCTCGCTGCCGTTCAATTCACCTTTGATGACGACGGACTTGCCGATATTCACCACGTCCCCCTCGATCTGCTGCCGCCGGCTCTCCGGCTTCGGTGCCGTCGGCGCGCTCGTCTGTTGATTCTGTGTCGCCGGCCCGGCCGGCGCCTGCTGGCCGCCACCCGTCGGTTTCACCGCTTCATCACGCTTCCACATTAGTGTGTCCTCCGCCTCGTCGGGCCCGTTATGCGGCGCGGCCGGCCACGCCAAAGACCCGACGGCGATCCAAAAAACCGAAAAGCGGGTTGTCCCGCCTCTGCCTTTTGCTACGGCGAGGCACGCCGCAGCCCAGGGCGAAGGCGGCTGGGTCGGGAGCCCACAGAGTATATCGGCCGCTCGAAATCATTGTCTAGGCCGTTCTAATGCTGGGATTTAGGGGAAATGCTACGATCGGCGAATCCGTGCAGCGCATCTACCTTGACCACAACGCCACGACGCCGCTGCACCCGGCGGTGGTGGAGCGCATGACCCAGGCCCTCCGGGAGGACTTCGGCAACCCTTCCAGCGTCCACCATTTCGGGCAAAGGGCCAAAGCGGTGGTGGACGAGGCGCGGAGTGCGGTCGCGACCCTGATCGGGGCGGATCCGCAGGAAATCGTCTTTACCAGCGGCGGCACCGAAGGCGACAACATCGCCATCCGCGGCGTCGCGGAGGCGCTCGAGGCCACCGGCCGGCGGCACCTGATCGCGAGCACCATCGAGCACGAAGCGGTGCTCAACACGCTGAAGGCCCTCGCCAAGCGGGGCTGGAAGACCACGCTCCTGCCGGTGGACGAGAGCGGCATCGTGTCGCCAGAATCCCTTCGCGCGGCGTTGACCGACGACACGGCGCTCGTCTCGGTGATGCACGCGAACAACGAGATCGGCACGATTCAACCGATTGCGGAACTGGCACGACTCGCGCACGAACGCGGGGCGCTGTTTCACACGGATGCCGTTCAGAGCGCCGGCAAGATTCCGGTGGACGTCAAGGCGCTCGGCGTTGACCTGCTGTCGGTGTCGGCCCACAAGTTTTACGGACCGAAGGGTGTCGGCGCGATCTGGATCCGCCGCGGCCTTCGCCTGCTTCCGCCGACCACGGGCGGCAAGCAGGAGCGCAGCCGCCGTGCCGGCACCGAAAACGTCCCCGGCATCGCCGGCATGGGCGTGGCCGCGCAGGCGGCGCTTCGGAAAATGCAGGAAGAGGGCCTGCGCATCGCGGCGCTCCGCGATCGGCTCGAAGAGGCCATCGTGAGGGCCGTGCCGGGAACGGCGATCAACGGCACCCGCGGCGCGCGCGTGCCGAACACGACCAACATCAGCTTCGACCGCGTCGAGGCCGAGTCGCTCCTGATCGCGCTCGACCTCGCAGGCGTGGCGGTCTCGACCGGATCGGCGTGTTCGTCAGGCACGCTCGAGCCGTCGCACGTGCTCAAGGCGATGGGATTTCCCCCGCACCGGACGCAGAACTCGATCCGTTTTTCTCTCGGCGCGGCCAATACGGACGCGGATATCGATCGCGTCATCGCGGTGCTTCCGGGGATTGTGGACAAGCTGCGAAGCCTCACCCGTGCGCCGGTCCGCGCCTGAGACGGCACACCGAGGCACCGAGACACCGAGGCTTTTTTATTCTGCTGTCAGTCTGTAATTGTGGGGGCCGGCTTTAGCCGGCCCGAATCTTATGCGTATCGTTGTAGCGATGTCGGGCGGCGTCGATTCGTCGGTGGCCGCGGCGCTGCTCGCCGAGCAGGGCCATGACGTCATCGGTCTGTCGATGCAGCTCTACGACCAGAGCGGCGACCAGCGATTTGGGAGCTGCTGCACCATCGACGACCTTCACGATGCGCGCCGCGTCGCGTCGGCGATCGGCATCCCCCACTACATCCTGAATCTCGAGAAGCGGTTTCAGGAAACGGTCATCTCGAACTTCGTGAGCGAGTACGCCTCGGGGCGCACGCCGCTCCCCTGCGCCCACTGCAACAGCGACCTCAAGTTCTCGACACTGCTCGACCGCGCGCGCGGGCTCGGCGCCGAGCACGTCGCCACCGGTCACTACGCCCGCGTCGAGCAGAGTCCGACAGGACGCTGGCTGCTGCGCCGCAGCGCGGATCCTGAGAAGGACCAGTCGTACTTCCTGTTTTCGCTGACGCAGGATCAGTTGGCGCGGGCGCTGTTCCCGGTTGGCGATCTGGGAAAGCCCGACGTGCGGCTGCACGCACATCGCCTTGGCCTCAGCGTCGCGGAGAAGCCCGACAGTCAGGAAATCTGTTTCGTCCCCGACGGCGACTACGCTGACTTCGTCGCTCGCAATGAGCCCGCCGTCGCGCGCGTCGGCGCCATCGTCAACGAGCAGGGCCAGGCGCTCGGCCAGCATGGCGGGATCCACAGGTTCACCGTCGGCCAGCGCAAGGGACTTGGCGTCTCAGGCCCGGCGCCCATGTACGTGCTGAAGATCGAGGCAGAGTCAGGCACCGTGACCGTGGGTGCCCGTGCGTCGCTCGACAAGACAAAGCTGACGGCCTCGGGTGTGAACTGGATCTCCGTTGACGCACCGGCGGACTGGCTCTCGGTCTCAGCCCAGATTCGCCATCACCACGCCGCCGCCACCGCGCGCGTCCGCGCGCTCGCGGGCGACCGCGCCGAGCTCGAGTTCCTCGAGCCCCAGTCCGCCATCACGCCAGGCCAGGCCGTCGTGTTCTACGACGGCGACGTGGTCGTCGGCGGCGGCTGGATCGACTAGCCTCTTTTTAGTAGTAGTAGTGTCCGGCTTCAGCCGGACCGTGATCCCGATCGCGGCGCGGGCGTGTCGGATAGCCGCCTCCCGGCTACGCACGCCGGAAATCTCGCTCCGCTCATATCCTCCCGCTCCCGCCGCGACTAGTACGTAATTCCAACGACAACCATCGCGGCATGCACCAGCGTTGCTAATTCCACGGACACGGATCGCGCGTGACGAAGTCGCGGCGAGGAATCGCTCCGCTCCATTTCTTGAACTCCGTCGGCGTGCTCCGCAGGTCGGCGACTATCCGACACGCCCGCGCCGCGATGGATGCTTCAAAAGTAAACGTGAGGCTGTGTTGCGTTATGCTGCGAGCCGCGCAAGACATGTCGAAGTAGGCAGGTCGGCCTACTTTCGTTAGGCTGCCCGACAAAGGACAAGCATGCCAGTCCCGAAGTACGACGATCTGTTCACCCCGCTGCTGAAGGCCATGCATGACCTAGGGGGCTCTGCCTCGCTCGCCGAGCAGGAAGATCGGGTTGCATCAAATCTCGGCCTGTCCGACAAAGATGTCGCTGAGATCCATCGCGGGAGTACTACCAAGCTTCACTACCGCCTGGCGTGGGCACGAACGTACCTGACTCCCCTTTCATGTGATCTTCCAGTGCAAACGCTACAAAGGTTCTGTCGGACCCGGTGTGATTCGTGACTTGCGCGGCGCTCTGGACGGCCGGGCGGACAAGGGCCTGCTTCTCACAACCGGTACCTTCACGCGAGACGCCAAAGCAGAAGCTCAACGCGCTGGAGCCACGCCGATCGACTTGATTAATGGAGAGGACTTGGTTCAGAGGCTAAGAGAATTCACAATGGGCGTCGAGATCGCGACGCATGTGGTTGAAGACATCAAGATCAACCGTAAGTGGTTCGAGAACCTGTGATGCAGCAGCCTCACACGCGTCGCACCAGCGGCCGCCCACTGCCCATGTGATGATGGCGGCCGCTGCTGAGCGCGGAACGTCGATCGCGACAATCGCAGTGATGTCTACGAACTGGACCCCGCTGCGACGACTGCGCGTCGGTGACTGTTTAGCGGATCACGGTCCGGCTAAAGCCGAACACTACGATCGAGGCGGGACGGGATGCTTCGGCTGGTAGAGGCCCAGCTCGCCCCCGCCCGGCATCTTGATGGCGGTCATCAGGCCGAATCCCTGATCGGCCACCGGACGCGCGAACTCCACGCCCTTCTTCTGCAACTGCTCGACAGTCGAATTGATGTCGTCGCACATCAGGTAGAACTCGTGCGTGGTCTTGCGGGAGTCGGCTTCGTTCTTCGGATGGATGCCGAGCTCCGCAGGCGGCAGCGCGAAAATCAGCCACCCCTCGCCTGCGTCCACGTACGGCGCCTCCATGACGTCGCGAAAGAAGGCGCGCACCTTCTCGGCTTCGTCCGTGTAGATCAGCGCGTGGAAGCCGGTGATCATCAGGGGTGCGGGGCGGGCGCGGGCGCGCACGCCGCGGCATCCGTGCTCTCGTCAGCCTCGGGAAGATGCTCGAGATCGCGCTCGCAGTCGATCGCCGCCATGCATCCCGACCCGGCGGCGGTGATCGCCTGCCGATAGATGTGGTCCTGGACGTCGCCCGCCGCGAACACACCCGGAATATTGGTGCGCGTGCCATGGTGCGTCACGATGTAGCCGTTGGCGTCGAGATCGATCTGTCCCTTGAACAGTGACGTATTCGGCGTGTGGCCGATGGCGATGAACACGCCGTCGAGCGGCACCTCTGTGAGCGTCCCGGTCTTCAGATTCCTGACGACGATGGACGTGACTTCCCCGCGGTCGAGGTCCTTGACCTCGGCGACATCCGAGTCCCAGATGAACTCGATTTTCGGGTTGGCGAACGCCTTGTCCTGCATGATCTTCGACGCACGCAGGCTGTCGCGCCGATGGACGACGGTGACCTTCGACGCAAACTTGGTGAGGTAAATCGCCTCTTCCATCGCGGAATCGCCGCCGCCGATGACGGCGATCGGCTTGCCCCGGAAGAAATATCCGTCGCAGGTCGCGCAGGTCGAGACGCCGTGCCCGGACAGCTTCCGGTCGGAGCCGATGTCGAGCCACCGGGCCGAGGCGCCGGTCGCAATGATCAGCGATTCCGTGGTCACGTCGGGCCGGCCGTCCGCGAAGGCGAGCGAAAACGGACGCTTCCGCACGTCAACGCGCATCACGTTGCCCTGGATGACCTCGGTGCCAAACCGCTCCGCCTGGGCACGCATCTCCGCCATCAAATCGGGACCCATGATGCCGTCCCGATACCCGGGCCAGTTCTCGACCATCGTGGTCAGCATCAGTTGTCCGCCGGCCTCGAGGCCTTCGATGAGCAACGGCGCGAGGTTCGCCCGCGCGGCGTAAAGAGCGGCAGTCAGGCCCGCGGGGCCCGACCCGATGATGACGACTTTGCGGTCGGCCATCGTCGTCTCAGGCGAGGTGCTTGTCGATCAGCTTCGCGATGTCTTCCTTCGCCGCGAGCCCGACCATCGTTTCCGCCAACTCGCCGTTCTTGAACAGCAGCAGCGTCGGGATGCCGCGAATCATGAAGCGGCCGGGGACGTTGGGATTCTCGTCCACGTTGAGCTTGGCCACGGTGGCGCGGCCGTCGTACTCGCCGGCCAGCGCTTCGACGGTCGGCGCCAGGCGCCGGCACGGCCCGCACCATTCCGCCCAGAAGTCGACGAGGACGACGCCCGCTTTCGTTTCGTCGTCAAAGTTGCTGTCGGTGAAGGTCTTGATCTTGTCTGATGCCATTCTGTCTCCCGTTCGCTCGTTGGTACACGCTGACGTACTGCCGCGCCGAGTGGTCCCACGAGAAGTCCTGCCTCATGCCGGCGATCTGAATGCGCCGCCACAACCGCTTCTCTTCGTAGAGGCTCAGCGCCCACCGCAGCGTATCGAGCAACGCCTGCGATGAATAGTCCTTGAACGTAAAGCCGGTACCCGCGCCACTGGCACGATCGAAATTGCGCACCGTGTCATACAGGCCACCGGTCGCTCGAACCACTGGCACCGTGCCGTAACGCAGGCTGTACATCTGGTTTAGCCCGCACGGCTCGAACCGCGACGGCATCAGAAAGAGGTCCGATCCTCCTTCGATCAGGTGCGCCATCGGCTCGTCGAATCCGATCCGCACCGCAATCCGTTCCGGATGCCGCGCCGCCAGGCCCAGCCACAGATCCTCGTAGCGGCGCTCGCCGGTGCCGAGCAGCACGAACGACGCGTCAAGCCGCGGCAACTCGTCGCTCAACCCCTCCAGCAGATCGAAGCCCTTTTGATCCACCAGGCGCGAAACCAGGCCCACCAGCGGCCGATCGAGCGTCACCGCGGTAACGGGCAATCCCGCCCGTTCGAGCAGCCGCTTCTTGGCGGCGGCCTTCCCTGCCAGGTTTGACGCATCAAACGCCACGGGAAGGTGCGGGTCGCGCGCCGGATCCCACTGATCGTAATCGATTCCGTTGAGAATCCCCACGAGGTCAGCCGCCCGCTCGCGCAGGATGCCGTCAAAGCCAAAGCCGTACTCCGGGGTCTGGATCTCCGTCGCGTAGCGCGGGCTGACGGTCGTGACCAGCCGGCTGAACACGATGCCTCCTTTGAGGAAGCTGACGCGGCCCCAGAACTCGAGGGCGTCGACGCGCATCAGCTCCCAGCCAAGGCCAAGCCGCGGCAGCCAGCTCGCGTCGAAGACGCCCTGATACGCCAGGTTATGGATGGTAAGGATAGTGGGGGTGGCGCCCAGGGTGGGGTGGCTGGCAAAGTCGCGGCGCTGCAGCACCGGCACGAGGCCCGCCTGCCAGTCGTGGGCGTGAATGACGTCGTAGCGGGTGGTGGCCGCCCATTGCAGGGCCGCGCGCGCGAAGAACGCGAACCTCTCGGGGTTGTCCGGATAGTCGTGCCCGGCGACACCGTACAAATAGTCGCGGTCGAAATACGACGGTTCGTCGATGAACAGGGTGCGGACGCCTTCGGCGCCGACGGCATGGACGGCGGCCTCCGTCACCTGCGAGCCAAGGGGCACCTGGAGTCGCGCGATCACCTCGCCCGCCGAAATCCCGCGGTAACGCGGGATAACCACGTCAACCTGGTGTCCCAGGCGCGCGAGCGCTTGCGGCAACGACCCGACAACGTCCGCCAGGCCCCCCGTTTTCGCAAATGGGACGGCCTCGGACGCGATCATCAGGATACGCATCGGTGTCACGATACCAGTTGTCAGTTGTCAGTTGTCAGAAGGCAACGAGCTGGCTCGGAGCGTTCCGACAACTGACAACCGACAACTGACAACTGACAACTGACAACTGACAACGGTATGATCGCCCCGTGGCCGAACCGGGCGAACGCCCCCCACGTCCCGCGCGCGGCGATACGCGCGAAGCCGCCGAACTTCGGGCGCTGAAAGAACAGCATCCCGAGCTTGGCGATGCCGTCGACATGCATCTCGAGTTAAACGAGCTGCAGCGGCGGATCCAGGGTCGGGTGCCCCTCCCTTCGTGGGAGCTGACTCCAGAGATCCTGGCTCGCCACAGTGCCGAGGCGCATCCCCTGCTACGCTTCGAGACGATCCCCCTCGAGCTCACCGACTTGCGACTGATGGTGCGGCAGACCGCCGACGTGCTCCGCCGCTTCGGCGCTCTCGACGAGGCCGATTACCAGAAGGTCCAGGCGATCGGCCGCGACATGACCCTCGTCACCGTCGCCTCGCAGTGGTATCGCAGCGGGGCCGAGCGCCATCTCGCGGCGGTCGGCGTGCCCGCACCAGAGCCGCCGGTCGACAGCGCACTCGACCAGGTGCTGACCCTGGCGATGCGCCCGTTCCTCTCGCGCTGCGCCGAGGTGCTGCAGCAGCGCTCGGACCTTTCCATCTGGGTGCATTCGCACTGCCCGTTGTGCGGAGGAGAGCCTGATTTCGCCGTGATCACGCCCGCGGCGGAGCGACACCTCATGTGCGGCCGCTGCGGCCTGCGCTGGAAGTTCGAACCGCTCACCTGCCCCTACTGCCGCAACAGCGACCGATCCCTCATTACGTCGTTCGCCACCACCGACGGCCAGTACCGCGTCTACGCCTGCGACGCCTGTCAGAGGTATCTCAAGGCGTACGACGGCCGCCGCGCCACGCGTCCGGTGATGCCGAGCGCCGACAGCGTCGCCACACTCCCGCTCGACGCGGCAGCGATTCAAAGGGGATATACGAGTTAGCTGGTAGCTGGTAGTCGGTAAGCGGTAGCGCCTAGTTGGTCGAGGCGACGCCGGCGGCCTGCACCGGCGTGGCGAAGATGTCCTGGGTCTTGGTCGAGAGCCAGTTGAACAGGTGGCGTGTTTCCCAGAAACGGCCCGCATTCGACTTGGCGCCCAGGATGACGACGGCGACCTGCGGTCCGCCCTGAGGCAGGCGAAGCAGGGTGGCGAGGCAATAGCCCGCCTTCCTGATGAAGCCGGTCTTCCCGCCCAATACGTCCACGTCGCCCTTCATGACGAGCTGGTTGGTGCTGTGCACGGTGATGGTGCGGCGGCCGACGGCCACCGAGTGGTACTGCTTGCGCATCACGTTGGAGATGCGTTCGTCGCCGGCCACGTAGGCAATCAGCCGCGCCATGTCATACGCCGACGACACGTTGGTTGAGAGCAAACCCGACGGATCCGCGTACTGTGTGCTCGTCAGCCCCAGCTCGCGCGCCTTGTCGTTCATCCGACCGATGAACCCTGCGGAGCCGAAGGGTGATACGCGGGCCAGCACCCGGGCGGCCGCGTTGTCGGAGGCAATCAGCATCAGGTGCAGGATGTCGTCGGTCGAGAGCTTGTAGCCCGCGCGCAGATAGGTGACCGATGCGGCCCGGACGTCGGCGCTCTGCACGACCACTTCCTGCGACAGGTCGGGCGAGTTCTCGAGAAACACCGCCGCGGTCATGATCTTCGTGATGCTGGCGATCGAACGCGTGCCCTGCGAGTTGGACTCGTACAGGACCTGGCCGTTCTCGGGGTTGTAAATAATGGCGGCTTCCGCGCGGACGTCGGGAATGAGCGACCCGACATCATTGAGCTTGAACTTCGGCTCGGCGGCTTCCTTGAGCGCGGCAGCGGCGCGGGCGCGGGACGCCTGGGCCCGGCGAGCCCTCGCGACGGCTGCGGCGGTCTTCTTCTTCTTGGTGACAGTAAGCTTCGGCTTCGGCGCGCTGGCGCCGCGCGGCGCCGCGGTGGTCGTCCTGGTGGACGCCTGGGCGACAGCTTCGACCGGAAGCCCGACAGCAGCCACCGTGGCCAACGCACAGATCAGTCGGACATTCCTGAACAGCCGGACTGGGGTCACAGGCAAACCTTTAATAGACAAGTTGTTACAGAATGTGTCGGCATTGTAGCAAACATTCTGTAGGCTGCAAGAGGCTTTTTAATACGGTTTTCCTCACCTCAACTGCAACTGGACTCGGCGTGTCCAACAACAGTGCCATGGGGAACGGGTGCATTGTGCAAGGAGCCCGATCGATGACATCACGACTAGCCGAATCCGAATTCGCCGTGCTGAGGCAGACCATCGCATCGCGGGGCACCACAAGGATGGTCCTCCTGCCCGTGACCTTTCTTGGCTGGGCGACGCTGACCCTCGTGTTGCTGCTGTTCAGCCAGCTTCCTGTGGCGGCCCTGCTCTCCCTGGCGGTGCTCGCCGCGGGGTTCGAGGCGATCCATGCCCTGCACGTGGGAGTGGAGCGCATTGGGCGGTATCTTCAGGTCTGCTATGAAGCCGAGCCGGACGGCCCGCGCTGGGAAACGACGGCGATGGCCGTTGGCCCCGCGCTGCCCGGGGGCGGCATCGATCCGCTGTTTTCAATCATGTTCATCTGCGCGGCGGTCATCAACCTGATACCGGCGGCGCTGCCCGGACCAACGCCGCTGGAGCTCACGGCGGTGCTTGTCCCCCACGCGGCCTTCATCGTCAGGGTGCTGCGCGCCCGTGGGGCGGCCGCCCGTCAGCGCGCGGTCGAGCTCGAGAGCTTCAAGGGCCTTCTACTCGGCCAGCGCAATCGTGAGCAGTAGCGCGCGCTGGGTCCCCTTCCAGGACTCGGCCGTGTCGAACGTCTCATCCAGGGCGTGAGCACCGGTGCCCCGGCCGCCGGCGTCGATGGCGATGGCGGGGATGCCGAGGCTCATGGGGGTGTTCGCATCCGTTGACCCTTCATCAAGGGTGGGCGTCAGGCCGAGCGCCCTGGTCACCGACACCGCCGATTCGACGATGAACGATGAGGCCGGGGTGAGACCCGCGGGACGGTCGCCCACCAACTGCTTCTCCACCGTTAACGGACCGTTCTGATTCCAGCGTGCATTCTCGCCGGCAAGGGCCTCGTCCACAGCCTTGAGAAAGCCCGACTCGAGTGCCCGGAGCGCGGCGGCGTCCACCGAGCGCATGTCAACTTCCATCCAGGCCTCGAATGGAATGGCGTTGACCGACGTGCCTCCCCCGATCCGGCCCACGGCGAACGTCGTCTTCGGATCGGAGGGCACCTGCAGATCGCCAAACGCGGCCATGGCGCGGCCCAGCGCGTGGGCGGGGTTCGCCAGGCCGAACGCGCCGTAACTGTGCCCACCCGGGCCCGTGAACGTCACCCGGTAACGGCGGCTGCCGACGGCCCGATGCGTGATGCCGTACCCGCTGCCGTCAACGGAGACAAACCGGTCGATCTGGCCGGGGAGCGTCTCGCCGAAGAGCGCCTTCACGCCCCGAAGGTCGCCCAGGCCTTCTTCGCCGACCGTGCCGACGAACGTGAGCGTCCCCGGGGTCTGGACGTTGGCCGTGTTGAGCGCTCGCACGACGGCCAGGAGCACGGCGAGGCCGCGGCAGTCGTCGCCGATGCCGGGGCCCTTGAGCACGGTCCCCTCACGGGTCACGCGAACGCTGGTGCCTTCGGGAAACACGGTATCGAGGTGCGCGCTGATGACCACGTGGGGCCTGGACATCCGCCCCGGACGCTCGCCAAGGACGTTTCCCTGCTTGTCGATCCGCACATTTTTGAGGCCGGCGCTCCGAAAAGTGTCGGCGTAGGCGCGCCCGCGCTCGGCTTCCTTGAAGGGCGGCGCGGGAATCTCACAGAGGCGGATCTGATCTTCGATGGCGTGCGGTTCGTCGCCGCGCGCGGCTTCGAGCGCCGCGCGAACGTCGGCCCGCCGCATCAGCGAAGCGCCGATGTCGCCCGCCGGCTGGGCGTGCGCGAGCGTGGAGGCAAGCGCACACATGCCCGCGAAAAGAACGGCTTGTCGGCCAAATTCCATCGCGGTGGAGACTCTACACCATCCAAACGGTTGAAGAGGATCCAGAGTGTCGGCCGCGAGCCACACTGGTGTGTTGCTGGAAACACACCGTGATGGCGCGTCCACCAGGTGACTGTTCGCTTTTCTTCCGTTTTTCGTTGGAACAAACGAGCGCGCCCGGAAGGACTCGGCAACAGCTCAGCGGTACATAGTTTGCTGTCTGCCGCGATGGAGGATCGACCATGAGTGGTCTCGTCAGGCTTCTGGGGTTTCGGACATTGGGATGCGGCTGCGTCATCGGCCGCTATCGTGAGCAGGCCACCAGCCGCGAGCTCACCTACGTCGAGGAAAAAGGCCAGGCCTGCACCCTCCACGGTCATCGCCGCAATCACACGATTGTCAGCGAGACCCTCGCACACGTCGCCAGGGCGTCCTAACGTTCCGCGAGCCGCGGACCGTAAAGGTCCGCGCCGCATCGCCTGTACAATCGCGGCGGTGTCCCGCTCCCTCAAACCCCATACAAAGTTCAAGTCGGGCAAGGCGACGTTCCAGTTCTACCTGGGTGACTGCCTGCGCGTGCTCGAATCGCTGCCACCCGAGTCGATCAACGCGATCGTGACCTCCCCGCCCTATAACCTGGGGATCCAATACCGCAGCTATGACGACACGATCCCGCGCGGCCGGTACCTCGAATGGACCGGTGAGTGGGTGAGCCTGGCGGCATCCACGCTGGCCAGGGACGGCTCGATGTTTCTCAACGTCGGCGCGAAACCCACCGACCCGTGGACGGCGCTCGACGTCGCGCAGGCGGTGCGGCCGCATCTCCAGCTCCAGAACACGATCCACTGGATCAAGTCGATCGCGATCGAGAAAGCGCTCGCCGGCGCGAGGGCGGGACTCGAAAAGGACCTCGCGGTGGGTCACTACAAGCCGATCAACAGCCGCCGCTTTCTGCACGACTGCCACGAGTTCGTCTTCCATTTCACGCACGACGGCCACACGCCGCTCGACCGTCAGGCGATTGGCGTCCGCTATCAGGATCCGTCAAACGTCGGACGCTGGCAGAACGCCGCGGGCGGCGTCCGGTGCCGGGGTAACACCTGGTTCATTCCGTACGAGACGATCCAGAACCGCGAGAAAGACCGGCCGCACCCCGCGACCTTTCCCCCGCGACTGCCCGAGATGTGCCTCAAGCTTCACGGCCTGACCCGTGTGAAGACTGTCGCCGATCCGTTCATGGGGCTCGGTTCGACGGCCGTCGCCTGCGCTCAACTGGGTGTGAGCTTCATCGGAATCGAGATGGACGAGGGGTATCTCGAGGAAGCCGTCGCACGCACCCGCGCAGCGCTCGAATAGCTTATCGATCTCCTTGAACCCATGCGTTCAGCGAATGTATGCTGGCGCATGGACCTGCGGCAGTTAGAAATCATCCGCGCCATCGCTGACAGCGGCTCGTTCACAGCCGCCGGCGAAAAGCTGCACGTCTCGCAGTCGGCCATCAGCCGGCAGATCCTGCTGCTCGAAGAGGAGCTCGGCGAGGCGGTGTTTCATCGCATCGGCCGCCGGATCCGCATTACCCCCGCCGGAGAATCGCTCCTCCAGTTGAGTCACCGCGTCTTCCAGGATCTGCAGGACACGGTCACCGCGATCAGCGACACGCAGGAGTCGCTCCGGGGCACGATGCGGCTGGTGGGCGGCATGACCGTCTGTCTCTACGTCTTCCCTGCGTTGCTCGCCGAGGTCCGGCGCATCCATCCGAACCTCGATCTGAAGATCACCGTCGGCAGCGCGGAGCGATCGATCGCGATGCTGCGCTCGGGCGGGGGCGACCTCGGCCTCCTCACGCTGCCAATCGAAGCCGCCGACCTCGTCTCGGTGCCGGTGCTGCAGGAAGAACTGCTGCTCGTGACCTACCCGACGCATCCGCTCGCGACGAAGCGTCAGGTGCAGCCGTCCGAGCTCAACAGACAGCCGTTCATCCTGTTTGAAACGGGCTCGATTACCCGCCGCCTCGTCGAGGAATTCTTCACGCGGGAACGGATTGAAGCGGAGATCGTGATGGAGACCGAGAACGTCGAGATCATCAAGGCGATGGTCAGGCACGGGCTGGGGATCAGCATCATCCCGTGGCAGGCGGCGGCGGATGACGTGCGGACGAAACAGCTATTCTGCAGCCGGATCGCGGGGCATTCGCTGCAGCGGGAGACGGGGTGGCTCTACCCGAAGATGAGCCGACTGCCCCGCCCCGTGTCGGAAGTCATTCGAGTCTTCGACACCATCAAGCCGCAGTTCGAGGCCGCGCTGCGCGGCCCTCGCTAGTTCGTCGGCGGCGCCGTCGGCCGCAGCGAGTACGACGTGCGCGACCACACGTTGGCGCCGGGGCGCGCGGTCTTGATTTCGATCTTCCGCGTGCGCTTCAACGGGTCCGGGTTGCTCGAGTAGTACCCCAGCACGTAGTAGTCGCTCGTCTCCGCGTCAATCCGCTTCAGCGCCTTGTCGAAGTCGTTCTGGTTGACGACGGCGATGCCGCCCGTCTGCTCCGCCAGCACGCGCAGGCTGTCCTGGGTCTCGCGGATGTAGTCGTACCACTCGGCCGTTTCGACCTGCTGATCGAGGTCCGGGCCGGCGACGAGGCCGCGCGGGTCGATGGTGTACATCGTGGCGTTGGCGCGGTTGGCCGCTCGCGTCAGCTCGGCGAGCTCCCGCACGAGATCGGCTTCGGCGAAGGTGGTGCCCTGGTTCTGCTGGCGGAGGAACGGATCGGTCTGCGCATCGTTGCTGTCGAGCCCGTATTGATCGGCCTGGTACTTCAGCCGCGAGGTCTCGAACGGATTGAAGTCGTATCCGCTGCTGATGTAAATCACCGCCTTGCGGCGGTTGCGCACCTGCTCGAGGTTCTTCATCAGGTCGTAGGCCGTGGAAAAGGCGACGTGCGCGCGGTACCGGAGCTCGGCGTTGCCCTGCGCCGACTGCTGGCCCTTGATGATGTCTTCGGGCTTGAGCGCGCCGCCGGTGGCGCGCGAGATCGCCCCCTCGAGCACCTGCCGGTCGTAGGTGAGCTGCTCGGAGATCGACGAGGTGCCGGTCGACACGATGCCGAACATGTCCCCTTCGTGAATCAGGTTCCGCAGCATCTTCTTGATCAGCTCGCGGACGCGCGGGGTGCTCTGGAAATCGAGGTGCAGGTCGTCGAGGAAGACCAGGAAGATGCGCCCGGCCGCGTCGTTGGTCGGCCGGGAGGGCGGAAGGATGATGCCTTCGGGTGCCGGCGCGGGAGGCGGCGACTGCACGTTGAACACGCGCCCGCCGTGCGTCAGCACCACGGAGACGATCTCCTGCCTGACGCCGTCTTCGAAGACCTCGAACTCGGTGGGCTTGAGGTCCGAGACGAACTGGTCTTTCGAGTCGCGGACGATCACGTCGGTCGTCACGAGATCGACGCTCGCGCGGAACGTCGGCTGCTGCGGCGCCTGAGGCTGCGCCTGTCCGGCAGCCTGCAACCCAGCCGCAAGCAGCAAGGCAAAAGCAGCCGCCGGCAAGAGCTTAGCGGTATTTCGCATGGGCAAAGTATAGCAGCACCGCTCAGACGGGCCACCGCGTCACAGAGACACAGAGGTGGCATGTGGGGGGCAAAAAATGCTTTAGTACGGGTTGATGCGGATCGCCCTCAGCGCCGACCACGCCGGCTACCCTTTGAAGCAGGAACTCGCCGCCGCCCTCGCCAAACAGGGACACGACGTCCTCGATTTCGGCACCCATTCGACCGCCCCCGTCGACTATCCCGACTGCGCGGAAGCCGTCGCGGGCGCCGTCACCGGCGGCCGCGCCGACCGCGGGCTCATCGTCTGCGGCAGCGGCGCCGGCGTCTCTATCGCCGTCAACAAGTTTCCGGGCATTCGCGCCTCGGTCTGCCATGACTGCTACTCGGCCCACCAGGCCGTCGAACATGACGATATGAACGTCCTCTGCCTGGGCGCCCGCGTCGTCGGCGGCGCGCTGGCCGCTGAAATCGTGCAATCGTTTCTCACGGCGACGTTTTCCGGAGAGGAACGCCACCAGCGCCGCCTCGACAAGATCCTCGCCATCGAGCGCCGCTTTCTCCGGACCTGACACATGCAACTCGGCATGATTGGCCTCGGCCGCATGGGCGGCAACATGGCCCGACGCCTCACAGCCGGCGGACACGACGTCGTCGCCTGGGACCGCAATCCCGACGCCGTTGAAGAGCTGCGGCGCGACGGAATCGCGGGGGCCGCGTCCCTGGACGATCTCGTCCAGCGCCTCACCCCTCCGCGGGCCGTCTGGATCATGGTGCCGGCCGGCGATCCAACCGAGCAGACCGTGGCTGCGCTTGCGGATCGACTGCAGCGCGACGACGTGATCATCGACGGCGGCAATACCCATTTCAAAGACGATGTCAGGCGTGCGCGCGAGGCCGAAGCCAAAGGCCTGCACTACGTGGACGTCGGGACGAGCGGCGGCGTCTGGGGTGCCGAGCGCGGCTACTGCCTGATGATTGGCGCCGCCGTGCCGATCGCCGAGCGGCTCACGCCAATCTTCCGAACGCTCGCGCCAGGACAGGGGACGATATCGCCCTCCGAGGGCCTCGACGTGACCAGGACCACGGCGCACGAAGGCTTCGTCCACTGCGGACCCGCGGGCGCCGGCCACTTCGTCAAGATGATCCACAACGGCATCGAGTACGGGCTGATGCAGTCGTACGCCGAAGGCTTCGACATCATGCGGCACGCGCCGTACGCGCTCAAGCTCGAGGAGGTGGCCGAAGTCTGGCGGCGCGGCAGCGTCGTGAGCTCCTGGCTGCTCGACCTTGCCGCCATGGCGCTGGTGAAGGATCCGCAGCTCTCGGAGTTCGAGGGACGAGTCGCTGACTCGGGCGAAGGTCGCTGGACGGTGCAGGCCGCGCTCGAAGAGAACGTCCCGGCCGACGTGCTGACCACGGCGCTGTATGTGCGGTTCCGCTCGCGGCAGGAACACACCTTCGCGGAAAAGCTCCTGTCGGCCCTTCGGGCGCAGTTCGGCGGCCATGTCGAACCCAAGAGCTGACCCCTCGATCCTCGTCATCTTCGGCGCGTCAGGCGACCTGACGCGCCGCAAGCTCCTCCCCGCGATTCACAACCTCGCGGAGTCGGGCCTGCTTCCCGAGACGTTTGCCGTCCTCGGCGTCGCCAGACCGGCCATCGATGACGCCACGTTTCGCGCGCAGATCCGCGACCATGTCACGCAGGCCGAGGGCGAGACGATCGCCCACGACACGTGGGGCAGGATCGAGGAGCGCCTCCATTACGTCTCCGGCGAGTTCGATGACCCTGGACTGTACGAACGCGTGAGACATGCGCTGACGGATATCCAGCAGCGCCACCAGGCGCCGGCGAATTACCTCTTTTATTTCGCGACCCCGCCCGACCTGTTCGCCGTCGTGGCTCGTCATCTCGCCGCGGCCGGGCTCACCAGGGAAGACGAGGGGTGGCGGCGGGTGATCATCGAAAAGCCGTTCGGCTACGACCTCGAGAGCGCGCGAGCCCTGAATGCAGAGCTGACGCGAGGCCTGCGCGAGTCGCAGATCTACCGGATCGATCATTACCTTGGCAAAGAGACCGTCCAGAACATCCTGGCGTTCAGGTTTGCCAACGGCATCTTCGAGCCGGTGTGGAACCGGCGGTACGTCGATCACGTGCAGATGACGGTCGCCGAGGAAGACGGCATCGGCTCGCGCGGGGCCTACTACGACAAGTCGGGCGCGCTCCGCGACATCGTGCAGAACCACATGTTCCAGCTCTTGACGCTCGTCGCGATGGAACCGCCGGTCTCGTTTCACGCCGAAGCCGTCCGCGACGAAAAGGTCAAGGTGCTGCACGCCGTTTCGCCCTTGACCTCCGAGGACGTTCGGCGCTACGTCGTCGGCGCGCAGTACGAGGGCTACCGCCAGGAGAAGAACGTCGCGCCCGCTTCGCGCACCGAAACATTCGTCGCGATGCGGCTGCTGCTCGACAACTGGCGATGGGCCGGCGTGCCGTTCTACCTGCGCACCGGCAAGCGCCTGCCCCGCCGCTCCACCGAGGTGTCGGTGCATTTCAAGCGGGCGCCGTTCATGCTGTTCCGCGAAACGCCGGTCGAGCACACGAATCCCAACGTGCTCGTCCTGACGATCCAGCCCGACGAATGCATCTCGCTGTCATTCGACGCCAAAGTACCAGGGCCGCTCGAGCGGCTCGAGACGGTGACGATGGCGTTCAGCTATGCGCGGCATTTCAAGGTGGAGCCCAGCACGGGCTACGAAACGCTGCTCTTCGACGCGATGTCTGGCGATCAGACCCTCTTCCACCGGATGGACATCGTCGAAGCGGGCTGGAGCGCCGTCCAGCCGCTCCTCGACGAGTGGAAGAGGGATTCGGCTCCCGTCCCGACCTACGCACCAGGGGCACCAGGGCCGCCTGATTCCGATCGGCTGATGCAGCAGGACGGACGGACGTGGCGGTCGTAACAGTCGTCGACGACGACGCCCAGCTCGCAGAGACAGGTGCGCGACGAATTACGACGTTGATCGAGCTGGCGGTCGCCGCTCGGGAGAGCGCCGTCATCTGCCTCACCGGCGGACGTACGCCCGAGCGCCTGTACCGGACGCTGGCGGATGCGCGCGAGCCCTGGCGCGCGCGCATCGACTGGACCCGCGTCCACGTGTTCTGGGGCGATGAGCGGCATGTGCCGCCCGATCATCCGGACAGCAACTTCGGCCTGGCGTACAGGACGCTGCTGTCGCGCGTGCCCATTCCACCCGCGCAGATCCACCGGATCGAGGGTGAGCTTCCCGACGCCCGCGAGGCCGCGCGGAAATACGAGGCCGAGGTGCGCGATCGCACCTTCGACGTGGAGCTGCTCGGCGTCGGCGATGATGCGCACATCGCGTCGATCTTTCCCGGAAGTCCATTGCTGCAGGGTCGCGGGGCGGGCCTTGACGGCCCGCCTCGCGGACCGCAAGGGTCCGCGCCGCATGTGGCCGCCATCTGCGTGGCCGCCATCTGGGTTGAACACCTGAAGACGTGGCGGATCACGCTGACGCCTCCCGCACTGCTCGACGCCCGCGCGATTCTGGTGAATGCCTCCGGCCCACAGAAGGCGGATGCCGTGCGCGCCGCATTGGCGCTTGCGGAGGATGTGACGCGCTACCCGGCCCAGATGCTCCGGAGCGCCGGCGATCGCGTCGAATGGATTATCGACCGCGCTGCCGCTCGATCGCTCCGCGCGCCGCTCGCGCAATGAGCGTGGTGGCCACCACCGTCGCGATGAGCCCTACCGCCATCAGCGCGTAGTACGCGAAGTCTCTCGGCGGCGCAACGCCCGCGGCGATGATGGCGACGTCTCCTACCACCTTGCCGTAATAGGCGTACATCACGATGGCCGGGATCATCCCGACGAGCGCGATCACGAAATCCCGATAGCGCACGCCGCTCAGGGCCAGCGCATAGTTCAGCAGGTTATAGGGCACGAGCGGCGACAGGCGCAGCAGGAACATCACCCAGACGCCCTCCCCCCGCACCGCCGTGCGCACCGCGGTCACCTTCGGATCGCGGGTGATGCGCTCGAGCCATCGCGACCGCGCCAGCGGCGCGGCGAGGCCGTAAACCGCCGACGCACCCAGCGACGCGCCCACGAAGACGATCAGACTCCCCTTCCACACGCCGAAGATCGCGCCGGCCGCAAGCGTCAGGAAGAACGCGGGCGCGAGGGTCACCGCGGCGATGACGTAGACGGCGATAAAGGCGACGGGGCCCCATGGCCCGAATCGCTCGAGGCGGAGCAGAACCGGCGCCAGCCAGTCCATCACTGATCCGACGGGTCGAGGTGCGACGGATCGGCGCCCGATCCCTCGCGGTCCGACGGTTCGACGGCCGCGGGTGCGATGGCCTGATCCGGCGAGGAGGCTCCGGTATCGGCGGATGGCGCGGCAGCGCCGGCTGCGGCCGCCGGCCGACGCGATCGCCGGCGCCGCCTGGCAAACACGTGTGAGAGCCGTTCGAGCGCCTCGGCGGCCAACTGCAGGCCCGTCGTGATCTGATCCGCGTCGGTCCAGTTCGAGGGATTGAGCCGTTCGACCAGCGCGAGGAGTGCCTCCTGCCGAGCGGGGTCGCCCGTTCGCTTCGGAACGCGCTCGCGCAACCGCGGATACCAGAGGACGAGAAACGCGATCTGCTCGTCAGGCGTTGCGCCTTCGATCGCCGAAGGGACGGGAGGGCGCTGAGGCGGCTCCGGGGCCGCCGCCGCGACTCGCGGAGGCCGCTCGACGGCCGCCCGTGGGGCGGGGGGCGCCTCGCGCCTGCGTGGCCGCCGCTGCTCGGACGCCGGCTCGACCACCTGCTGGTTGTCGAGGACCGCTTTCCAGTCGAACTCGATCCCGGGATGCTCCCGCTCGATCTGGCGCAGGACGTCCGGCTCGAGCGGGTTGCGACCGACGCGGACGCCGCCCGGCGAGCGGAACACGTAGAGGATCCGCGACCGCTGGCGGTTGCCGTCGCGGAACCAATGCATCAGGTACGTGGTTTCGTACCCGCGCTTGTCACGGATGACGCGCAGGAAGGGCACGGGAGCTACTTACGCTTCTGAGACTTGGACGAACCCGACGATTTCTTGCGGCCGGCCGGGCGAGGCGCGGGGCGAGACACCGCCCGTGTCGGCTTGCTCTTGCTCTTGGCCACCGGCTTCGCCTTGCGCGCGGGGGCCGGCGCCGCGCGGCGCGCCGGGCGGGCGGCTGCCACGCGGCTGGTCCGCGTACGCGGCTCAGCGCGCCCCTTGGGCGCCTCCGGACGGGGCCGCGCCGCCGGCGAGGCGGCGGCGGCCGCGGACCGCCCCTTACCCTCAGACCCCTGCGCTCGCTGCACCAGCGTGAACCGCATCTGATCCCCGAGCAGGTGATACATCCAGACTTCGGCGACCGACACCTGCAGGTCTGAACAGAGCTGCCGGGCCGGATCGATCATCGACTGGGGCACGTACAGGTGGAATGGCACGCGCAGCTTCGAAAAGGTGACCCACTGCGACATGGCTTCGAGGTTGTTGACCGACTCGGCAGTCTCCACTTCGACCACGCCCATGAGCTTCCGGCTGCGTTCGGTCGACTGGAGGACAAGATCCGGATACCACGCGGCTGGCCCGGTTCCCACCGGTACGGCCTGTTCGTGACCCGGATTGATACCGACCTCGAATTTTCTCTTGTATCTCGCCTGAAGGAGGCGAATGACCCGGTCGTGCTCGAGCTGCTCTCGGACGGGCCGTACGAGGATCGGACTCAAATAGGACCCTCCGACGTGTGCTAACAACAAAACTGGGCAAAACCCAGCCCTAAACCGGGTGAATATAGCACGACTTCGCCGACACGTCGTAAGTTAGGGCCGTCGCCCACGTTCTATGCCTTGACGATCGATCCGTCGGGCTCCACAATGAGCCGTGCCTTCCCCCCCTGACTCGGCCGCTCGCGTGCTGATCGTTGACGACGATGTCAGCGTGACTGACACGTTTTCACGAATGCTTCGGCTCGAGGGGTACGAAGTGTGGGCCGCGCTCTCGGCGGACGAAGGTCTCGGTCTCGCGCAGACCCATCGCCCGCACGCCATCATCCTCGACCTGCGGATGCCGCTCACCAGCGGCCTGCAGTTTCTTCGCGCCATCCGCGAGATTCCCGGCCTCACCAACACGCCGGTCGCCATCGTCACCGGCGACTATTATCTCGACGAAGCGCAGGCCAACGAGATCCATGAGCTTGGCGCGGAGCTGCGCTACAAGCCGCTCTGGCTCGAAGAACTGGTCACGCTGGCGCGCGAACTGCTGAAGCTCCCTCTCGAAAGCCCCGTCCATGAATAACCAAGGGACGAATTCCCGGTTCCTGAAAGCCTGCCGGCGCGAGCCGGTGGACGCGACGCCCGTGTGGTTCATGCGCCAGGCCGGCCGATACATGGCGGAATACCGTGCCCTGCGGGAGCGCTACTCGCTCCTGGACATCTGCCGCGCGCCGGATCTCGCCACCGAAGTGACGCTGCAGCCCATCCGCCGGATCGAGGTCGATGCGGCGATTCTCTTTTCAGACCTCCTCCTGCCGCTCGAGCCGATGGGACTCCCCTTCGATTTCATCAAGGGAGAAGGTCCACAGATCGAGCGGCCGATCGAATCGCCGGCCGACATCGACAAGCTGCGCATCTTCGATCCGCGCGAGTCGCTGTCGCACGTGCTCGAAGCGATCGGCTCGATCCAGCGGGAGCTGGCGGGCCGGGTGCCGCTGATCGGGTTTGCCGGTGCGCCGTTCACGCTCGCCTCGTACGCCATCGAGGGCGGCCATTCCAACAACTTCGCGCGCACCAAGTCGCTGATGTACGGACACCCCGAGGCGTGGCACCGCCTCTGCGACATGTTCGCGACGATCATCGGCGACTACCTGAACGCCCAGATCGACGCCGGCGTCGACGCCGTACAGGTGTTCGACTCATGGGTCGGGACGTTGAGTCCGGCAGACTACCGTGAGTTCGCGTTCCCCCACACGCAGAAGATCTTCCACGCCATCGGCACGCGCGTGCCGACGATCCACTTCGGTACCGGCACGGCCACGACGCTCGAGGACCTGCGCGACGCCGGCGGCGACGTGATCGGCGTTGACTGGCGCAGCCCGATCGACGCGGCCTGGGAGCGGATCGGGCACGACCACGCGGTGCAGGGCAACCTCGACCCGACGCTGCTGCTCGGTCCCGTGCAGCGGATGTTCAGCCAGACCGACGACATCCTCGAACGCGTCGGCGGCCGCCCCGGCCACATCTTCAACCTCGGGCACGGCATCCTGCCGATGACGCCCGTCGAGCACGTGCAGATGCTCGCGCAATACGTCCATAGCTCATCCCGACGACAGTGATGGGGAATCCTGCTGTTCCCAGTGCACGACAGAGTTCTTGACACCATCATCGTAGGCGGCGGCATCGCGGGTCTGGCGGCGGCGTACGAGCTGCAGCGGCGCGGGATGAGCGTGCAGGTGCTCGAAGCGTCCGGGCGTCCCGGCGGCGTCATCTTCACCGAGCGGTTCGACGGATGGGTGATCGACGCCGGCCCTGACTCGATTCTGGTGCAGAAGCCGGCCGGCGTGAGCCTCTGCCGCGAGCTCGGCCTCGCCGACCGCCTCGTCTCCACCCAGAAGCCGCGCACGGCGTACGTCATGCGCGACGGCCGGCTGCATCCCATCGTCGAAGGCTCCTTTCTCGGTTTCCCGGTCGGCGTGGCGGCGCTCGCGAAATCGTCGCTCTTCACGCTGCGCGGAAAGCTGCGGATGGCGTGCGAAGTGCTGGTGCCGCGTGGCTCCGGCGGGGACGAGTCGATCGCGACGTTCGTCCGCCGGCGGTTCGGGGAAGAAGCGGCCGAGTACCTCGCGGATCCGCTCCTCGCGGGCATTCATGCGGGCGACGCCGACCGGCTCTCGATGCGCGCGCTGTTTCCGCGATTGCTCGAGGCCGAGCGGCAGGCAGGCAGCGTCATCCGATCGTTTCGCAGGCTTCGGGTGAAGCCGTCCGAACAAGGCGCATTCGTGTCGCTGCCAGGTGGCATCGGCGAGCTGGTGGATGCCCTTGCCGGTGCGCTGACGCCCGGAACGATCAGGCTCGGAGCGCGCGTCACAGAACTGCGGCGGGCGGAGACCTACACCGTTGAATCGACCGCAGGCACGATCGAGGCACGCTCGGTGATCCTGGCCGTGCCGGCGTACGTGGCCGGCGGTCTCCTGCGCAGCTTCGACACCACGCTCGCGGGGCTCTGCGACGGGATCCCCTATGCGTCCACGGCGACGGTCGCGTTCGGCTATCGACGCGATCAGATCCAGCATCCGCTTCGCGGCAGCGGATTCGTGGTGCCGCGGGTCGAGCACAGTCCCCTGCTGGCGGCGACGTGGGTGACGTCGAAGTGGCCGGGACGCGCGCCCGACGGTCACGCGCTGGTGCGCGCCTTTCTTGGCGGCGGCCGCGACCCGCATCGGCTCGAGCGCACCGACGAGGCACTGATCGCGGCCGCCCGCGAAGCGCTGGAAGAGACGCTCGATATCGAGGGCGAACCGATCTTCTCGCGGCTCTTCCGGTGGACGCGGCACAGCCCCCAGTACGAGGTCGGCCACCTGGACCGCATCGCCACCATCGAGCAGCGGATGGCCTCTCTGCCGGGCGTGTTCATCGCCGGCAGCGGATTCCGCGCGATCGGGATCCCTGACTGCGTCGCGGACGGGAGAGAGACGGCCGCCCTCGCGGCGGCATTCGTGGCTGGCCTTTAGCCACGAAGAGCACGACGGCGTAGAATCTTCACCATGCGTCTGTCCATCGTCGCCGCGTTGCTCACCCTGTTTGTCACCTCGGCGCACGGCCAATCGAGTGGCACTCTCACTCCGCCAATCGAGTCCCTTCTCAAGAGCATCAAGGCCGCCGACAAGGGGCAGCTCGCCGTGTCGGAAGAAGACGGCCGGTTCCTGCGCGTGCTGGTCGCGGCGCGCGGGGCGAAATCGGTGCTCGAGATTGGCGCGGCGAGCGGGTACAGCGGCATCTGGCTGGGACTGGGCGCGCGCGAGACGGGTGGCCGCGTCGTGGCGATCGAGTTCGACCCGCAGCGGGCGAAGGAAGCGGCGGCCAATATCCGGAAAGCGGCGCTCAACGACGTCGTCACGGTGGTGCACGGCGACGCGTTTCTCGAGATACCCAAGGTCCAGGGCACGTTCGATCTCGTGTTCCTCGATGCGTGGAAGCCTGACTACAAGAAGTTCTTCGACATGGTGTTCCCGAGACTCAATCCGGGCGGCGTGTTCGTGGCGCACAACGTGATCAACAAGAAGAGCGAGATGGAGCCCTTTCTCCAGACCATCCTCACGCACCCCCGCCTCTTCACCACCATCGTCTCGCCCGCGAACGAAGGCATGTCGGTGTCGATCAAACGCCGGTGAAGCCCGTCCACATCATCGGCGTGCCGCTGGACCTCGGCGGTGGGCGGCGCGGCGTCGACATGGGGCCGTCAGCCCTACGGATCGCGGGCATCGGCGATCAACTCGCCGCCCTCGGCCGAACCGTCGTGGACCTGGGCGACCTGCCTGCCCCGATTCCCGAGACCCAGCGGCCCGCCGACAGGAAGAAGAAGTACGTCCGCGACATCGCCAGCGTCTGCGAGAGGCTGTACGACCGTGTGATGGCATCGCTCGACGCCGGCGCACTCCCGATTGTCCTCGGCGGCGACCACAGCCTCGCCGCCGGATCGGTGGCGGCCAGCGCCGCGTGGGTGCGCCGCACGGAGTCGAAGCCGCTCGGCCTGCTGTGGGTCGATGCGCACGGCGATATGAACACACCGGAGACGACACTCAGCGGAAACGTCCACGGCATGCCGCTCGCGGCGCTCCTTGGCGGTGAGCCCTCCGAGCTTGCCTCGATCGGCGGCTCGCCGTCGGTCTTCGCGCAGAACACCGTGCTGCTCGGCATCCGCAACCTGGACGAGCGGGAGAAGGAGCAGATTCGCGCGTTCGGCGTGCACGTCTTCACGATGAAAGACATCGACCGCGACGGCATCGCGAAGATCGCCGAGCGTGCGCTGGCGATCGCCGCTGATGGCACCGGCGGCATCCACGTCTCCTTCGACATGGACGTCTGCGACCCTGGCATCGCCCCTGGCGTCGGGACGCCGGTCAAGGGCGGCATCGACTACCGCGAAGCGCACATGGTGATGGAGATGGTCGCCGACTCGCGGCGACTCGTCGCACTGGATCTGGTCGAGATCAATCCGACCCTCGACCTCCGCAACACGACCGCCGAGTTCGCCACCGAGCTGGCGCTCTCGGCGTTGGGAAAGAACATTCTGTAGATGATTCCGGGGACCCCTCAGTAAACCTCGGCTGGCCCGCATGTTGCTCATCCGGGCGACGTGAGTCGAATCCGCCTCATCAGCCTTACTGCCGGGATGGTGGCCGTCGCCGGCCTCTCGGCATGGTTGTTTGCTGCCGAGCACTACGGCGGCGTGCCGGCGGGCGATGTCATCCCTCCCGCGATATCGACGACTGATGAGCACGACAGGCTCCTGGACGGACCCCAGCGGAACGACGCCTTCAGGCGCGCGGCCGTCAGACCCGGCCCGGCAGACGCGCCCGCGTTTCCACGCTTCGACCAGCCCGTCCTCCCCTGCCGGTTTCTTCGAGAGGCACCCTCAGGCACGTCGCCCAAGTTTTCGTGCGTGCTCGAGGGCGGGCAGGTCATCAAGGTGAAGTACGGAAAGAACCCGGAGATCCAGGCCGAGGTAGCAGCCAGCCGGCTCGCGCGCATGCTCGGATTTGCCGCCGACGACATGACGATCGTCCCGCGCGTGCGCTGCTTTGGTTGCCCGCGCTTCCCCTTCCTCACCATGCAGGTGCTCACGCTCGCGCGCGCCACCGGCGCGCTCGGCGAGCATGGCTACGACGACGGCTATACGGATTTCGAGTGGGCGGCGGTCGAACGCAAGTTTCCGGGGCAGTCGATCAAGACCGATACACAGGAGGGTTGGGCGTGGTGGGAGCTCCCGGCCTCGCAGGCACCGCGGGCCGATCTCGATGCGTTGCGGCTGCTCGCGGTGTTCCTGGCGCATTGGGACAACAAGTCCGGCAACCAGCGCCTCGTATGTCTCGACCGTCCCGCACCCTCGCAGCGGCAGCCCTGCGCACGGCCGCTCCTGATGATCCAGGATCTCGGGGCCACCTTCGGCCCCTCGAAGGTGAACCTCGAGCGGTGGCGGGATGGACCGGTGTGGATGAATGCGCGTCGATGCCTGGTCTCGATGAAGGCCCTCCCATACCGGGGCGCCACCTTCAAGGATGCCGAGATTTCCGAGGAAGGACGGCTCCAGGCAAGCCGGATGCTGGCGGCCATGGATGAGGGCGCGATCAGAAGGCTCTTCGCCGACGCGCGCTTTCCGGAGTTCTACAGCGGCACCGACGACAGCCGGGATCTCGACGCGTGGACGGCGGCGTTCCGCTCGCGCGTCGACCAGATCGTGACCGCGGGACCCTGTCCCTCTGTGTCCTAGGCCCCGCTACTTCTTCGTCTTCGCCAGAATCGCTTCCATCTCGTCCATCACCCGGTTCATCTTCCGAATGGTGAGATCGAGCGGCTCGTCGGTCGTCATGTCGACGCCCGCTTCCTTCAGCAGATCGATTGGATACTTCGAGCCTCCGGCCGCGAGGAAGGCCAGGTACCGCTTCGTGGTCGCCTCGTCGCCGGCCGTCACCTTCGCCGCCAGCGCTTCCGCCGCGGTAAAGGAGGTCGCGTACTGAAACACGTAGAAGTCGCGGTAGAAGTGCGGGATGAAGCTCCACTCGTGGGCCACGTAGTCGTCCACGACCACCAGCTTCTCGCCGTGCCCGTAATAGCGCGTGGTGATATCGAAATAGAGCGCCGCGAGCGCGTCGCCGGTGATCGGGATGCCTTTCAGGCCGAGCTCGTGCATCCGCAGCTCGAACTCCGCGAACTGCGTCTGCCGGAACACGGTCGCCTTGACGTGCTCCACGTAGCTGCCCAGCAGCGACAGCCTCGTGGCGTCGTCCTCGATCTGCCCGAGCATGTAGTCGTTGAGCAGCGCCTCGTTGAAGGTGGAGGCAACCTCCGCGACAAACGTCGGGTAGTCGGCGAGCGGATAGGGCTGCGTCTCGTTCGAGTAGTAGCTCTGCATCGTGTGCCCGAGCTCGTGGGTCAGCGTGCTCACGTCGTTGTACTGCCCCAGGTAGTTGAGCAGGATGTACGGGTGCACGTCGTAGGCGCCGCCGTTGGAATACGCCCCAGACCGCTTGCCCTCGGTGGGCATGAAGTCGATCCAGCGGTCGCGGAACGAGCGCGCGACGACCGCGGTGTAATCGGGGCCCAGCGGCGCGACCGATGCGAGCACCTGCCGTTGAGCCTCCTCGGGCGTGTACCGCAGGTTCACTTCGGCGACGAGGGGCGCGTAGAGGTCGTAGTAGTGCAGCTGGTCGACGCCGAGCATCCGCTTGCGCAAACGCAGGTAGCGGTGAAAGGTCGGCAGGTTCCTGTTCACGCCGTCGATGAGGCGCGTGTAGACGTCGGTGGGAATGTTCGGCACATCCAGCGCGGCGGCGAGCGTCGACGCATATTTCCGCGCCTTCGAATAGAACAGCGACTTCTGCACGCTCGAGTTCATCGTGGTGCCGAACGTGCGACTGAAGCCGCCGAGCGCGGAGAAGAACGCCGCCATGCCCGCCTGGCGATCCTGGCGCGTCGCCAGCGCGCGCACTTCTCCGTATCCGGACTGATCCACCTTCACCGGCGTGCCGTCGCTCAACGTGATGGTGGGATACGGAAAGTCGGCGTTGGAAAGGATGCCGAAGATGTTGGACGCCGACCCCGCGAGCGGCGCGGCATCCGCCAGCAGTTTCTCTTCGGCGTCGGTCAGCGTGTGGGGTGCGCGCCGCAGCACGTCGTGCAGGTAGAAGCTGTAGATCGCCAGGCGCGCCTCGTTGGCGATGAACTGCTCGATCGTCGCGCCGCCGATCTTCAGGACTTCAGGTTCGACGTACGCGGCCTGCGCACCGAAGTCGGCAGCGATCTGCTGCATCTCCTGCTGCATGCCCTGCGCTTCGGAGAGGCGGGTATCCTCGTCGGCGAGCATGCTGGCATAGACGTGCAGTCGCGCCAGCACTTTCTCGAGCCTGGTCTTGGTCTCGAGCGCCTCGGCCAGCGTCTGCGGAGACTGGCCCAGACGGCCGGCGAAGGCGCGTATCGCCGGCAGCTCGGCCTTGATGGCGTCCGTCTCGGCACGCCAGGCGGCCAGATCGGGGTAGATATCCGCGAGATTCCACGTATATTTCTCGGCGACCTTCGATCGGTCGCGCTCCTGCGCCGCGATGAGTACTGCCATAACGGAGATCTAGTCTACAGTTTTCACTAATGCCAAAGACGAGGGTGCCGCCCGACTGGGCGAGCCTGCCCGAAGACCAACTGCTCGACCTCCGGATGGCCGACCTGCCGCTGGCAATCGAGGGCACCCTGGCCGAACGGATTACCCAGCTCCGTGACGAGCTGGCCGCGCGCGACCTGCGGTTTCCGCTGCACTTCTATTTGTCGGACGAGTGGTTTACGCCTGACGGGGCGACGGCGATCGCGGTGCCCTTCTACCTCGCGCATCCCCGGCTCGAGAAGCTCGAGGAGGCGCAGATGCTCGAGGTCGAGGGAGGCGAGCACGAGTGGTGCATGCGCATCCTGCGTCACGAAGCGGGACATGCCATCGACAACGCCTTCCGGCTGAGGCTGCGCCGGCAGCGCAGGTTCGTCTTCGGCCTGCCCTCGAAGCCGTACCCCGAGTTCTACACGCCAAAGCCCTACAGCAAGAGCTACGTCCTGCACCTGGACGCGTGGTACGCGCAGAGCCACCCTGACGAAGACTTCGCGGAAACGTTCGCCCTCTGGCTCACGCCGAACAGCGAGTGGCAGCAGCGGTATGCCGGGTGGCCCGCCGCCAAGAAGCTCGAATACATGGAGGCGCTCATGCGGTCGCTGCGCCGCAAGGACGCTCGGGTGAACAACCCCGATGAAGTGGATCCGCTGTCACACCTGCGCAAGACGCTGCGGCAGCATTACCGCACCAAGCGGCGCCACTACGGCGTGGACTATCCTAATTTCTACGACCGCGATCTGCGTCGCCTCTTCTCGGACGCGCCGGAGTATTCCGACAACATCACCGCGGCCCAGTTCATCTCCCGCAACCGGCGTCCCGTCCGCCGCCTGGTCGCCGAATGGACCGGCATCTACCAATACACGATCGACCAGGTGCTCGAAGACATGATGTCCCGCTCCCGCGAGTTGAAGCTCCGCCTCGCCGTTGCCGAAGACCACGCGCGGCAGGAGTTCATCGTGCTCTTGACGGTGCAGGCGATGAACTACCTGCACAGCGGCGGGCACCGCCTGTTCCTGTGAACACGCTCCGCGTCATCGCCGACCGATTAACCGTCAATCCGGCGGCAGGCCGCCTGTTCCTGTGAACACGCTCCGCGTCATCGCCGACCGATTAACCGTCAGTCCGGCGGCAGGCCGCCTGTTCCTGTGAACACGCTCCGCGTCATCGCCGACCGATTAACCGTCAGTCCGGCGGCAGGCCGCCTGTTCCTATGAACACGCTCCGCGTCATCATCGACCGATTAACCGTCAGTCCGGCGGCAGGCCGCCTGTTCCTGTGAACACGCTCCGTGTCATCATCGACCGATTAACCGTCAGTCCGGCGGCAGGCCGCCTGTTCCTGTGAAGAAGCTCCGCATCCTCGCGCTCGTGCACGACCACCTCGTTCCGCCCGCGGAGACGACGGATATCAACGTCCTCGAGGCCGAGTGGAAGATGGAGTACGACGTCATCGAGACGCTGAAGGAGGTCGGCCACGACGTCCGGGTGCTCGGCATCAACGACGATCTGATCGGGATCCGCCCGACCGTCGGGCTGTTCAAGCCGCACATCGTCTTCAACCTGATGGAAGCCTTCGCCGGCGTGACGACCTTCGATCAGAACGTGGTGAGCTACCTGGAGCTCCTGCGGCTTCCCTACACCGGATGCAATCCGCGCGGGCTGATCCTGGCCCGCGACAAGGCGCTGTCGAAGAAGCTGCTCGCCTACCACCGCATCCCCGTTCCTGACTTCACCGTGGTGCGCCACGGCCGCAAGCCGCTCCTGAGCAAGCGCCTGCAGTTTCCGCTGATCGTGAAGTCGCTGTTCTTCGAAGCCTCGGCTGGCATCTCGCAGGCGTCCGTCGTCGAGAACGCGGATCAGCTCGTCCGCCGCGTGCAGTTCATCCACGACAACCTCGGGACGGCGGCCATCGTCGAGCAGTTCATCGACGGCCGCGAGCTGTACGTCGGCGTGCTCGGCAACGAGCGGCTCGACGTCTTTCCCGTATGGGAAATGTCATTCGCGGACATGCCGGACAACCGCTGGCGGATCGCGACCGAGCGCGTCAAGTGGAGCACGCAGTACCAGACGAAGCACGGCATCATGACGGAGGCCGCCACGCTTGACGCCGACGCGATCGACCGGATCCAGCGCATCGCCAAGCGCACGTATCGCGCGCTCGACTTGAGCGGGTACGCCCGCATCGACATCCGCATGGACGAAGAGGGCGGCATCTTCGTGCTCGAGGCGAACCCGAACCCCAACCTGGCCTACGGCGAAGACTTTGCGGAATCGGCGGAGGTGAGCGGTGTCTCGTACGAGCGGCTGCTCGAACGCATCCTGACGCTGGGTCTCCGGTGGGAGCCCGAGAGGACGGGGTGAAGCCCTTTACGCTTTGGGCTTTGGGCTTTAGACTTTAGGCTCCACACTGGGCTCATCACCTTCCTCTTTCCTCGTTGACGCTGATACACCATGACACTTATTCCTCGCCGACTTGGCCTCGCACTCGCTCTCACTCTGGTCTTCTCTGGTGTCGCTTCTGCGCAGGAGGTGCCGGAGCCGGTGTCCGGCCAGCCCGGCAAAGATGTCGTCTGGGTGCCGACGCCCGCCGAGACCGTCGAACTGATGCTCACGGTGGCCAACGTCGGCCCGATGGATTTCGTCATGGACCTGGGGTCCGGTGATGGCCGCAACATCATCGCGGCCGCCCGGCGCGGGGCGCGGGCCAGGGGGGTCGAGTTCAACCCGGATCTCGTGCGGCTGTCGCAGCAGCGGGCGAAAGCAGCCGGCGTATCCGACCGCGCGCAGTTCGTGGAAGGCGACATGTACAAGGCCGATATCTCGGAGGCGTCGGTGCTCGCGCTCTTCCTGCTTCCGAGCAACATGCTGCAACTGCGTTCCAAGTTCCTCGACCTGAAGCCCGGCAGCCGCATCGTCGCCAACACCTTCGGCATCGAAGGCTGGACGCCCGACCGCACCGAAGCGGTGCCGAACTGCACGTCCTGGTGCACGGTGATGCTCTGGATCGTCCCCGCCAAGGTGGCCGGCACCTGGCAGACACCGAATGGCCCGCTCACGTTGACGCAGGACCACCAGGTGATCTCAGGCACCCTCGGCACCACGCCGGTCACGGGCAGGTTGAACGGAGATCAGCTCACCTTCAGCGCAGCCGCGACGGATTACAGAGGGAAGGTGGTCGGGAATCGGATCGAGGGGGTTGGCTGGACGGGGACGAGGCGGTAGTTATCGGTTGCCGGTTGTCAGTTGTCTGTGGCAGTTGTCGGTTGTCGGTTGTCGGAAGGCCTCGAGATAGCTCGTTGCTTTCTGACAACCGACAACTGGCAACTGACAACTGCCACAGACTTCCCGTCCGCTTACTTCCAGGCCACCCGGTGCGGCTTGCCGACGAGGAACGCGGGGTTCGCGCCCTTGCGCGGGATGTACTTCTGGGCGCCGCCGTTGTCGACTTCGGCCACGTAGAAGTTGCCCTCCTGGTCGACCGCCATGCCGTGCACGCCCCACATGCCGCCGGGGAAATCACCCCACGTGCCCCACGCATACATCAAGTTGCCGTTCATGTCGTACTTGATGACCTTGTTCGTGCCGCGGTCTGCCGCCCAGAGATACCCGTCGAAGATGTGGAACAGGTGGACGTCTGAGGGGTTGTCGCCGAACTTGAACTGATCGATGAACTTGCCGTTCTCGTCGAAAATCTGCGCGCGGTGGTTGCCGCGGTCGTTGACGTAGACGCGGCGCGTCTGTGGATCGACGGCGATCCCGTGCACGTTGTTGAAGTATCCCGGCCGCGTGTCGCTGCCGTTGCTGCCCTTCTGACCCCACGCGGTCAGGAATTTCCCGTCCTTGTCGAACTTCGCCACGCGCGTGCCGTTGTAGCCGTCGGCCACGACGAAGCTGCCGTCCGGGAACCAGTCCATGAACGCCGGGCGGTTGAAATGCGTCCCGTCGTCGCCCGGCACGCCGTAGGTGCCAATCGTCTGCACCTTCGTCTTGCCGTCGTTGGTGAACTTGTGGATGGCGTGCTTGTGGTCGTCCACGATCCAGACGTGCTTCTGCGCGTCGTACGGGCTGATCGCGACGTAGTGGGGCCGCTGCATCATCGCATCCCACTGCATCCACGAGTCGACGAGATCGCCGTTCCGGTTGTAGATCAGGATGTTGTGTTCCCAGCGGGCGTCGACGCCCATCTTGTTGCCGGCCTTCTCCCAGGCCTGGATGCCTTCTTCGGCGAGCGCGCCCGTGCCGCCGTTGCCGGGAAGCGCGGCGCTGGTCGCGTCGCGCCAGGGCAGCCGGCCGATCGGGAACGAAATGCTCGGACCGAGCTTGGTCGTCTGCGGACGCTTGACGTTGGGCAGCTCACCGCGCTGCAGCACGAATACGCGGTCGGGGCTTTCGGCAAACACGCTCTGGCCGGCGCCAAACGTCCACTCCGCATGGCCCGGCAGCGTCGCCAGATCCTTCGGCCAGTCAGGATCGACGTCGTAGGCGCCAAAGATGTCCTGACCGCCCCGCTCGCTCGGCACGGCGGCAACCCTGATCGCCGCGCCGGCGCCCTGCTGAGCCACCGCCCAGTCAGTGTTGAGCAGATATCCCGCGGACACGCCCGCCAGGGCAATCAGGATGATTGAGAGGGGTCTGCGCATGTCGTTCGCTCCAGTCAGAAAGGAAGGCGTGAAACGCCCGGAATTATAGTCTGGAGAGGGCGGTACGAAGAAGATGCGGCGCGGACCTTTACGGTCCGCGGGATTACTGCACGGCGAGGAGTTCGATCTCGAACAGCAGCGTCGCGTTGCGGGGGATCGCCGGCGGGCTGCCATTCGCACCGTAGGCCAGTTCGGGCGGCAGAACGAGCCGCCGCAGTCCGCCGACCCTCATTCCCGGCACACCCTGATCCCATCCGCGGATAACTCCCCCGGCGCCGAGGGTAAACGTAAACGGCTGCCCGCCAACGGAGCTCTCGACGAGCGTGCCCTTGTTGTCGGCCCGGCCCGAATCGTACAGCCAGAGCGTGTAGTTGACCGTCGCTCGGCGGCCGGCCGTCACTTCCGCGCCGGTACCGAGGCGCAGATCGGTCTGCGAATAGGGCGCCGACGATGTTGAGGACGGGGATGTCCCGGAATCGCCGCCGCAGCCGGCGGCCAACAACGACATCGAGAGCACCATGAGAGCCACAGGCGAACGCCACATCACGATCAAGGATAATACGCCACATGACCGAGCAGACGCGGGCGACCGCCGCGGTAGTGGACTTCATCACCAATGCCAGATTGCAGGATTTTCCGGCCGAAGCGATCGCGCTCGGCAAGCGCTGCATCATCGACGGCCTGGGCGTCGTGCTGGCCGGATCGACCACCGCCGGCAGCAAGATCATTCACGAATACGTCAAAGGCGAGCTGGGAACCCGGAACGCGGACCAGGGAACATCGACCATCCTCGCCACCGAGCCATTCCGCGCGAGCGCCTCATTCGCCGCATTCGCCAACGGCGCGAGCGGCCATGCGATGGACTGGGACGACACGCAACTGTCAACGACGCCCGACCGCATCTTCGGGTTGCTGACGCACCCGACGCTGCCGCCGCTCTGTGCGGCGCTGGCGGCCGGTGAAAAGCGCCGCGCGACGGGGCTGCAGTTCATGGAGGCGTTTCTCACCGGATTCGAAGTCGAATGCAAGATCGCGGAGTCGATCCATCCCGACCACTACAAGAAGGGGTTTCATTCCTCCGGCACCATCGGCACCTTCGGCGCGATGGCGGCGACAGCGCGGCTTCTGGGACTCGGCGCCGAGGCCACGGCCCATGCGGTGGCGATCGCCGCGAGCCTCGCGGCCGGCATCCGCGCCAACTTCGGCACGATGACCAAGCCGCTGCACGTGGGACGGGCGGCGCAGAACGGCGTCATGGCCGCCGAGCTGGCCAGCCACGGCTTCACCGGCTCCCGCGACGGACTCGACGGCCCGTGGGGCTTCTTTCACATTTTCAGCTTCGGCTCCGGCTTCGACGCCGACCGCATCGTCGGCAAGCTGGGCAACCCGCACACGATCCTGTCGCCAGGCGTCTCGATCAAGCCCTATCCCTGCGGCGTGCTCGGGCATCCCACCATGGATGCGATGCGCACGCTCGTCGTCACGCATGACGTGAAGCCCGAACAGATTCGCGCCATCCGCGTGCGCGCCGGGTCGAACATCCTCAACCCGCTGCGGTATCCGGTCGCGCAAACCGAGCTCGAGGCGAAGTTCTCGCCCGCGTTCATGGTGTCGGCGATAGCCTTGCGGCGCAAGGCGGGGATCCACGAGTTCACCGACGAGTTCGTACGGAGCGAACCGGCGCAGCAGATGATGGCAAAGGTGAAGACGGTGCTGGATCCCGGGATCGAGGCGAAGGGCTGGGACAAGATCCGCAGCACCGTCGAAGTCGATCTCGAAGACGGCCGGACGCTGGTGCAGGAGGCCGACGAGCGCTACCGGGGCGGGCCCGACCATCCGTTCACGCGCGAAGACCTGCTCGAGAAATTCACTGATTGCGCATCGCTCGTCCTGTCGCAGCAGGGCATGACCGACGTCATCAGCAAGGTCGAGGCGATCGAGCAGTTGTCGGACATCTCGGCACTGGTACGGGCGCTTGGTGGGGCCGCGGCGGCGCGCATGAGCGCGACGGCCGTAGAGACGAGATAGCGACGCCATGAACCTCGCCTGGATCTCGATCGCCGCGCTGGTGCTGGCTGTCGGCCTGAGCTGCACGACCGCCATCAACGTCGGCGTGCTGTCGCTGGTGATGGCGCTGCTGGTGGGCGTCTATCTCGGAGACATGTCGGTGAGCATGGTCCTCCAGGGCTTCCCGACGCCGCTCTTCGTCACGCTCGTCGGCGTGACGCTGCTCTTCGCGATCGCCGAGATCAACGGGACGCTTGCGCGCGTCACCGGAGCGGCCGTCCGCCTGTGCCGCGGGCACGCGGGCGCGATGCCGATCATGTTCTTCTTCATCGGCTGGATCATCGCCACGATCGGCGCGGGCGCCACGCCCGCCAGCGCGCTGCTGGCGCCGCCGGCGATGGCGGTGGCCGGACGCGCGGGCATTCCCCCACTGCTGATGGCGATCATGGTTGGCAACGGCGCGCTGGCCGGGACGCTCTCCCCCTTTGCCCCGACGGGCATCGTCGCCTACGGCGTCATGGACCGCATCGGTCTCGGCGGTCATGAATGGCAGACGTTTGCCTATAACGCGCTCGCGCACACGATCGTCGGCTTCACGGGCTTTCTGCTGCTGGGCGGCTGGCGTCTGTTCGCACGCCGCGAGACGGCCGTCGTCCAGGCGGAAGACCCGAACGCCGGACCGATGGGCACCCGCCACTGGCTCACTGTCGCGGGCATCGTGATGCTGATCGTGTCGGTCGCCGGGTTCGGCATGGACGTCGGGATGACGGCGCTCGTCATTGCCGCCGTGCTGACGCTGCTGCGGACCGTTGACGAGTCCAGGGCGATCCAGCGGATGCCGTGGGGCGTGATCCTGATGGTGACCGGCGTCTCGGTGCTGATCTCGTTGATGGAAGAGACCAAGGGCCTCGAGCTCTTCGCCACGGGACTGGCCAACGTCTCGACGCCCGAGACCGTCGCACCCATCATCGCGTTCGGCACCGGCATCGTGTCGGTCTACAGCAGCACGTCAGGCGTGGTGCTTCCTGCGTTTCTGCCGATGGTGCCGCTGCTTGCCGAACGGCTCGGCGACATGCCGCCGCTGCCGATTGCCTGGTCGATCGCCGTCGGCGCCAGCCTCGTAGACCTGTCGTCGCTCTCCACGGTTGGCGCGCTCTACATGGCCGGAGCCGCACCTGGCACCGACACCCGTGCGCTGTTCAACGGCCTCCTCATCTGGGGATTGTCGATGGCCGTCGTCGGCGCGGCAATCTGCTGGGTGCTGTTCGGCTGATGCGCATCGACATCTGGTCGGACATCGTCTGTCCGTGGTGCTATGTCGGCAAGCGGCGATTCGAGCGCGCGCTCGCCGGCTTCGAGCATCGCGACGCGGTCGAAATCGTCCACTGCTCGTTTCAGCTCGATCCGGTAAGTCCCCCAGGCGAGGTCCGTAACCACCGCGACAACCTGATGGCGAAGTACGGCATGACGGAGGCCCAGGCGAACGCGGCGCAGATCACGATGGAACGCACCGCGGCGGACGAAGGTCTCGAGTTTCGTCTCGTCGGCGGCGTGACCGGCAATACCTTCGACGCCCACCGCGTGCTCCAACTCGCACGGGAGCGTGGCATCCAGGAGGCGGTCATCGAGCGGCTGTTTCGCGCCCACTTCACCGAGCAGCGATCGATCTTCGAACACGGTTCGCTGACCACGCTGGCTGTCGAGGCCGGGCTCGACGCGGACGAGGTGACGCGGGTGCTCGCCAGCGACGCCTACGCCGATGACGTGAAAGCCGACAACGAGCAGGCGCGGGAGTTTGGCGCGACCGGCGTTCCCTTCTTCGTGATCGACGATCGTCTTGGCGTGTCGGGCGCACAACCGAGCGAGGTCTTTGCGGACGCGCTGTCGCGCGCATGGGCTGAACGTCCCCTGAAGCCGAGCAGCACTGGACCGTAATCGACTCGACGCCGTCCAGCCTGTCTTGATTGATTGTGGCGGCGCGCCGGCTTTTTTGGCAGTATTAGGCGCCATGAAGCGCACCCCCTTCGGCCTCGCCCTCATCGGGCTGTTGTTGGCCGTCGTGCCGATGTGGTCGCACCACTCGCACGGCAACTATAACGTCGCGAAATTCACCAACCTCAAGGGCAAGGTCACCGAGATCCACTGGATCAATCCGCATACCTGGATCTACCTCGAGGTGACCAACGACAAGGGTCAGCGCGACGTCTGGGCGCTCGAAGGCGCCGGCGTCACGCAGCTCTCCCGGAAGGGCTGGACGAAGGACGCCATCAAGACGGGCGACACGCTGACCGTGCGATGCCACCAGCTCCAGGACAATACGAACGGTTGTCTTCTTGGTTTTGTGTCAATCGGCGGCGCGCCGGAGAAGAGCTTCGATTAGACGCGCCTCCGCGTCAGAGCGTCTGATTCACGAACCGCGAGTCGAGAACAATCCGCCAGAACGCCAGGTGGGCGACGACGAGCACGGCGGCCGCGACCCTGGTGCGCTTCGGATCGTGCGCGCAGAGCCACGCCGATGCGTACAGCGCCGGGAACACGGCGAACACCACGTCCATGTCCTCGAAGCGGTTATCGTGCCGCCGCTCGAGCGCCTCGCGCTCCTGGGCCGTAATGCCATCTCGCCACCGAACGGTGACCCGTGGGCCGATCGTCCTGACGTCAACCATCGCCGCGATGGCGATCAGCACGCCACCGGGCGCCATCCACATGCGAGCGCGGTTCACGCGGCTGCTTTCTCGCGTTCCTGCGACGTCTCCACGCGTGGTATCGTCGCCCGTTGCTCATTTCGGGTGAGGAGGATTCGATGCGGGTTACGGCTGTCCCTTCCGGTGGCGTCATGAAGGCAAAGGCTCTGCTGACGGCGGCGGTGTGCCTTGTGACGGGGGTGGCGGCGCTCGGGCAAGCCCCCGTCGTGCAGGGCATCCCCGGGGTCGTCGCCGCCGGCGCCAGATTCACGCAGGTGTACCAGACCGTCGGCAACAACGTCGACGGCATCGTCGCCGCGGCCGACGGGAGCCTGCTGGCGAGCCAGGAAGACAACAACACCGTTCTCAAGCTGGACAAGGACGACAGAGCGTCGATCTTCCTTGCGGGTGTCGCGGTCGGCTCGCTGTCGATCGATCGCCAGGGTCGCCTCTTCGCGGTCAGGCGCATGCCGCAGGAGGGCACGCCCGCGATAATCCAGGAGACCGCGCCGAAGACAGCCGGCGTCTCGATGCTGCTGCCGCAATTCAAGATGTGGGAAACGCTGGAGAACGGTACGCAGATGATGGGCCGGCCGAGCGACCTCGTCGCTGACGGCGCCGGCGGCGCGTACTTCACCCAGCGGCCTGGGGTGTTCTACGCGAGCCCGAGCGGCACGATCGCCCGCCTGGCCGACAACATCAGCGCCAATGGCATCATCCTCAGTGAAGATGACAAGAGGCTGTACGTCACCAACGAGACCTCCATCGTCGTCTTCGACGTCCAGGCACCGGGCAAGCTCACCAACCAGCGGGAGTTCACGAAGCTCGCAGCCGGTGGTAATGCAGACGGACTCGCGGTCGATACCGCCGGTAACCTGTATGTCGCGGCCGCCCCTGGCGTGCAGATCTACACCCCGCAGGGGAAGTACCTCGGAGTGATTCCCACGCCGACGGCCGGACGTCCCACCGGACAGGCGTTTGCCGGCGCCGATCGGAAGACGCTCTATGTGGTGGTGCAGGCCACCACCGATGGGAATGGACGTCCCATGGCCGGCGGCCGAACCGTCTATCGGATACCGATGCTGGCCCAGGGGCTCCCCGGCCGCTCGAAGTAGCCAGGATACGTCCGGAACAGCAGAGGTCTGTGCGATTGTGCACAGACCTTGCATCGAACCTCCTGCGACTGTCGCAGGGAGGCCCAGAATGACAATGAAGGACAAGCTCGAGATCGGACTAAAGGAAGACGCGCCCTTCCGCAAGGATAATCTGCCACCCCATCAGGTCCGTGGTCCGCAAGTGCCAGCGGGAGCTGGCCGGTCACCTGAAGTGCCGCTCGCACGCGGGGACGAAACCGAAGTGCCGGTTGACGAGAGCAGTCCCCGCGGCAAATCGGACCAACCGGCGCCCTAGACGGGTATCTTCGCTTTATTGTTCTGGACGAACTGATCGAAGGTCTGCAACGACGGGTTGAGCCGTCGTGTCTCCTCGATGCTTCGATTCGCGAGCATCTGCTTTTCGAAGTCGCGGTCGGCCTGGAACATGTTTCCCATCTCGTCGGCGCCCGGGAAACCGAAGCCGCGGTAGGCGTCGGGATCCACGGCGTGATACTGCACCGGACCGATGCCGAGGCGCTTCGACAAGGTCTGACCCATCTCCTCGATGGTCAGCGCCTCACTGGCGATCCCAACGGTCTTACCGACATACGGCTGCCCCGCCTTGAAGATCCCGTAGGCCACCTTGCCGATGTCTTCGGCCGCGATGCCCGCCAGCTTGCTGGTGCCCATCGGAAACGCCCAACTGTACTTCCCGTCGTCGCCCTTCTTCGGGGCCAGGCCGAACGTGTAGAGATTGTCCCAGTAGAACGACGTGATCAGGCAGGTGGCCGGCAGTTCCGCAAAGAACGCGTCGGCTTCGGCCTTCGCATCGAAGTGCGGCACGCGGTACTTGCCCTGCAAGAACGGCATCCGCGTGTCGTCGGGCGCCATGAACGTCCGCGTGTCCTCCAGCGTTGACCAGATGACATGCTTCGCGCCGGCGGCCTTCGCGGCGTCCGCAATGTTCTTTGCCTGGCTCTTTTCCGTCTCGGCCGAGAAGTGTTCCCAGAAGTTGGTCACGCCGTAGACGCCGTGCGCGCCAGCAAACGCCTTCTTCAGACTCTCGATGTCGCCGAGGTCTGCCCTCACCACTTCGGCGCCCTGAGCCGCAAGCGCTTTCGCGCCGTCCTTGTTCGGATCGCGAGTAATCGCGCGGCACGCGAACTCCCCCACCCCGTCGGCAAGAATCGCTCGGCAGAGTCCGCCTCCCTGGGCACCGGTCGCACCGACGACGGCAATGATTTTCTTGTTGGTCATGGTAAGCCTCGATACACAACGCGCCAGATTTTCCCCTTGATCGAATCGGACACGTAGAGCGAGCCGTCAGGCCCCTGCGCCAGTCCCATCGGCCGCGCCGCCGCTTCTTTTACATCCGACAGGACGCGCTTTCCGGTGAAGCCGTCGGCCAGGACTTCGAACGGGCCCGAGGCTTTTCCCTCCTGCATGGGCTGGAACGCGACGTTGAAACCCTGCAACTGAGAAGGCGCACGGCCGTTGCCGCCATGGAAGGCGATGATCGCACCGCCGTAATACCTTCTCGGGAACTGCGACCCCGTGTAGAAGAGCATGTCGTTCGGCGCCCAGTGCCCGGGGTAGGACGCCACCGGCTGCCGGTACTTGCCGCAGTCCCCCACCTTCTTCCCGTCGCCTCCGTATGCAGGCGACATCACGTACTTTCCCTGAAGCCGGTCGAAGTAGCAGTAGGGATAACTGAACGTGGAGCCTTCATCTACCCGCAGGAGCTCTTCAGCCGGGTTCTCGGCGTTCTGCTCACCGTTGTAGTGCTCGGGCCATTCAGCAAAGCCGCCGAGGCCGTGCTGCGCCAGGTATAGCGCGTTGACTAGCGGATTCCAGCGCAGGGCGTTGGTCTGGCGAAGGCCGCGCATGTAGCGCGTCCCGTCTCTGGGGAACACCTGCCCCGTGCGGTTGGCATCGAACCG
>CANIBQ010000037.1 GCA_947465645.1 Acidobacteriota bacterium | reverse complement strand
TTAATGACTTGTCATGGACAAAGACTTGACACTATTCAGACAGTGCTGGTATTTCTTGGCGGGCATGAAGACCAGCGCGGTCATCGGGGCGGGTATCTCCGGTCTGGCGGCCGCCTATGTCCTGAGCCGCCGGCATCGGGTGGACCTCTACGCCACCCGTTCGCCGATCTCATTCTCTCTGCCCAAACAGGAGCAACCGTTCAGACAGAGCCAGTGCCGCCCGTTCTTCGCGGGACTCCTGCCCGAGGAGTCACAGCGAGACATGATTGCCGGAGCCCTTGGCATCTCAACGGGTAACGACTTCGCGTTCCTCGATGCACTGGGTGGCGATGTCGCCGGCTCCCTGTCACTCTGGCCAGAAGGCGCAGTGCCGCCAACGCCGGAGCCGACGGAAACGCCGCGTCCGCTCAGCGACGACGAACTGATTGACCTGCTGGATACGCTCCCGAAGCGCCCGTTGCTCGCCGGTCGAGAGGGGCTGCGGCTCTCACTGGCTGGCGCGCAGACAAAGTTGCCCGTCGTTCTGGTTGATGACCGCGTGGCCCTGCCGGCGCCCGGGCAGCCCACGACGTACATCTTGAAGCCGGCCATCACGCGGTTCCCGCACACAACAGAGAACGAAGGGCTGGTGATGACGCTGGCCGCCTCGGTAGGGCTGCCGGTGGCGCACGTCGCCGCGCGGATTGTGGGTGGACGGTCATACCTGTTGGTCACCCGCTACGACCGCCAGTTCGACGCAAGCGGACGGGCGCACCGGCTGCATCAGGAGGACTTCTGCCAGGCGCTTGGCATTCCGCCAGAGCGGAAGTACGCGGCCGAAGGCGGTCCGACGTTCAAGACTGGCTTCGACTTGCTCCGTCGAGTGACGGCGGTTCCAGCCGTCGCGGTGCTGGCCCTCCTCGACGCAGCCATCTTCAACCTGATCGTCGGCAACGCCGATGCTCATGGAAAGAACTTCAGTCTGTTGTACCAGGCCGCTGGTGTGACTCTCGCCCCGTTCTATGACCTCCTCTCGACGGTCGCCTATCCGGACCTGTCGCCGAACCTTGCCATGAAGATTGCGACGCGGGCGACGTTGGAGGAGATCGGTCCTGCGACCTGGCCGGCGTTTGCCGACGACATCGGGTTGGCGGCTTCGTTCGTTCGCCGGCGTGTGAAGGAACTCTCCGACGCCGTGGTCGCGCAGGTGTCCCTTCTACCGGATAGTCCCGCACTGGCTGTTCTGGACGCCTCAGCCCTCAAGGAGTACGCGGTATTCATCGCATCAAGGGCCGAACGCCTGGCCAGGACGAGCACGAAGTAGATGATTGACATCAATCTCTCCTCGTTCAGCCGCCGAAGCGCCCATCGTTTCATCGCAATTGATCGAAAGAATTCCTGGAGAGCCGTGGCAGTGATTTTTAGAAAATCATTATTGTCGTAGCCTGCCTACGACGATTGAGAACAATCCCAACACTCGTATTGTCAGGAAGGCGATGCAGGCGGTCGCGCAGCGATCTCTCGTGTTGACCGCCGTCTCGCGACGATGGCATCGTCGTCACGATGCGCAAGATCGTCGCGTGGGAATCGCCTCGACTCACACCGGACGAGCGAGACGAGTTGTGGCTCAGGACTCACTTTCAGCAGCTCATAGACGCCGGGCTCGAACTACCGCATCCAGTCGTCGAGCCTTCCGATGTCTGTTGAACGTGCGCGACACCGGTGAAGGTATTACCCCCGAGTTCCTCCCGCATGTGTTCGAGCGTTTCACTCAGCTCGACGGCACGCCCAGCCGTCAGCATGGCGGACTCGGGCTCGGCCTTGCCATCGTCCGCCACCTCGCGGAACTACACGGAGGATCTGTCGCCGTCTCCAGCCCTGGCCCCGGTCAGGGAGCGACGTTCTTCGTTTAACGGCTGATTGCCAGTTCCCCCCGGCGGAGCGCTATGCCGCCGTGCGGCAGTCACGCATGGAGCGAAAGACCGGCCGTCGGGCTGCTGCTGATCGTCTTAGTGACCGCGTGACACGGCCGAGAGCGGCCCAAGGTTCTCGATCAAGATGAATGCGGCCATGATCACGAGGAACACCGCGAATGCGCGCCTGAGGACCGACTGCGGGACGAATTGATGCAGGTAGCCTCCCAGTGCGATCCCAGGGAGCGTGCCTGCCGACACCAGCGCCATCGCGGTCCAGTCGAGCGTCACCTGGCCGAGGTACCCGAGGAATCCGGAGAGGCACGTGCCGGTGATGATCAACAGCGACGTGCCGACGGCTTCGCGCAGGGACATCCGCATCAGGACCAATGCCGGAACGATCAGGAAGCCGCCTCCCACACCCACGAGTCCGGTGAGCACGCCGACGAACAGACCTCCCGGCACAACCCTTCGCGCCGACACCACGGGCGGCGCCACGCCGTCGGCGCAATGCGCGTCACCCGCGGGACGTCCCCTGAACATGAACACCGCCGCGGCCAACATGGCGGTTCCAAAGATGATCAACTGTGTCGTCCCCGGCACGAGTCGCGACACTCGAACTCCGAGCAACGTGCCAAGCATGGCCACGCCGCCAAACACGAGGGCGATGCGGACGTTGACGTTGCCCTTTCGCCAATGGCCCGCCGTGCCGAGTGCACTGGTGACGCCGACCACGGCGAGACTCATGGCAATAGCCGGCTTGGGATCGAAGCCGAGGATATACACGAAGACGGGAACCGTGAGGATGGATCCACCGCCGCCCAGCAGCCCGAGTGCCAGGCCAATCACCAGGCCAGGAACGAGGGCTGCCGCGATCACGTTCGCACCCATGGTCCCGCTGGGGATGGCTACGGGCGCGCGGCCTTCTGGGCCTTGTAGTAGTCCTCGATCGGCTTGAACGGCCCGAACCTGTGCTGGTCCAGAGGGAAGGGGTCGGCGTATGGACCGTACGGGCTGTCGATCGGCTTCTCCGCCCGCTTCGGATAGTCCTGCTCCAGATTCTCCATCTGTGGCCGTGGCTGCGCGTTGAAGTAGCCCGCGACGTCGAACGCTTCGTCACTCGTCAGCGTCGGCTCGCCAAGCGGCATCCGCGCCTTGATGAAACGCGCGGCGGTGAGCACGCGCGCCATGCCGGCGCCGTCGTTGAAGCTGTCGGATCCCCAGAGCGGTGGGAACACGTAGCCGTCCTGCGGGCTGGTGGACGCGCGAAGGCCCAGGCCGTCGGCCCCGTGGCAGATCGCGCAGCGTGTCTTGAAGACCTGTTCGCCTGCGTCGAGATCTGCGGCGCGCTCGGGTCTCACAAACGCGGGCGGATCGCTTGCCTTGCGCAGGCTGGTGCCCGTGCCTTTGAACCGGTCGCCGAGCGACTCCACGTAGCCGACCATCGCGATCATCTCGGGGGTGTTTCGCGGCATCGGGCGGCCGTTCATGCTCCGCGTCATGCAGCCGTTGATGCGGTCGAAGAGGTCGCGCTCGCCGCCGTCGCGGCCCGAGTACCGCGGATACAGGTCGGCGGACTCGACCAGCGCCAGCATGCCGGGATCGGTGCCGCCGCCGAGATGACACGACGCGCAGGCCAGCCGGCTGCCGGAGTAGCGCATCGCAGGGTCTTCGTGATCCGGTCCGATCAGGCGGGCGGTGTCGTTGATGAGCCGGCGTCCGTACTCTTCGGTGGCGATCGCGGGCACGCCGGCCGCGTCCGCGCGCTGCTGACCGTACAGCGCGAAGGCGAGGACGAGCGCACCGATCGCGGCGCCGCCGACGACGGCGATCAGCAGTTCGTGCCGGGTGAATTGCCTCATCAGCGCCCTCTACGAATGCCGCCGGCGCACCTGGTCGTGCTGCCGGACTCTGGTGAGGAAATCATACTTCGGCCGTTCCACGGCGCGCCGCAGCGCCGGAGAGCAGCACCAGGCCACCAGGAACACCACGCTGAACACCAGCGACGCGATGACGATGATATTGCTGATCACCGGGGTTGTTCCTCGTACAGATTGCGCACGTAGTGTGCGACGGCCAGGATCTCGTCGGCCTCCAGGCGGTCGGTCCACACGGCCATCCGCGTGCCGATCATCCCTTCGCGCATGGCGCGCAGCGTGGCGTCGAGGCTTGCCTGCTGCCGCCGGAAGTCGGTCGGCGCGACCACGAGCTCCGCGACCGCCGTCCCGCGGCCATCGCCGTTGACCCCGTGACACTGGACGCAGTTGGCTTCGTACACGCGCGCGCCGGACGCGAGCACGGCCTCCGGCGGCCCGTCCGTGCGCTCGACGTCCGAGAGCGACTGCACGGCGGCCGCGATCGCCGCCAGGTCGCTGACCTGGCGATCGCGCCATCCGGACATGGCCGTGCCGACGCTTCCGTTCCACAGCACCTCGCTCAGGCGGTCGGACGAGTACCGGTGCTCCGCCAGATTCGACGGTCGCGGCACCAGCGCGGCGGCCCCAGGACCGTCGCCCCTGCCGCCAGGTCCGTGGCACGCCGCGCAATCGGCCGCGAACAGCGTCTTCCCCCGTTCGAGATCCGCCGCGGCGGGCAGCGATGGGTACTCGCCGCGGCGCGCTCGCGCCGGGCTCCCGTTCACCGGCGTCACGGAAAACGCCATCTGCGCCATGTGGTCGTCGGGGCAGTCGCACGCCTCCCGGGCGTGCGCTTCGCCCTCGGGCCCGGCCAGCTCACGCGCACGCCCGAGCGTCTCCAGGTAAGCCACGAGATCGCGCGCCTCCTGGCGCGGACGGTCGGGGGCGTCGTCGAAAAGCGATCGATACGACGGCATGACGGAATCAGGCACCACCGCCCGCGGCGAGTAGAGGTGCAGGTAATGCCAGTCCGCAGGACGCGTGCCGGACGCGCGCGACAGGTCGGGGCCGATGCGCCGCGTGCCCCAGAGATGGGGGTAGTCGAACTGCGTCTCCCACGCCAGCGTCGGCGCGCCGAACCGCACGGTGTCGGCGTCGAGATAGCGGACCTGCTGCGTGTGGCAGTACGCGCATCCTTCGCGGGCGTACACGTCGCGGCCGCGCTGCTCGGCGACGCTGAGGCCCAGCGGGCTGCCGGGCGACATCCGGCGCGTCTGCTCTTCGAGGACCCGGCCGGGCCAGTAGCCGAGCAGCAGCACCGACATCAGAAAGAATCCAATGCCCGCCACGCCGGCCACCAGGTACGCCATGCGGAGCGCGCGTCCGGTGCCGACGCTCATGCGGGTTCCACCGTCGCGGCCCGCGGCACGAGCCGATCCGTGCCCCGCAGGTCGACTGCGTCGTCGCCATCCTGGGGCAACCCACGGCGAGGACCGGTCGTCACGCCGATCAGCAGCGCGACGAAGCCGCTCGCGATCGGGATCGCCGACAGCACCCGGATCCACCAGTAGGGCTTTGCCGCGCGCACCGACTCGATCCACGGCGCGGGCGACTGCCACGCCTGCGCCTGGACGAGGCCCGCCACGGTCAGGTCGACCACCATCATCGTCACGCCCGCGGCGAGGAGCCAGTACGACCATTCGCACGCCCGCCGGTTGAAACGCACGCCGGGCAGGCGCTCCCACATGTGGACGAGGCCGCCGGCGCCGGCGAAGGTCGCGAATCCGAGCATCGCCAGGTGTGAGTGCCCGACCACCCAGTCGGTGAAGTGCACGGCCTGATTGATCGCCATCTGCGCCTGGAGGGCGCCCTGAATGCTCACGAGCAGATAGAAGACCGTGCTGGTGCCGACGAACCGCAGCGCCACGTCGGCTGGAAACACACCGCTGCCGCGCATCGACAGCAGCAGGTTCGCGACGACGAAGAGCACGCTGAACCCGAGAATCGTCGAGGCGACAATCGCGCCGATCTGCGCCTCCATCGGAATGACGGAGTAGACGTAGTGATGTGTGCCGTTCAGCGGGTAGACGAAGAAGAGCAGCCAGAACCCGAGCATCGACAGGAAATGGCTGTAGATGGGCCGGCCGGTGGCCGCCGGGATCACGTAATAGATGATGGCGAGCGCGAGCGGTGTCACGAACAGCCCGATCGCATCGTGAATCCACAGGCCGCTGAGCGCGGCGCCGCGGGCGCCGGGCACCATCTCCGGCAGGAAGTTGCCCATCGGGTACGCCAGCAGCGTGAACACAAGGCCGCCGATGATGTACCAGCTCGACACGTAGAGCCACTCGACGCCGTCACGGAAGAACGGCGGCAGGAACTGGATGACCGCCACCGCGAGCGCCGCGACGACGAAGACGTCGATGACGAGGGGGAACTCGGCCCACTCGAGCGGCTGGCTGATGCCGGCCAGGAGAAGGATCCAGCCGGGCACCATCACCACGAGGTTCCAGATCGCGAAGAGCCAGCGCCCGAGTGCGCCACTAGTGACCGGCCGGCCCGAGAGGATCGGCACGGCGTGGTACAGGAACGCAAAGAAGACGTTCCCCAGCCAGCCGAACATCACGCCCTGCGTGTGCGCATAGCGGACGCGGCCCCAACTCAGCCAGGACACGCCGCCAAAGAGGTCTGGAAGCACCAGCTCAGTGGCGGCGATGATGCCGAAGGTGACCGACGCCAGCAGCGTGACCAGCGCGGCCAGGCCATGGGCGGTGACGAGGGACACTTCCACCCTGGGGGCGGGGGATTCAACCCGGGACGCCATCAACGACGGCTACGCACAGCTCAGCAGGCTGTATCCGAGCTCCTGTGCGTGCGTGGCGCTGATGATGCCCGCCGGGACGAACCGGCCGTTGCGAACGGCGTTGGCCAGCAGCTCCTTGTGGATGGCGTCCTGGTTCCCGCCCGTCGCCGTGGCGATCCGGCCGGCCATGTTGCGGGTGGCCTGCGCGCACACAGCGATGACGGCGCCCTTGTCGGCCAGCGTGGCGACTGTCCGAGCACCATCCGCGGCAGGGCCGGCGGGGTTCACCGGGTTGGCCGCGATCGGCTTGGGCAGCTCGAGGCGCGTCGAGAAAACCTCCCCGTACTTCGTCCACATCGCCTCGTTGTAGCCGTACACCACCGACTGGTGGCGGAAACAGAGGACGATGCCCAGATCGGTGGCCTTGAGGCCGTAGGCCGCCTCGTGGACGTTGAACAGGTTGTTGGCGAACAGCACGCCGTCCTGCCCGCCCAGCCGGCTGGCCGTGTCGACGAAGACACGATGCTTGGCCGGCAACTGCTCCATCCAGCTATCCTGATCGTGCCGGGCAGGACCGTTCGTGCCAGCGGCGGACTGAGCGCGCACGGGCCTGGCGCCAGTAGCCATCGCGGCGAGCGTGGCGCCAAGACCGGCAACCATGGCGCGACGTTGCGGAATCCACTTCATCGTTCTTCCTCCTTCTGCGGTTGGCGAGTTCGGGCCAGTATACACATCCACGACGCCGTTGCCTCTTCTCACTCGAAGTCGTGGTGACCATCGCTCGGCACGTCGAGGACGGCTTTGCGGGCCTTTTCCAGAAGCTCCGACGTCACGCCAAAACCACTGCCATACGCCGTTCTTCTCATCGTCTTCGAACTCTCTCAGGATCGTCGTCATCTCCCGGCGCGTCACGTGACGCTCTCGAGCGAGGGGTCGTGCGCTAGCAGGCTCCGCGGTGTATCGCAGGAGCCTGTGAGGCATTTCGGCTTTCCTGATCGCCCCGAACCTTTGCCCGTGCGGGCGTGGTCGAGTACGCTCGGCTGCGTACAACGGCTGGACACTCACGCATGACCATCGCAGACGACGAGTTCGAGAGGACGATCATCAACGTCCGGAAGCGGCCATCCGGCATCGCGCCGCCGGCCGAGGAGATTGGGCACTACCTCCTGGCCTCCAAAGCGGGCGAGCCGCCCCGCCGCGTCGAGGTAGGCGCGCAGCCGATCACGATCGGCCGCGATCCCAAACAGGCGCTCGCGCTCGCCGACACCGAGGTGTCGCGGCTCCACGCCCGTGTCTTCCTGTCCAAGGGCGCGGCCGTCGTCGAGGACATGGGATCCACGAACGGGACGTTCCTCGACGGACGACGTCTCACGGTGCCGGTCGAGCTGAAGCTAGGGGCGGTGCTCCGCCTTGGCAGCTACGCGATCACGTACGAGCGCCGCAGCCGCCGCGACGTCGACCGCGCAGAGGATCTCGATCGCGACCTCCAGCGGGCCGGCGAGTACGTCCTCGCGCTCCTGCCACCACCAGTACTGGACGGCCCGGTCCGCGCGGACTGGCGTTTCGTCCCATCCGCACATCTCGGGGGGGATGCCTTCGGCTACAACTGGCTCGACCCCGACACCTTTCTCTTCTACCTGATCGACGTCGCCGGCCATGGCGCGAAATCGGCGATGCACTCGGTGACCGTGCTGAACCTGCTGCGCCAGCGAGCGCTCCCTGGAATCGATTTCGCCGATCCCTCGTCGGTGCTCGCCAGCCTCAACGAACGTTTCCAGATGGACACGCACGGCGGCCTGCTCTTCACGATGTGGTACGGGGTCTATTCCGTCCGGAATCGCACGGTGACGTTCAGCGCCGCGGGTCACCACCCGGCGTACCTCATCGCGCCCGACAAGAGCGCCAGCGTGCCGCTCGGCCTGCCGGCGCTGATGATCGGCGCGATGCCTGGGCTTGAATTCGACGTGCGGCAGGCCACCGTGCCCGCCGGCGGCTCCATCTGTCTGTTCAGCGACGGTGTCTTCGAGGTCGTCACCACCGACCAGACGCAGTGGACGCTGAACGACTTCGAACCGCTCCTGATCGAGCCGGCGCTGCCCGGCGTATCCGAGGCCGATCGTCTGTTCCGGGCGGTCAAGCGTGTCACCGGCCAGCGTCCCTTCGATGACGATGCGTCGCTCGTCGTTTTAACGTTCCCGTAACGAAGATGTCACAGCTGATTCGTAGACTGACTCTCTGGACCTGCATGGGTCCTGAGGGCACTGATCGGAGGAACAGCCGTGGAGATGAACGTCGCCATCCTGGGCGAACGTCTTGTGAAGGTTACGCTCGCCGGGCGACTTGATACGCTTGGCGTCGACCGCGTGGAAACCCGCTTTGTCGCGCACCTCGTGCCCGGCGGCAACAGCGCGGTCATCGATCTGTCTGGCGTGGATTTCGTCGCATCGATGGGGATTCGCATGCTCATCTCGGCCGCGAAAAGCCTGCGCGCGAAGCAGGCCAGGCTCGCGCTCTACGGCGTCCAGCCGCTCGTCCTGCAGGTCTTCGAATCGGTAGCCCTGCAGCAGATCATCCCGATTCGGTCCACCGAGGCCGAGGCCATCGCTGCCGTGACGCCGTCGGCGGTCTAGTAGGGGAGTGAGCAGGTTGGCGATGCGCGCGAACGAGCACCGCATGCGGTTTCCCCCGACGCTCGCCGCGCTCGCCGACGCGGCGGAGGATCTCCGCGGATGGCTGGCGGCCGAACAGGTCAACGGTCGTTCCCGCTACAACGTCGAACTGGCTTTCGAGGAAGTCGTAGCCAACATCGTCCGGCATGGCGCCCCGACCGACGACGTCGAGGTGGCCATTCGGTTCGATGCGGATGAAATCGTCATGACGTTCGAGGACGACGGCATTCCCTTCGATCCGCGCGGCACGTCCGACCCGGTGATGCCTGCGTCGATCGAGGAGGCAGAGGTCGGCGGCCTCGGCCTGGTGCTGCTCCGGACGATCCTCTCGCGCATCGCCTACCAGCGCACCCCTCAGCAGCGCAACCTGCTCACGCTCGCCATCCAGGCGCACTGATCCGGAGAAGTCCCCGGCGCCAGGAATCGCCGCCCACTCGCCCTCGATCGTGCCGGCCTGGAACGGCAGTTCGCTGTTCATCGCAGGGTTCTTCGCGCGGAAGACGTACAGCGTGCCGCCGACGAGGCCGTTGCGCGCAAGGGCTGTAGCGCCCCTGGTCCGCTTCTTCTCGCCGGCGTTCATGTAGAGCTGGCTGTTCTCCACCGCCGGGTCGGCAAAACAGAACGTCCGTCGTCAGGCTGGGCTTATAGCAAGCCCCGGAGCGGCGGAAAATGTCCCGTCAGCAGACGTACGCGATCCGAAACCCTCGTGAATTCGCGGGCTACGGCCAGCACTTCCTGGAACTGACTGCGATCGATGGCCCGGGCTGGACGACGCAGCGAGTGCGCCGCACGGGCAATGGACCCCGTGGCCGGGCGATCGTTTCACGAACGGTTGGTGCTACCTCCACCCATCCATCATGCCCCCTGTCATCATCCTGCCGCCGAAGACGAGAACCAGCAACAAGACGACGACGACCGTCCCGATGATGATCAGCACTGTGTTGGTATTGGTGGTGGTGTTGCTCATGTGACTACTCTCTTTTCATGCCGCCCGTGTGCTTCATCATCGGGCACATGGCCATCGAGCCCGTCCCGGCCTGCATGTGCTCCATCATGTGGCTCATCATGCCTTCCTGCATTTTCATCATGCCGTCCCGCATCGTCCGGCGCTCGGTCACCATCTCGGTGACGACGCTGGCAGTCGCCGCCATCTTCTCCATGCCCGCTGCAGCGTTCATCTTGGCGACGAGATCATCGAGCCGTTGATCGGCGGCCTTCGTGGCCGTCATCATCTTTTCCCGCTCGGCCATCATCGACTGGCACTTGGCCTCCATGCCGGAGGCCGGCTTCACTTGGCCGGTCGCTGCATGCTGGTGCTCCTGCGGCATCTGCGCGGCGAGTCCGGGTACCGCCGACATCAGGACCACCGCGCAACCTGCCACCATGGCGGTTCGCACTCTGTTGACTCTCATAATCGACTCCTTTGAGGTTCACCATTGAACCTCTCATCGTGACCGAGGAGCTGCGACCGCGCTGTGCTCAATTGAACAACGGGGATACGTGGCGCGCGCGAGCCGCACGACGGCCACCTCATCCGGCGGATTGCTCCGTGCCAGAATCACGCCGGCAGTGTTAGGACGCGTTTGTCCATGTGTACGTACTGATAAAAACGTCCTGGGCCCCGTGACGGGCATCGAGATCACCCCCCGCGAGCGTCAGCGCTATGCCGAGTCGCGTCATGCGCCACGTTCGGATGGCGCGGCATGGTGTGGCAGCGACACGGCCGTGGCGACGCGCACCTGGTGCCGCCGCCACATGGTGTATCCCGCGGGCAGGACGAGCAGCGTGAGGAGCATGCACGACCACAGGCCCCCGACCACGGGAGCCGCGGTGCGCGCGGTGACATCCGCGCCCACGCCTGCTTCCCACAGCATCGGCAGCAGGCCGAGGACCGTGGTCGCCACGGTCATGACGAGCGGACGCACGCGCGCCGCCGCGCCTTCGACCACTGCCGCGTCCACGTCGTCCGGTCCGCGAATGTGCCCTTCGCGCATGTGGCGATCGAACGCCTCATCGAGATAGACGATCATCACGATGCCGGTTTCGGCGGCGACGCCGGTCACGGCGATCAGCCCGACCCAGACGGCGGTGGACAGGTTGTAGTCCATGAAGGCGAGCAGCCAGACGCTGCCCGCCACCGCGAACGGCAGACTGGCGAGCACGAGGAATGTCTGCGCCCAGCCACGCATGGAGAGATAGAGCAGGGCGACGACAAGCACCAGCGTCAGCGGGATCACGTAGCGGAGCCGCGCCTCCATCGCCGCCAGAAACTCGTACTGCCCGGTCCACTGCAGGCGATAGCCTGCGGGCAGCGCGAGCTGCGACGCGACGAGCGTCTTCGCCTCGTCTACCCAGCCGCCGAGGTCGCGCTGCGTCGGATCGATGTCGGCGAAGACGTAGCCGACGAGCACGCCGTTCTCGTCCTTGATCATCGGTGGGCCGGTGGTCACGCGCACGTCCGCGAGGGAGCCGAGCGGCACGGCCGCACCAGGTTGCCGAAACCGCTCCATGACGTCGCGGCCGGTAGACGCACCGCCCATCGGCGGCGCTGCGGTCGGCATGCCGCCGGACGAGGGTGACGCGGTCTGAGCACCGCCGCCTCCCATTGAGCCCATTCCGCCGCCACCGCCGGCACCGAAGCCGACCAGGCCGCTGGCAGCGGCGCTGGCGCCTGCACCCGCATTGCCACCGCCGAAGTCGATGGTCCCGCCGGTGGAGGCGACCGGCACCAGAATGCGGCGCAGTGCCTGCGGGTCCGAACGCTGGTCCGCCCCGTAGCGCAGGTTGATCGAGAACCGCGCGCGTCCGTCGATGGCGGTCGACACCGGCATGCCGCCCACAGCCGCCTCGACGACGTCCTGCACGTCGCGCACGGTCAGGCCGTAGCGGGCGATGGCGTCACGGTTCGGAACGATGTCCACGTACTCGCGACCGGTCTGACGCTCGGCAAACGTGCTGCGGGTGCCGGGCACCTGGCGGAGCATGCCCTCCAGCGCGACGCTGATCCGTTCGATCTCGTTCAGGTCGTCGCCGAACACCTTGATGCCCACCGGCGTGCGGACGCCGGTCGTCAGCATGTCGATGCGCGTGCGGATCGGCGGCGCGATCGCCATCTGATAGCCGGGCATGCGCAGGGCGGCGTCCATGTCACGCGAGAGTTGCGCGAGCGTGCGCGCCCGCTGCTCGGGCCAGATCGGCCGCAGTGCCCGCTTCATCCAATCCGGTGCGGTCGTGCTGTACCAGCGTGGTGTATAGCGCGTCGGCCACGCGTCGCGCGGGCGCAGTGCGATCACCGATTCGATCATGTCGAGCTGCGCCGGGTCGGTCGCCGTCTCGGCGCGCCCCACTTTGCCATGCACGGAGGCGACTTCCGGAAACCGCATGATGATGCGGTCCTGCGCCGTCAGCGCCCGTCGTGCCTCTTCGATCGCAATGCCCGGGAACGTGGTCGGCATCACCAGCAGCGTGCCTTCGTCGAGCGGCGGCATGAACTCGGAGCCGAGGCGCTGGAACACGGGCACCGTCGCAATCATCAGGAGCACCGCCGCGGCGACGACCAGGATGCGGAATCGCACGACCAAGATTGCGATCGGCCGGTAGAGCGCGCTGAGCACCCGGCTGACCGGATTGGTCGCCTCGGTACGGAAGCGCCCTTTCAGCAGGAGCACCATGAGTGGCGGCGCCAGCGTGATCGACAGGATCGCGGCGGCGAACATCGCAAACGTCTTGGTATAGGCCAGGGGATCGAACAGGCGGCCCGCCTGACCCGCCAGCGTGAAGATCGGCAGGAAGCTGACGGTGATGAGCAGCAGCGAGAAGAAGATCGGCCGGCCGACCTCCTTGCAGGCGTCGACGATCACCCGCTTGCGGTCCGCTTCCGGCGGGGCGGCCGCGAGACGTACGTGCGCGTTCTCGATCAGCACAATCGCCGCGTCGGCGAGCTCGCCGATCGCGATGGCGATGCCCCCGAGCGACATGATGTTCGACGAGAGCCCCAGATACCGAATGGCGATGAACGAGAACAGGACCGACAGCGGCAGGATGATCATCACGACCAGCGCCGACCGCGCGTGGAAGAGGAACACCAGGCAGATGATCGTGACGATGATCGCCTGCTGGATCAGCGTGGTCGTCAGCGTGTTGACGGACCCGAGAATCAGCTCCGATCGGTCGTAGGTCGGGATGAGGCGGACACCCTCCGGCAGGCGGAGCGCGGCGATCTCGGCATCGAGGGCGCGAATCACATTGAGCGCGTTCGAGCCAATGCGCATGACAACGATGCCACCGACCGCTTCGCCGGTGCCGTTGAAGTCAGCCGCGCCGCGGCGAATCTCCGGGCCGAACCGGACGCTGGCGACGTCGCCGAGGCGCACGGGCGTGCCGCCTGCGCCGACGGCGACGACACTCTGCTCGAGATCCGCCAGCTCCTTCACGTAGCCGCGGCCGCGCAGGACGTACTCGCGTCCGGCGAGCTCGAGGACGCGGGCGCCGACTTCCGCGTTCGCGTCGCGCACCGATCGGGTCACGTCGGCAAACGTGAGCCCGAAGGCCACCAGCCGATCCGGGTCGATGACGATCTGGTACTGGCGTTCGAAGCCGCCGATCGAGGCGACCTCCGCCACGCCGGCGACGGACTGCAGCGTGGGCCGCACGGTGAAGTCCTGCAACGCGCGCAGCTCGGCGAGATCCATCCGGCCGGTCGCGTCCTGCAGCACGTACTGATAGACCCAGCCGACGCCGCTCGCGTCCGGCCCGAGCGTCGGCGACACGCCGGGTGGCAGCAACTGCTGCACACGTCCGAGCTGCTCGAGCACGCGCGTCCGGGCCCAGTAGATGTCCGTGCCCTCGTCGAACAGGGCGTAGGTGAAGCTCATGCCGAACATCGAGTAGCCGCGCACGGTGGCGATGCCCGGCGTGCTCTGCAACGCGCGCACGAGCGGATAGGTGATCTGGTCCTCGACGAGATCCGGACTGCGTCCCATCCACTCGGTGAAGACGATCACCTGTGGATCGGAGAGGTCGGGCAGCGCGTCGAGGGGTGTCTTCCGCGCCGAATCGGCGGCCCAGAGCGCGATGACGATCACCGCGCCGAAGACGACCCACTTATGGCGGACCGACAGCTCGATGATGCGTTCGACCATCGCCGTTACTCCCGATGACCCGCATGCGGATCCGAGACAGGGGGCGGCGGCATCTCCGGAACGTCGGCGCCGACGCCTGGCTGTGCGACTGGCGGTCTGACTGGCGGTGTGGCTCGCGGTGTGACTGGCGGTGTGGCTGGCGGTGTGAGGGCCTCGTCCCCGGCTGGCGGTGCGCCGTGATTGTGCCCACCCGTGCCACCGGTCGCGCGGAGCCGGCTCTCCGAATCGAGCAGGAACACGCCGGCGGCGACGACCTCTTCACCCTCCTGCAGACCGGAGCGGACCTCGACGCGATCGGCGAGCTGCACCCCGAGCGTCACCGGCCGCGGCTCGAAGCGATCGCCCGTCGCCACGAACACGTGCTGCTGCAATCCGGTGTCAACGACGGCGTCACGCGGGACCGTCAGGACCTCCTGTCCGGTCGTCACGAAATCGGCGGTGCCGTAGATGCCAGGTCGCAGCGCGCCTCCGGGATTGGCGGCGGAGAAGCGGACGCGCAGCGTGCGCGTGCGCTCGGTGAGCGTCGGGTAGATGAAGTCCACGCGCGCCGTGAACGGGGCACGGCCCGAGGCGGGGAAATCGAGCCGCGCCATCGAACCGGGACGCACCGCCGTGATGCTCGCCTCCGGCACTTCCGCCAGCACCCACACGCGCGACAGGTCGGCAATGGTCAGCAGGGTGGTGGACGGATCGACGGAAGTGCCGACCGTGACCCCACGGTTGACGACGACGCCGCTCCGCGGTGCGTACACCGTCACGAGCCGTGTCGGTTCGCCGGTCTGCTCGATGGCGTCGATCTGCGCCGGGGACATGCCCAGCACGCCCAGACGCGTGCGGCCGCCCGCCACTACAACACTCGAGATGCCGGAGGCGGATGTGGTGCGGCGCGCGGCGAGGTATTCGGTTTGCGACGCGAGCAGCTCCTGCGAAAAGATGCGCAGCAGCGGCTGGCCGGCGCGGACCATCTCACCGGTGGTGTTGACATCGAGCTGTTCGACCCATCCCGACACCCGCGTGTGGGCGTGCGAGATCCGCGATTCGTCAGGGACGACGGTGGCCACCGCACGGACGTCCTGCGTCAGTGACTGGCGACCGACGGTCTCCAGCCGGATGCCGAGCGCCTGCACCGTGTCCCGGGTGACGTCAACAGGCACGCGATTGTGATCGGGATCCGAGCCCGTGGTCGCCGTGGGCATCGTCCCTTGCAGCGTCGCCACCGGCGCCGATGCCGGTGCAAAGGGCCATGCCCCGCGCGAGTCCTGGATCCACAGCGCGCCGCCGATGACGGCCGCCGTGACGACAGCCGAGACGACGGGGGCGCTGATGCGGCGGACGGAAGAGATAACAGTCATGGGATGATCGCCTCGTACGATCCAATGGCGCGTCCAAGACGCGCCCACGCAAGACCCAGTTCGGTGTCGGCCGCAATCAGGTCGGACTGGACGCGCCAGAGCACCTGCACGGCTTCAATCACGCTGACCAACGGCAACTGGCCGGCACTGTAGCCGGCGACGGCGGGGTCAATGGCCATGCGAGCGCGCGGCAGCACGTCCGTCGTGAATGCGTCCTGGCGATCGCGCGCGGCCTGGAGCTGGTTCACCGCCGCGGCCGCGTCGCCCTCGATCATCCGCGTCATGGCGCGAAGGTCGGCCTCGGACATCGCGCGCATCGCCTGTGCCTCGGCGACACCCGCGCGGAGCTTGCCGCGCCAGATCGGCAGGCTGATGCCGACCATCGCCATCCAGCCCCGGCCCTCGGCCATCGTGTAGGCCGGCCCCGTGCGGATGGTCGCCATCGGCCGGAACATGTCGCGCATGACCTGCACATCCGCCTCGGCGCGCGCGATCTCCGCGCGGCCCACCGCCAGCTCGGGGCGCGAGGTCAGCGCGGCCTTGATGGCCGCCCAGGTCGGCACCGGTTCCACGAACGCGACGGACGCCAGCGGCGGTACGGGTCGGTCGGAATCGAGCGCGAGGCTGGCGTTGAGCATCGCTTCCGCGCCGCGTACTTCGCCGACGAGCGACCGCGCGAATGCATCAAGGCGCGCCACTTCGACTTCGGCGCGCAACACGTCCGACTGTGGCGCGGTGCCGCTCGAGTACCGCGCATTCGATGCGGTGACGACATCGCGTGCAAAGCCGACCTGCTCGGCGACCAGCGCTTGCGTCCGGCGGCGCTCCTGCAGCATCAGGAAGGCAGTGGCCGCCTGAATCCCGACGTCGAGGGTGGTCCGGTCGGCCTCCGCACGGAGGCGGTCGATGTCGGCCAGGGCGCCGGCGCGGCGGCTGCGTCGAATGCCGGAGAGGGGGATCTGTTGCTCCAGCGTCACACTCACGTCGGCGCCACCCAGCATGAAGGGGAGGTGGTCGAGCGACGGCGAGATCATGGGGTCGTCGAGTGCCGACACGATGGCGGGTCGCGCCTCGCCGGCGCGCGTGCGCGCGCGGGCGGCTTCAATCTCGTCCCTCCGCTCACCGGCGACGCGGATGACGTCAGCCAGCGTCAGGGGAGTCGGCAAACCCGTCTCCTGCGCGGTCGCTGGCCTCGGCGTGGTGACCGTGCCCAGTGTCAGGAGTAGAAGAACGTGAATGCCAGCGGAAGGTTTCATATCAACTCACCGTCGGAACAGTGCGGGCGCGTTCCCGCGCGGAGACGCAAGCGGAACGTGGTGCGTAGCGCAGGGCTACGCCTGGGGAGGGGAATCAGACCCGGAGGACGGGGCGAGACGAAGGGGCACGCGGCGGCTGGACCTTGAAAACGGACCAGCCTGAGAAACTCCCGAAACTGCGCACGATCGAACCCGACTGGAAGAGCGCCGGAGAGGCGACTACATACCCGGATTCCGCGTTCCGAGCCTCAATGACAGCCGGCGCTGTCGCGAGGGCGTCGTGGCAGTCGGCAGAGGGTGCCATTTGCGGTCCCTTCGCCTCTCCGTCGGAGGCGTCATGGCAGCCGACCGCACGGTGGTGGTCCTCAGCCGCCGGGCTGTTACACCACAGCTCACATGCGAGTGAGCCAGCAGGGCCCAAGGCCAGAGCCATCACGATTACGAGCATCGTTGTGCGGAACATTGCGCTGCCAGCAACCACAGAGCAAGCGGGGTGCCAATTCTGATACGTTGGACTTTTGGACGTACCGTTTCGAGCCAGCACGCACCACGGAGGAGGTGGTGAGGATTTTCCGCACCCTCTGCGGGAATTTCGGGCACCAAGCCTGAGCTTGCGCTACGTCACCTTCATCTACGCAAAGGGCTATTCGTATGTGACGAACAACCCGGCCGCGTGCGCGAACTGCCATGTGATGCAGGATCACTTCGACGCCTGGGCGAAAGGCCGAGCGACCGATCAACTCCCCGCCGCTTTTCCGTTCCCTTCATTGCGGCGCTGGTAGCCGCCGCCGTCGTCGTTCTGGTGGTTCCACGCCGGCGGCGAGGCGGCGCGCGTGCTGGCGAAATCGATTGACTACCTGAGGCAGGGACAGATTCTCGTGCGCGAAGCCCAGGCGCGGTAGTTGCGCGTGAGGCTCGGGCGTTGAAACGGCCGCAAAGCATGGTGTAGTATCCGCAACCCCCAGTGTGGAGGATTCATGAATCGAGAAACACACCATCGTCACGCGCTGCGCCTCGCGGTATTGACGATCGCGATGACGCTGGCGGTTGGGGTGACTGGCAGCCAGGCTCAGTACACCGGCCAGTTGGAAGAATGGAAGGAGCCTGCGTCGCTTCGGCCGAAGACCGCATGTTCGAGCCTGCGCGGCCTCACGACCTACGACTTCGGCATTGACACCGCAACGCTCGTTCCGGCGCAGGGCGACAGGCCGGAGTTCTGTCACGTCCGCGGCCTCATCATGCCGGAGATTCGGTTCGAGGTCAGCCTTCCGACGGCGTGGAATGGTCGTTTTTACATGTTCGGCAACGGCGGCTTCGCCGGCGAGTCGTTTACGCAGCCGTCCCGGCTGTACAAGCGCGACAACGGCGTCAAGCACGGCTTCGCCGTCGCCGCCACCAACACCGGACATGACGCGGTACGGGAGCCTGGTGCCAGCTTCGCGCAGACGCCGCAGAAGCTCGTCGACTTCGCGTATCGATCGGTGCACATGACCTCGACGACCGCGAAGACGATCATGCGCGCCTACTATCAGCAGCCGCCGAACAAGTCGTATTTCGAAGGCTGCTCGGAAGGTGGACGCCAGGGCATGATCCTCGCGCAGCGCTTTCCCGACGACTTCGACGGCCTGGCGCTCGGCTCTGGGGTCATTGATTTCGTGGGCAATTACGTCGACGGCCGTAAGCGTGCCATCGCGCTGGAAAAGGTCTCCCTCGACAACGTCAAGCTCGTCGCCGACACGCTGTATGGGCAGTGCGATGCGAAGGACGGATTGACCGACGGCCTCATCGATGATCCGCGCGCCTGCGGCTTCAACCCGGTGCGCGACGTCCCGAGATGTGAAGCCGGACAACCAAACTCGAAGACCTGCCTCACCCTGGAACAGGCAGAAGCATTTCAGACGGTCTACAGCCCTCTCGAGGTGAACGGTACGGAGTGGTACCCCGGCCTGCCGCCCGCCGCCGAGGTGTTCGTGCCCACGGCCAGCGGCGAGCTGCGCAGCGGCTGGGACCCGTGGCAGATTGGCGGCGCCGATCCGTTGAAATCGAACAAGCGGATCTGGGGCGAAAGCTTCTTCAAGTACATCGCGACGCCCGGCTCAGAGGTCGATTACCAGTCATTCGATCCGTCCCGGGATTTGAGCAAGCTCGATCCACTCGCCGAGCTGATGAATGCGCTCGATCCCGACCTCACACGGTTCAAGGCACGCGGCGGAAAGATCCTGCAGTCGTGGGGCTTTGCCGAGCCGGCACTGAATCCGTTGATGGGTCTCAAGTACTACGAGTCGGTCAAAAAGACGATGGGGCCGAGCACCACTGACTTCTACCGGATGTTCATGATTCCTGGAGGCTTCCACTGCGGCGGAGGCGCCGGCATCACCGACGTCGACACGCTGACGCCGCTCGTCAACTGGGTCGAGCGCGGCGTCGCCCCCGAGCGCATCGTCGGACAGCGCAAGGTCGGTGGGAGCGTCGTTCGCACCCGGCCCCTGTGCGTCTATCCGGCGATGGAGAAATACAAAGGCAGCGGCAGCATTGACGATGCCGCGAACTTCGTGTGCGCGGCCCCGACAGGTAATAACACCCAATAGGCGGCACGCGCGCGGGACGGGCAGATGTCACTGAACAAGGTGGTTTCGATCGGCGCCTGGCTTCTTGCCTTCACCGCCAGCACCGTATCCGGCCAGACCCCGGCGTGGACCAACGAGCGCTCGATCAATCAGATCGCCGAGCACGTCTACCGCTTCGGAGCCACGCAGAACGCGATGTTCGTCGTGACACCCGCCGGCATCATCCTGGTGGACGGCAGTTGCGACAACATGGAATGGTTGAAATCGGAGCTGAAGCGCCGGTTCAACCAGCCCGTCAGGTACGCCGTGATGAGCCACGATCACCAGAGTCACATCTGCGACATGGATGTCTTCGCGGACACGGCGGTCGGCATCGGGCACGTAAACATCCTTCCCCACATCCTGCGTGAGAAGCGCAGGACCATCATTCCGCAGATCCTGTTCGAAGACCGAATGGAGATCGAGCTTGGCGGCATGAAGGTCGTCCTGCTCCATCTCGGCCCCACGCACAGCGACAACATGATCTACGTGCACGTGCCGTCCGAGGGCGTGATGTTCGCGCCGGACTTCGGCCGCGGCAGGAACATCCTTCCCGACTTTCGCGACCTGGACGTGCACAACTCGCTCAAGGCGCTGACGACGTTGTCGCTGCTGCCCGATGTGAAGATCGTCCTCGAAGGCCACGACAAGTTCACGCAGACCCAGCAGCAGGCGTTCGTCGAGTTTCGTCGGTACCTGCAGGCGGTGCGCGACCGCGTCCTCGAACGCATCGTCGCCGGCAAGAGCCTGAGCGAGATCAGGAAAGAGGTCACGATGTCCGACTTCAAGGAGTTCAACCAGGCTCCGCCGCGTGTCGTGGTCCAGGTGGAGACGATGTACGACTACCTGTGGCGCTATCGCGAACCGACGGTGGGGGGCGCACAGGTGCCCGTGCGCCCCCCGCGCGACTGAACCGGGCTACCGCGCTGCTGTCGCTCAGGGCGCGTCAGCGATCACGCGAGTGCGCGGTGGCACGCACGTAAAGGGACTATCGATACGCTCCGAGCGTGGTGATTCGAGCCGCGTCGGGATACAGCACGCCGATGCCACCGTCACGCTCTCCCTTGAACGGATACCACACGGCCCCTTCTCGAGTGATCTCGATCTTCGAGATCCGCGCCGCGTGTGGATTCGGATAGTAGCTGAACGTTCTCGTCCGTTCGTCAAAGCGGACCAATCCTCCCTCGGAGCCTCCGTCCGTCGTCCAGATGTTGTCCTGAGGATCGGCCGACACGTCGTACGGTTCCGAGAGCGGCGTCGGAAAATCGTACTCGACGATCGTCCCGGTCGCCGGGTCGAGCTTTCCCAGCTTTGCCGCACTCGCCACTCCGTACCAAACCATCCCCTTCGAGTCCAGCGCGACCCGCGCGGTCACGCACGGCTGCGTCGGCGGCACGTACTCCGTAAACGTTTCCGTCAGCGGATCGAATCTCGCTACCTTGCACTTGGCCGACTCGGCAAACCACACCTGGTCGCGCTCGTCCACGACGATCCCGTATGGCCAGGAGTCGGGCGTGGGCGGGGCCCACATGGTGATCTGTTCGGTCTGCCGGTTCCATGTGCCGATGCGGTTGCCAATCACCGCAGTGAACCAGATATTCTGCCGTGAGTCCAGGGTCGGCGTGTGTCCCTGTCCGCGGGGCACCTCACCGCGTGGATCCATCGGGTAGCGGACCATTGACCCTGTGCCAGGGTCGAGACGCCCGAGCTGAAACGCGTTGTTCTCCACCCACCACACCATGCCTTGCGCATCGATGGTCAGGCCGTGCGGCAAGGCTTCAGGATCGGGCAGGACGTAGTCGGTCGCGGCCCCGGTGCGGGGATCGAGACGCCCGACCCGGTGCGGCGCAGCGGTGTCGGTGTACCAGACGTTACCCTGCCGATCGAACGACGTGGCGTACACGGTGCGCGCGGTGTCCTTCTGACCCACCTTCGGATCACGGGGCAGCGGATACTCAATGAACAGGGCACGGGAGAGCACGGCTTCATCGAGTGGCAATTCGTCATCGGCGCGTACGGCGCGCCTTGCACTGCCTGGGCCGAAGTAAGTCGCCAGGTAGGTGACGATTCGCTGGCGATCTGCGGCCGACAGCGACCCCGGGGGAATGCGAACGCCTCGCTGCGAGTTTGGATCGCTCATCACGTCGATGGCGGCATCCCATGCGGCCTGGCTGCGCGGACGCGTCGACAAGGAATTGAGCCCGTGACAGTACAGGCAGTGCCTGGTCAGGAGATCACGGGCCGGCTCCGGCGGATACAACTCGTCGAACGGCAGGAGCTGCACACCGGTTCGGTCCCACGTCCGGGCCGGACCCATGGTGCCCGCCTGCGGAACCGCGTGCGACGGGACGACTCGAAGAGAGAAGTCCGCGGTCGCCACCTCATCACCATTCACCCTGACCTGCCGCGCGTCGGCGTGGAACCCGTTCTTCTCGACCGACACTTCGTAGGTCCCCGGAAACAGGTTGCCGACCCGATACCGCCCTCCGCTCGTGAACACGATGTACCGGACGCCGCTCGCGACGTTGACCGCATGAACCCTGGCGGCCCGGAATGGTGTGGGCGCCCCCACGGTGCCGGAAAGGGTCCCCATGCTCGCGACCCGCGCCGCCGCAGCGGTGTCGGGATGTCGTTGGCAGCCCTGCACGCATAGCAGGACCGCCACGGCGCACGCGGAGAGCATCCTCGGCCCCACGTCAGAACCGAAACGTGTGGAGCAGCTTGACGGCCGCGCTGCGCTCGACCGTGCTCAGCCGATCGTCGAGGTCGAGCCAGTTGTTCATCCAGACGAAGTACAGATCGTTGCCGGGCTTGGTGATCCAGCGGAAGCGGGCCTGCCAGCCGAGTCCGCGACTCACGGAATCGTATTGCACGTTGTTGGACACCGAAATGAAAGGGTTGAACTGCGTGTTGATGACGGCGCGAATGACCTTGGTCGAGAATCGTCCCTCGGCCAGCTCGACATCGTTGAACTGTCCGGTCAACTGCGCCAGTACGCCACGATAGGGACGCAGACTCACCGTCCCCTCGAACTCACGGCGATCTCCGGAATAAAAGCTTCCAACCGAGACGCCAGCGTTCACCGCAATCATTCGTCGATTCGCGGTTTGAACGTTGAACGCGTATCGCAGAAAGTTGTATTCGGCGCCGGTGGGCAGCGTCACATCGCGTGAGATACGAAACGGTTCGGGCAGGCGCTCGTACACGGGATTGACGTAGAAGCTGGCCCCGTCGCCTGACTGGAGATCCACGTCGAAGATGATCTGATTGTTGCGTTCCAGCCAGCGTCCGCTGGTGTCGGTGAACAAATCGAGCCAGAGCTCGACACCCGCCTGGCGAATGAGCCTGCTGTTCTTCGGACGTGGAGCGAACTTCAGGCGGCCGTTGTACTCCCGGTTGTCGACTCTCTGTGCGAAGCCGACCGCCGGGTCGAAGTTCTTCTGTAATTCCTTGATGTTCAACCTGGCCTGCCAGCGGTCGTTCGGATACAGCGTCCGAATCCCCCACGCGGCGTCGTCGCCATTCCGTATCCCGTCAGGGGTCCTGAGGAAGTAGCCGCTCACCTGCAGGTTCTGCGACCCGCGGAAGGTGGAGGTGGCCAGCATGAAGTCGCCGCCGATGGTCTGCCGATCGGGGACGGCCGAACTGCGCGTCGCGCGCCTCGTATAGATGAGACCGGCATACGACTGCCTGAAGAACTGCCGTTTGGGGCGGACGATGGTGAACTCTTCGCCCTGCGCCGACGGCTGGTCCGCCGTGCGCACGTGCATCAGTCCGAGGTTGAGTCCCGCCGCTGCGCCTGCCGCCTTCACGCCATAGTCGATGGCCTGCGGCCGTCCATTCGCGTCAAGGCCGACGCGTCGCGAGAAAAACGCCGCCATGTCGGTCGCAGGCTCTCGTGAAAAATCGAAATTGCCCGCGCTCTCCAGGAAGAAGTCGCGCTTCTCGGGGAAGAACAGCGGGAAGCGCGTCAGGTTCACCTGCCGATCGTCCACCTCCGTCTGTGCGAAGTCGGTGTTGATGGTCAGGTTCGCCTTCAACTGCGGCGTGACGTTGTAGAAAAAGTCGATCCCCTCGTTGCCCTTGAAGACGGTAGGGCGCTGCCCCTGGGGCAGCGACGAGGAGGTGCCAAGCAGATAGGGCTTGATGTCGAGGCCCAGGCCCTGGCTGACGTCGCTGATCCCGATGATTCGGCCCGCGGATGCGAGGTTGAAGAGTCCCTGGTTGCGCGCCCAGCCGCTCCAGAAGTTCTCCTCGTTCTTGCGGCGGACGGTCCGCTGGAAATTCGCGCCCCATTCGGTGGACTGCGGGTCGAAGTTCAGCGTGCCAAACGGAATCTCGACCTCCGCCGTCCAGCCCCGGTCGTGGCGCTCGGTGCGAACCAGCCAGATGCCGTTCCACGCCCGGTTCTGCGACACGCCGAACGAGGCGGATGCCGCCGGAACCAACTGCGCGTCACTCATGCCCCCCGCGGGATTGGTCTCGAAGAAGTAGCCGCTGCGAAGGTCGTTGAACGGGTCGAGCACCCACATGAAGCGGTCGTCGGATCCCAGCCCGCCGTCGCGAACCATCTGGTTGCCCAGCATGCCGCCAGGATCCGAGTCGAAGAACTGGGCGCCGATGTAGAGGTGGTCGCGATCGAACATCACACGGATGTCGGTGCGCTCGGTTCCCGGCTCACCGTTTCGCGGCTCGGACTGGATGAAGACATTCGCCGGCTCGGCGCGTTCCCACGACGGCTCGTCCAGACGGCCGTCCACCGTCACCCGATCCTGGTCTCCCAGGCGCATAGCCCGGATGGTTGGACGGTCGGTCGCATCCGCCGGTGGAACGGATTGCCCAGCCGAGACGCCTGGCAAGAAAAAAACGCAGATCGCCGCGATTAATACGTTGGAATGTTTCTGCATCGGCCTCGATGCCAGCCGGGAGGATTGCATACGGGGGGCGCCACGATGGGCGTCCCACCGGCCCTCGAAGGGCCGGTGGGTGAGTGGCTGACTACGTCAGCGCCACGTAGAGAGGGGCTTCGGAACCAAAAGCCCGTGCTCTTTCTCGTAGCTGTTCTTCAGGTGCCTGACCTGGACGTTTCCCTCGTTGCAGTCGTCCTCGTTATCGCGGTCCGAGACGGCAAGGTTCGGGCGCCGCGCCAGAGGGAAGGCCGAGTCCATCGTCCACGGCTGTGTAAAGGTCTCGGGATCGGTAATCGTCTGCGTCCACCGGATAGTGTCCGAGTCGGTCATGGTGTAGCGCTCGACGAGCACCGCATCCGGGCCGTGATAATCGCCGAAACCCATCCAGGTCTTGCCGTTGAAATTGGTGGTTTCGATCACGAACGTGTCGCCTTCCCACCTGACAATCGAATCGCCCATCCAGAAACGGAAGGTGCCGGGCAGGTGCTTCGTCTTTTTCAGGTCGAAGATACGTGCCTGACGCGTGGGTGTGCCTGACTCGATGATGATCAGATCGCCCACATACTGGATGTCGTGCGTGAACTGGTGCAGGCGTGCCGCGCCGTAGGCTTCGCAGTGGCTGGCCCGGTCTTCGTAGGCGTTGACATCGTCCCGGCGCCGGTTCCGCTCCTCCAGCGCAGCTGGCCTGTACGGGATCACGCCGTCCTTCGGGTCGAGGATCAGGCTCCTGCCCGCCGAGATGCCGAAGCCCCCTTCGTGCTCCTCGATGAGCGCGCTGTGCGTGAAGCCGACTCTGCCGGCGCCGCTCCAGACGCCTCTGAGATCGGGTTTGCCGTCGGCCGTACGTGGCACGGGCCCCGGGGGCTTAGCCTGAGCCGGCGGTCCACCGCCGCGGCCCTGGGCAGAGAGCGATATTGACGTGATGACCAGCGCACCCACGAGTGCCGTGATCGTAAGAAGGCGACGGACAAGAGTATTCATGATGGCTCCTCAGACGACGATCAACGGGCCGCCGCCGGGGGCTCGGGGGCTTCGAAATCTCTCGGCCACGTGTGGGGAACGCCGACCTGGTCCAGCATGTCCAGGCACTCGTACTCCAGCAGTCCAATATCCTTCTGACGCTGAAGCTGCATTCTGATCGTCCACGGCCGCGTGAACACTTTTGGGTCTGTCATCGTGGCTTCGTACTGCAGGGTGTCGGCGTTGAGCAGCGTGTATCGCTCGACCACCTTCAGCGCGTCGCTGCTGAAATTGCCCGCCATGTCGAGCCAGGCGTAGCCGCTGAAGTTGGTCACGTCGATCACCAGCGAGTTGCCGTCGAAACGCGCCCGTGAGACGCCATTCCAGTTGGCGACGTCATCGTGCGGCGGCAGCGGCGGGTTGCCCAGCGCCGCGAAGCGCCGGCGATGACTCCACTCGTAGTAGATGGCGACGTGCTCGGGGGTCTGCAGGATCTGGAACGGCCATCCCAGGTACGTGATGCGCGGGACGCCGGGAAGGAAACATTTCGCCAGCGGATCCGAATGCTTCGTGGGATCGAGCGTCAGAGTGCCCGCGTAGTTCTTCTTGCGGTGTTCGAGCGCCCACGGTTGATACGGGATCTTGCCGTCAGGTGGATCGACGACGAAGCCTCGCCCGGCCGGCACGCCCGGCTTGGCGCCATGGTCCTCCAGGTCGTACTTCGCGAGATTCCAGGGCCGCCAGATCCCCTGAAGATCAGGCTGGCCGCTGGCGGTCTTTGGCGGCACGTAAGCGCGAGCCCCGGCCTGAGCCTGCGCCGTCACCGGCGCCGACAGGGAGGAGGTGAATGCCGCGGCCGCGACCAGGGCGACCGATACGATCACGAAACGATATCGCACGTCAGGATTCCTCTATGGCTATATGACTATGCGCCCGCCACCGGCGGGCATGACGAAGCTCGACCACGCATGATCCGTCCGTCCGAACGCGGCTGTCAAGGTGGTCGGGTCTCTGTCGGCCGGCCCTGTGACACACTCAGGATGACACGAGACTGGAGATCATGAACGCCCAGCCAGGTGCGAGCAAGGCCAAGTCGGTGACACTCCTCTCGGGCGGCAACCCGCAAATCGCGAAGGCGGACGGCGACCCCCCGGTGCAGGCCTCCATCGCGGCGCTGCCCGGCTGGGTTCCGTAGCCGAGAGCCAGGACCTTGAGCCAACCCGAGGCGCCCACGCGACTGCTGCGCGCGATCCGCAGATGGGACCTCGTCGCGCTCGTCCTCAATTTCATCGTCGGCGCCGGCATCTTCGGCCTGCCGTCGCGGGTGCACGCGCTGGCGGGTGACTACAGCCTGCTCGCGTACGTCGCCTGCGCGATTCCGGTGTTCCTGATCATCCTGTGCTTCGCCGAGGTGAGCAGCCGGTTCAACCAGACCGGCGGCTTGTATCTCTACGGCCGCGCGACGTTCGGGCCGCTCGTCGGCTTCGAGATCGGATGGCTGGCGTGGCTGGCCCGACTCACCGGATTCGCGGCACTGTGCAACCTCTTTGCTGACTACCTCGGCCTGTTCCTGCCGGTGTCGGCTCCAGGCCCGGCGCGCGCGGCGGCCGTAGCCATCGTGGTCGTCGGCGTGACGGTGGTCAACCTCCGCGGCGTCCGTCAGGCTTCGATCTTCAACAACATCTTTACGATCGGAAAGCTCCTGCCGCTGCTGCTGCTCGTCGTCGGCGGCAGCTTCTTCATCGATCCGGCCAGGTACTCGGCGGCTGGTCCCCCGGAGTATTCCGGCTTCTCGGCGGCGGTCCTGTTGCTCGTCTTCGCCTTCACTGGCTTCGAGAACGCCGTGATTCCCGCCGGCGAGGCGCGCGATCCACGGCGCGACCTGCCGTTCGCGCTGCTGACGGGGACGGCGCTCGCGACCGTCCTGTACATCGCGATCCAGGCGGTGTCGATTGGCGTCGTGCCCGACCTCGCCTCGTCCGAGCGTCCGCTGGCCGACGTCGGCGCGCGGTTGTTCGGACAATACGGCGCGGCCTTCATTGCCGTCGGCGCGCTCGTCTCGATCCTCGGCACGCTCAACGGCGTGCTGCTCGCCGGCTCGCGCCTGCTCTTCGCCATGGGCGAGCAGGGCGACCTGCCGCCCTTCTTCGTCCGGACGCATGCGCGCTTCCGGACGCCGCACGTCGCCGTCGTCATCACGGCGATCGGCGTGGCGTTGCTGACCGTGACGGGGACGTTCCTCTCGCTGGTCCGCCTGAGCACGGTGATCCGCCTCGTGACGTATGCCGCCACCTGCGCGGCGGTGCCGATACTGCGGCGCCGCGCCGGCAGTCCGGCGGCGTTCAGCGTCCCCGGCGGCGATCTCGTGGCGGGCGTGGCGCTGGCTCTCATCGCCTGGCTGTTCTCGAGCAGCAACGCGTCGGACGCGCTGCTCGTCCTGGCCGCCGCGGGGGTTGCTTTGCTGTTCTATCTGGCGACGCGGGGCCGCTGGCGGCCCCAGGAGTGGCCGGTGGTGACGCCGCAGTAACGAGTCAGCCCAGGCAGCAGCAGTAACTTATAATGCCGGCCGGAGGGGATGATGCTTCGTTTCACGATCCTGCTGGCCGTGGCGGTGGCGCCCTTCGTCTTCGTGGCTCGATCGACAGGTCCGATCTCGGCCGCAACCGCGCTGCCGATGCTCAGGGCCGCCGAATCCGGCGATATGTGCGCGATGCCCGGCCTCGCGTACGCTCAAACCCGGGGCCGTACGGCGGCCGTGACCGGCGATGACGCGGTCCCGTCCGACTGGCCAGGGAAGGGCGTGGTTGGCGGAGACGTGGCGCCGCTCCGCATCGTCGGCGATCCACATCCCACGTTCGACGGCATCGCCGTCGATCCTGAAAATGACGTCGTCGTGATGAGCGACGAGAACCGCAGTTCGCTCCTCATCTACGACCGCAAGCCCGGCGCCCCGTCCGACAAGGTCACCGAACCCAAGAGGCAGATCGTCGGCCCGCAGGCCGATCTGGGATTCATCGCGGGTGTCACGCTCGACCCGAAGCGGCGTGAGGCGTGGGTCGTCAACAATGACGGCGGCGGCGTCTCCATCTTTTCTTACGACCAGCACGGCGACGTGAAGCCGGTCCGCGATCTCGAGGTTCCGCACCAATCCTGGGGCCTCTCGCTCGACCAGATGCGTGACGAAGTCGCGGTCACCAGCCAGCAGTACCAGGGCATCTCGATCTACGCCCGCTCGGCCTCGGGGATCGACCGCCCGCTCAGGACGATCCGGGGCGAGAAGACGCAGCTCGCCGACCCGCACGGCGTCTACCTGGATGGCCCCGGCAACGAGGTCTTCACCGCCAACCACGGCAACTGGACCGAGATGCGGTCGTATGCCGACGACGTCGTGCTGCTGCCAGGGGAGTACAAGCCGGGGCGATTCGAGCTGCCGTCGATTCGCGTGTTTCGTGCCGCCGGGGACGGAAACATCCCGCCGATTCGCACCATTCAGGGCGACCGCACGCAGCTGGCGTGGCCGATGGGGATTGACGTCGATCGCCAGCGGCGCGAGCTGGCGGTGGCCAACTACGGGTCGAACTCGATCCTCATCTTCGCGAAGGCGGCCGAGGGCAACGTCGGGCCGTCACGTGTCATCGGCGGCCCCCGCACCGGCATCATCGGTCCGGTGGGCGTGGTGTTCGATGCCAGGAACCGCGAGATCTGGGTCGCCAACTACGGCGATCACACCGCGGTGGTGTTCGACATCGAGGCGACCGGTGACGTCGCACCGAAACGGATCATCCGTAATGCGCCGGCCGGCACGCCGACGACCGGGTTCACCAATGCGTCGGCCGCGGCCTACGACAGCAAGCGCGGCGAGCTGCTGGTCCCGAATTGAGTGAGCGTGCCGAGAATCTCGGCGTTTGCCAGGCTGGCAAACGGAAACGTCGCTCCGGACCGGATCATCGAAGGTCAGACCACGAATCTCAGCCGCACGATGCACGGCATCGCGTACGACCACGTCAACGACGAGATCATCGTCCCGGTGGCCCTGTCGGGCGCGATCCTCGTATTCCGCGGTGGCGCGACGGGCAACGAGCCGCCGCTGCGCGTGATTCAGGGAGCGGATACCGGGCTCATCCGGCCGCACACCGCGAGCGTCGACCCGGTGAGCGGCGAGATTCTCGCCGGCGATCCGAGCGCGCGCGCGGTGCTCATCTTCGATCGTCTTGCGAAGGGCAATGCGCGGCCCAAGCGGGTGATCGGCGGTCCGAAGACGCAGTTCCGCGAGATCGTCGGCGTCGCGTCGGATGCGAAGAACAACGCGATCGTCGTCGCCAGCCGCGCACCCGGAGGCCCGAACGGGCTGTTCGTCTTCAACCTTCTCGATCACGGCGACGTCGCTCCAAAGCGCACCATCGGAGGTCCGCTGACCGGGGCGATCGGACGGTTTCGACAGGTCTCGATCGATCCCGAGCGGGGCAAGATCTATCTCGCGGTGCAGGCGTTCCGTTCGCAGGACCCGCAGCCTCAGAAAGCTGCCGATCTGTACGACAGCGAAGCATCGCTGAACAAGCTGCGCCTGCTCACCGAGGAAGGACCACAGCGGGCGCGCGGCGGCGTGCCGCAGCTCCTGCAGGCGGGCTTCATCGGTGTGTGGAACATCGACGACAACGGCAACGTGCCGCCTCGGATGATTATTCGCGGGCCGTCGATGCGCGCGACCGGATTCGCGGGCGTGGCGTTCAATCCGGACGCTGGAGAAGTCTATGGAGTCAGCGGCGATGTGAACGGATTCCTGACGTTTCTCGTCCCGCAGTTCTTCCAGAAACCTGCCGTGAGGCGGTAGACCGCGCGTCAGTAGCGCAGGAGGCGGGTGATCTTGAAGGCCAGCGAGCGGTTGAGGACGGCGGGAATGCCGGTCCCGAGCGTATCGCGCCCGTCGCTATAGACCACGAAAAGCTCGCTGCCAGGACGGTACTCCCAGCGAAGCCGCGCGCTCGAGCTGAGCGAATGCGCCGCGGCGTTGTACTGCATCAGGCCGCTCAGCATCATCCGCGGGGTCGGCGTGACGATGGTTCTGGCGCTGAGGACCCGGGCCGTGAACTGCCCGTACGGAATGTCGACCCAGGCGAGCGAGGCCGCGGGCTCGATCGCGAAGTGGGGGCCGAATCCCACGTATCCGCTGTACGACGCTTCCTTCTTGCTGCCGCCCCCATAGAACGACCCGGCCGCCGCTGACAACTGCCCCGAGACCTTGCGCTGCTGGCCTATGTTGTAGCCGAGGCGGAGACTGGAATACTCGTAGCCGCCCGACGGCACGACCACGCCGGTGGCGATCGGGAAGTCACGCGGGACGAACTCGTACTCGCGCTCGTAGTCGGCCGACAGCCAGTCGCCGCTGTTGAACTCGGTGCGAAACGCCCCGACGGCGGCGCGGTTCTGCACGACCGTCCGCGCCTCGTCCTCGACGTAATCGAACCCGGCCTCCCAGGACAGCTTGCGCACCAGCCTGCTGTCGCGCGGTCGAGGGCTGAACCTCGCCTTGCCGTGCGTGCGGCGGAAGTCCGTGCGCCGCACGAAGCCCACCTCAGGATTGAATTCCGCGCCGATCGCCAGGTGCTCCGCCTCGAGGCCGTAGCGGTCGCCACCATACACGCCGAGCAGGCGGTAGCTCGCGCTCGAGTCTGCCGCGGCGGCGCCCGGGGTCGTCCGCGCGTAGTACCCGCTGAAGCCGAGGTTGTCGTAAAAGTCGAAGTTGGCGTCGAGACCCGCGGCGATATTCGAGTCGCCAATCGTCCCGGGATCCCTGCGAGTCGAGATGAAGCCGATGCTGCTGCGGCGCAGGATATTCCGCTTGATCCGCACGATCGAGAAATTGGTCGCGGCCGCGCCGGCTGACGGCTTGTCGTCCGTCTGGATGTTCAGCGCGCCGATGCTGTACGCGCCGGCGCGGCCCGTCAGCCGTCCGCCGGCCACGACCGGCACCGCCTGCCCCTGGCTCAAGCCGATCCGCCGGCTGAAAAACAGAATCGGGACCTCGCGCCCGATTCCGCCGCCGAAGGAGACGAGCGGGGCGCCGCCGAATGCAAAGATGCCTTGCCCCTCCATGAAGAACTCGCGCTTCTCCGGAAAGAACAGGCTGAACCGCGTCAGATTCACCTGCTGCAGATCTTCCTCGACCTGCGCGAAGTCGGTGTTGATGGTCGCATCGACGACCAGCCCCCTGGTGAGCCCGTACTTGAAGTCGAGTCCCACGTTCTTCGTCAGGTCGTTCGACACCGGCAGTTCGGCGGCTCTGTCGGTGACCAGCGACGAGGTCGCATAGGGCTTCAATTCCAGGTTCTTCGACTGGAGCGGCGTTTCGACTCCGACCAGCGTCGCGGCGACGTTGAGCCGATTGACCGCGCCCTGTCCGTAGGCGGCCGGCACGGGGGTCAGGAAGGAAAGCTCGTTCTTCCACTTGACGATGCGCCGCACGTTGATGCCCCACACCTGGCCGCCCGCGCCGGCGTACCGCAGGGACTTGAACGGAATCACCATCTCCGCCGTCCAGCCACGATCGGACCGCGCCGAGCGCGAGTCCCACACCGTGTTCCAGCTCTCGTTCAACTGGCCGTCGATAATCGCCTGCTCTCGAATGGTGCCGAGCGGGCCGGTCTGGAACGTGAAGCCGTTGCGTCGGTCGTAAAAGGTGTCGAGGACGATGCTGATGCTCTCGTTGGCGATGAGGCCGGCGTTGTCACGGCGAAGCTCGGTGGCAATCTCGCGTTCGGGCTGGCTGTCGAGGCACCGCACCGAGATGTACAGGTTGGTGTCGTCGAAGAAGACCCAGAGCTCGGTCGGTTCGGTGGCGGGTTCGCCTTCGCGCGGCGCCTGCTGGATGAAGTCGTTGACCGGCGTCACCGCCGTGTACGCCGCTTCGTCGAGCAGGCCGTCGAGCGCGATCGGTGTCGTCAGACGCACCGCCCGCATCGTCGCGCGGCCGCGATCGTCACGCGTGATGGCCGCGGTCCCGACCGGCGCCGGCGGACCGTCAATCAACGGAAGCTGGGCTTCGGATGGTGTGGCGGCTGCGACGGAGAGGATAAGAAGAAGAAAGAGGGCGGCGCCTTGCGCCGGTCTGGCCGTAAGCGACATTCGATCAATTATCCCGCACCTTTTGACAACCAGGCGCCGGAGGCTCCGGAGGGAACGGATTCACACGGAGGCGCGGAGGAACGGAGATTCCGCCGGTGACGCCCGCCTCCGGCGGGCTATCAAGCGTGTCAGCCCATGATTTCACCTCGACGACGACCTGATCCTCGACGATCAGGTCGACCCGGTAGTGCGAGTCGAGCGCGATCCCTTTGTAGATGACTGGAACGGCTCGTTGAACGACGAATCGCAGGTGCCGAGCGGGCCAAGGATCCGATGGACCTCGATTGCCCCGCCGATAATCTGGCCGGTCACACGTACGCAGAAACATCGAGCGCGGAGGCTTTGCGACGTACGTAATAAATGAAACCTCCGTTCCTCTGTTTCTCCGTGCGTGACCGTTCCCTCCGCCCCCTCCGAGCGCTTCAGGAAGCGTGCTCCCGCTCAACCGTCTCTGATGCGCGGATCGCATCGAGGTCTGGCTCGGCAAGTACCTCGGGTGGCGGTTCGACGCCGCGCCGCTCCGCGTACACTCGAGATCACGAAGACGCGCCTTCAGGCGTCAGAGCTCGTCGCACTGGTGCAGGCGCAGCGCGTATCGGTGGTGTGCCTTGCCGATCTGCCGCCGAGCCCTTCGCCAAGAACGCGTTACCTGGTGAAGCGACTTCACGCAACCATGCCCGACCTTCGCATCCTGGTGGGGCGCTGGGCACCACCGGGCCTCGCGGATGAAAGCACGCAGCTCCTGAGAGAAGCCGGTGCGACGCTGGTGGCATCGACGCTCGCCGAAACGCGGACCCACCTGGAAGGCCTCGTCGAGGTTCCCCGGATCCCGGTACAATTCCCGCCATCATGAACCGAACGATTACGGCTCTGTCCCTGTCGCTGGCCGCAAGCCTCGCCCTGGCGAGCGGCGCGGCAGCGCAGAACCTCGTCATCGCCAACGCCCGGATTGTCGCCGGACCTGGCCGCGTGATCGAACAGGGTGCCGTCGTGATCAAGGACGGCCGAATTGCCTCGGTGGCCGAAGGTGCGGCGCCGCCGGCTTCGCAGGGCGCGAGGGTCATCGACGCCACGGGGATGACCGTGATCGCCGGATTCATCGACACCCACCGCCACATCGTCCAGGCGCGGGGGGCAGAAGCCGTCGCGACGTGGATGCAAGAACTGGCGGCCGACCGGATGCGCGAGCTTCTGGAATCGGGCGTCACCACCGTCCAGTCGGGCGGTGACGACAACGCCGGCATCGTCGAGCTGAAACGAAAGATCGAGAGCGGCGAGATCAAGGGCCCTCGCATCATCGCCTCCGGCCAGGTCCCCACGCCGCGATTGAAGGACGAACGCGAGGTCCGCGCCGCTGTCGCCAAGGCGGTCAAGGACGGCGCCGACTCGATCGCGGAGGTGCATTATCCCAACGTGGTGTGGCCGTACAACCCGACAGAGCAGGAAACAAAGAACCTGGCTGCCGGCATCGACGAAGCGCGGAAGCTCGGCGTCGAGTTCCAGGTTCACGCCGTGAGCGACCTGTCGCTGGTCGCCGCGGTTCGCCTCGGCGCCCGCAAGCTGGTGCACTCGGTGAACATCAACTGGGTGACGAAGGAACAGGCAAGAGAAGTCGCCGCCGCCGGTGCGCAGGTGGCCTCGATCACCGGCTTCGGCTCGCCGAACTTCGACGTCTTCAGCCACGACAACAAGCCAAAGTTCCGCGACGGCAAGCCCTGGCCCGAGGGCATCGTCGACAGCCAGGGCGTGGGCCAGGAGGCCGGCTATATGCCGGTCAACCTGCGCACGCTCTACGACGCGGGCGTCGAGGTGACGTACGCCACCGACACGACGTTCAACGCGTCGGCGGCGCTCGCGCACGAGCTCAAGACCTTGAATCTCGTCTTTTCGGTTCCCGATCTGATCACAATCATGGGTCCCAACTCGGCGAAGTTCATCGGCCGCGAAAAAGAACTGGGTACGATCGAGGCGGGGAAGCTGGGCGATCTCGTGGTGCTCGGCGGCAACCCCTTCGACGGGTACTGGAACTTCCTCACCTCGGTCGTGGTGATCAAAGGCGGCGAAGTGATGGTCGACAAGCGCGGCCAACCGAATGCCGGCAAACCGATCGTGCGGGGCTACTAACCGGCACACCGGCGTCCTGACGCCATTCCTCGTATGCTTGGATCGTGATCACGGCAACTCGAGCGCGTCAGGAGCAGACGGCGTACGGCGTCCTCGGCGCGATCAGCTTCTGCCATCTCCTGAACGATCTGAATCAGTCGCTGCTGCCGGCGATCTATCCGCTGATCAAAACCGGGTTGGCACTGAGCTTTGCGCAGGTGGGGCTCATCACCCTGGTGTTTCAAGGCACCGCCTCCCTCCTGCAACCGGTGATCGGCTTCTACACCGACAAGCGTCCGCAGCCGTATTCGCTCTCGGCCGGCATGGCCCTCTCGTTCGCCGGCCTGCTGATGGTGGCGTACGCCCCGACGTTTCCGCTGTTGTTGTTCGGCGCCGCGACGTTGGGGATGGGCTCCGCGATCTTCCATCCAGAATCGTCGCGGGTGGCCCGCATGGCCTCTGGCGGACAGCACGGCTTCGCCCAGTCGTTCTTCCAGGTCGGCGGCAACGTCGGGTCGTCGCTCGGGCCGCTCCTGGCCGCCTTCGTCGTGTTGCCGTACGGGCGCCCCAGCGTCGCCTACTTCTCGCTGGCCGCGCTGCTCGGCATCGCGATCCTCGCCGGCGTCGGCCGCTGGGCATCGCCGCAGCTCGCGCTCCAGCAGGCGCGGCGGCACGCGCACCGACAGGCGCCGCATCCGACGTTGCCTCCACGCATCGTCAGGCGGTCGCTCGCCGTGCTGATTGCGCTCATCTTCTCGAAGTACATCTACATGGTCAGCCTGAGCAGCTACTACACGTTCTACCTGATTCAACGTTTCGGCGTGTCGGTCAGGGTCGCGCAGATCGATTTATTCGTGTTCCTCGGCGCCGTTGCGGCGGGCACGATGCTGGGCGGACCGGTCGGCGATCGCCTTGGTCGAAAGTACGTCATCTGGTTCTCGATCCTCGGCGTGCTCCCCTTTACCCTCGCACTGCCGTACGCGAACCTGTTCTGGACGGTGATCCTGACGGTCGTGATCGGCCTCGTCCTCTCGTCGGCGTTCTCGGCGATCGTCGTCTATGCGCAGGAGCTGATGCCCGGCAACATCGGGATGATCTCCGGAGCGTTCTTCGGTCTTGCGTTCGGGGTGGCAGGCATTGGCGCGGCCGTGCTCGGCGCGCTCGCCGATCGCACGAGCATCGAGCTGGTCTACCAGGTCTGCTCGTTCCTTCCGCTGATCGGGCTGCTGGCCGCATTTCTTCCGAACATCGACCGTCCCGCCACCATCCGCTCGTGAAGAGGACGTCCGACAGGGACTATAATCCGCGACGTGAAGCTCGCCTCGTGTCTGCTGACGCTCGCGATGCTCGGGCTGGGCGGGGCCGTCGCTGACGCCCAGACCCGTAGCAGCGTCCTGTTCGTCGGGAACTCCTTTACCTACGGCGCCGGATCGGCCGTGCGGTTCTATCGCGCCGACACCGTCACGGACCTCAACACCGAAGGCATTGGCGGCGTGCCGGCGCTGTTCAAGTCATTCGCCGATCAAGCGGGCCTCGACTACGACGTCTACCTCGAGACGCGCGGCGGCACCGGCCTCGACTTCCACCTCGAGAACAAGCTCGGTGTGATCGGCCGGCGTCCCTGGGACGTCGTCGTGATGCACGGCTACAGCACGCTGGATGCCGACAAGCCCGGGGATCCCGCCAAGCTGATCGCGACGAGCCGGCAGATGGCGGAGTTCCTGCGAAGCCGCAACCCGATGGTCGAGATCCATCTGATGGCCACATGGTCGCGCGCCGACCAGACGTACCCGCCGCAGCGCGCCTGGTCCGGCAAGCCGATCGAGGCGATGGCTCGAGACGTGCGCGCGGCAAACGACAAGGCCGCGGCCGGGGCCCCCGGAATCACGTCGGTGATTCCGGTCGGCGAAACGTGGACGCGTGCCATGCAGGCGGGCGTGGCGGATCCGAATCCCTACGATGGGATCGAACCGCAGAAGCTCAATCTCTGGACCTACGACAGCTATCACGCCAGCACGCACGGGTACTACCTCGAAGCGCTCGTCGTCTTCGGCAGCCTCACCGGACGCGATCCACGATCGCTGGGCGAAAACGAATGCTCGGCTTACGAGCTGGGACTGGCCAGCCGCGAGGCCAAGGCGCTGCAGCAGGTGGCCTTCGACCAGCTCGCCGCCGCCGGCTCCGTGACGCCGGCGCCGCTCCTGCTGCCCAAGCCGGTCCAGCCTGAACGCTGCGCTCCTGCGCGCTGACCCTGACACAGCGTGCCAGAAGACCAGGCCACGCTCACGGTGGAACGCACGTCGCCCGCGGACATGCAGGAGCGGGAGCTGTACGCTTCCGTTGACGGCGGCCCCAACTCCATTCTCCGATACGGCGATTCGGTCACGCTCCCGTTGACCCCGGGGCACCACCGGCTTCGGGTGCACAACACCATCTCACGACGCTACGCCGAATTCGACGCCGCTCCCGGCGATCGCATCCGGTTCAGCGCGGCCAACGTCAGGGGCAAGGGCTTTGAGATTCTCGCCATGTTCTTCGGCATCGCCCCGATGCATACCGTGCTCGAGCGTCAGGAGGAATGAGAGCGATGACGAATCCACCGCGGATTCTGGCGATCGCCGTGTGTCTGGCCGGACGCGGGCAACAACGGTGACGGGATCGTCGGCACCGACGACGGCGGCCTGCTGATTGCGCAGAACGACAACAGCAAGGTCGTGAAGCTCGACAGGGACGGGCGGCCGTCTGACGTCTACGAAGACGCCGACGGCAAGGGTGGTGTCTATTGGCGCCCGGTTGGGCCAGGGCTAGCTACCGCGCGCCCACAGCGGCTGACCGGACGCGCTGTATACGACCAGGTTGCCGTCGTTCTGCAGCGCCAGGCGCGCGTTGGCGTTGCCGGCGGTGCCGGTTCCCCAGATACCCGCTACCTGGGCGTCGTAGATCACGAAGTTGCCGTCGGTCTGCATGATCGCCTGCCCGGCGCTCGTGCCGCCGGTGCCGCTCGCCCACGGAACCACGCGATCCACATCATCGTAGAGGACCAGGTTTCCGTCGGTCTGATACACCAGCCGGTACCGGCCATTCGCTGACGTCAGAGCCTGCCCCGCAAGCAGGCGGGCGCCCGGCTGCAGGGTGTCGCGCGGCACTACCTGGAGCGTCACGGTCGCCGTCGCGCTGCCGCTGCGTCCGTCCTGCACGGTCACGGTTGCCGTGACCGTGCCCGTTTGCATCGGCGCCGTCCAGAACGTATTGGCGGCTGTCGAGTTGCTGAACGACCCTTGCGCCGCTGTCCATCGGTAGGTCAACGAATCACCGTCTGGGTCGGAGGCGGTTGCGATCACGTTGCTCGTCTGTCCGGCCTGCACGGTGCACGGGTTGCAGATGGCCGTGACCGTTGGCGAGCGGTTCGAGGGTGTCGGGGTCGATGAGCCGCCATAGATCGAACGCGCTCCGTTCGTGTCGTCCGTCTGGAGGCCGTCGAGATTGCTGATGCGGCTGTTCATGAGCGCGGTGATGGACTGGCCGTGCTCGTCGGGATGTCCGAGTCCGAGCACGTGACCGAACTCGTGCAGGGCCACGCGGCGCAGGTCGTACAACGTGCCCCCGCCGGATGCCGTTCTCAAGTTGCCACGATACGAATTCCAGCTCAGGCCGCGATCGAAGATGACATCGGCTTCCGCCATCCTGTTGTCGGACGTGAAATACAACCACTTGGTGAACGCGATGGCGTCGCCGAACGACTCGCCATACACATCGTCACCCCAGATGACGTTGTTGACGTCGTTGCGAAACGCGATGCTCGAGGTCGAATCGCGCACCACCCGGAATTCCACGCCGCTCAGGAACGGATTCCAGATCGCCAGCGCACTCTCGTCCACCGCATTCCAGCTCGTGCTCCCGTCGATGAACGTTCCCGATGACGTCCCCATCTGCAGGTGCATGGTGATGTTGCCCGATGCCCATTTCGGTCCATTCGCCCAGTAGGCGCCACCAGGGCCGACAAGCCAGACGACAAAGCATGCCGTGGCAAGAATCGCCCAACGCGCCTTCATCGTCGCCGCGCCTGCAGCGCACGGGTGACGCGGCTGCGGAAGTCGGACAGGCGCATCGGCACGATGGGCGTCAGCGATACGCCAGGTGCGCGCGTGCCGATGCTTTCCGGGGCTGCCAGCGGTACGCCGTCCAGCGTCAGGAGGCGATCCACGCCGCTGGCGTCGCGCCTGACCTGAAGCAGCCCCTGGGTGAAGCCCACGATCGGATTGATGCTTCGCTCGCGGCGGGCGAACACGACGCGGCGGTCACCGACAGCGAATTTCGGCATCTCGGCGACCGCCATGCCGATGCCGTCCAGTTCGCCGCCGAGGAAATCGAAGACTTCAACCGCGCTGGCCGTTCCCCAGAGTGGATCGGTGACCCTGAACACGACGCGGGTCTTGATGATCGGGCCGTCGCGCGTGTCGAGCGCGAACGGGCGAACGTCCACCACTTCGCCGACAAAGATCACGTCGGCGCGGGTGACGAGCTCATCGAAGGTGACGGGTGGGTACGTGGTGGCGCCGGCGTGAACGGCACCGCACAGGGCCAGCGCGAACACGACGGTAGGCAATCGCAGCATGGTCGCCTCAGCTCTTCGGCCATCGGGGTGACGGACTACCTACCAGAGTAAGGCATAAAGCCCGGTCGTGCCTGGAAGGTACTGATGAGGTGCGAATCGGACTTACGGCGCTTGTGCCGCGACTGTGACGCCGCGGATGCCGTTCTTCTGGATCACCTGCGCGATCAGCCCGGCGGCCTTCGCATCTTCCACGAACGCGCGCAGATACGCCGCCGCGGCGTCGCGGCCTTTCGGCGTGCCCACCGCCTGCTGCACCGAGGTGAAGCGGCCTTCGATCACGCGGGAGCCTGGATGCTTTTCGGCGAGCTCGACCAGCACCGGCTTGAGGCTTGCCAGCGCATCGAGATTGTCCCTGAAGAACATCGCCACCGAGGCGTCCACGCCGGGCGTCCGCACGAGCGTCGCCTGCTTCAGCGCCCTGGACAAGTACAGGTCGTACGCGCTTTTCTCCGAGACGGCGATCCGCACGCCGGGCTTGTCGACGTCCGCCATCGTCTCGATCGGTGAGCCCGCGGGGACCAGGTAGGTCGAGTCGATCTCGACATACGGCGCGGTGAATGCTATCTCGCTGGCGCGGTCAGGGTCGGTGGCGAGGAACGCCACGTCCCACGCGCCGGCTTTCGCGCCGTCAGCCATCGCGCCGGCCGATGTGTACGGCACGATGGTCATGGAGACGCCGAGCCTGCGGCTCAGTTCCCTGCCCAGATCGACCGCGATGCCCCCCTCGGCTCCGGTCTTCGGATCCTTGCTGGTCAGCAACGCGTTGCCGAAGTTGACCCCGACCCGCAGCGTGCCCGTCGGCGCGAGGTCAGAGGCTGCAGCGGGTGATGTCTGTTGGGTCACACCTTCTACCTTGACGAACGCGCCGGTCAGCACCACAAGGAGCAATAGCAGCCGTCGCATCGTCTTCCCCCCTGACCCGTGGTTATACACTACAAACAGCCGCGATCCGGTCCGGTCGAGCTGGCGTTCTGGAGTAGACTCGCCCCTCTGCCGTATCCGCGGCATCGCCTCTGCATTGGGAGGACGTATGGATCAGCGCGACCTGGATCAGGACATTCACAAGGGCGCCACCGAAACGCCCGATAGCCCCGGCAATCTCAACGCTCCGGCTCTCGACGAGAACGGGATGCCGAACGACCCGATTGCCATCGCGGAAGATGTGATCGGCGCAAACGAAGACGGCACTGAGGGGTAAACTCTTCCGGATGCGGGTCGCCGGGGCGGCATGCTTTCTCGTCGCGTGGATGTGTTTCTGCGTTGCTGACCCCTCGACTGCGCTCGGGGCAGGCGTAACGCAGGACGCCGTCTTACCTGCTCGCGGGCCGGACCTGGGCGCCGCGGGCGACGCCGCCGCCAAGCTCCCGCGCCTGCACAGCCTCCTGGTGAGCTGGCGGGGAAGCCTCGTGCTGGAGCGCTATTACAACGGCACCACCCGCCAGCGCCTCGCCAACATCAAGTCCGCATCCAAGAGTGTCATCGGCGTGCTCGTCGGCATTGCCCTCGAGCGCAAGCTCATCCCCGACGTCAAGACGCCCATCGTCACCTACTTCCCCGAGCTTGCGCGCGGCGGCGATCCGGGCAAGCGCGAGATCACGGTCGAAGATCTGCTGATGATGCGGTCGGGGCTGGAGGGGACGAGCGGCCGCAATTACGGCGCGTGGGTCACGAGCCGCAATTGGGTGCAGCATGCGCTGGCGCGTCCAATGTTCGCCCCGCCGGGCGAGATGATGGAGTACAGCACGGGCAATTCCCACCTGCTCTCCGCCATCCTGACCAAGGCGTCCGGCAAGAGCACGTGGCAGTTTGCCAACGAGGTGCTCGCCAGGCCGCTGGGGTTCACGCTGCCGCAGTGGCCGCGCGATCCGCAGGGGATCTATTTCGGCGGCAACGACATGCTCATGACGCCGCGGCAGATGGTGGCGTTCGGCGAGCTCTATCGCAACGAGGGGCGCGCGAATGGCCAGCAGGTGGTCGCGTCACGCTGGGTGGAGAAGTCGTGCGATGGGCGCGCGCGTTCGCCCCGGCCGTGGAACACCACGCAGGATCCGCTGCGCGACCGCAAGTATGGCTACGGCTGGTGGGTGCACGAGATCGCCGGCTACGAAACCTGCTTTGGCTGGGGCTACGGCGGGCAGTACGTCTTCGTCCTCCCCGAGCTCGACCTGGTGCTGGTGACGACCTCGTCTCCCGATGTCAGCGAGGAGCGGCGGGGCCACCGGCAGGTCGTCTTCGACATCCTCGATCGGCTCGTCGTCGCGCCGATCGCGCGCGCGTCAGGCTCGTAGGAACCAGGACATCAGTTGCCGGTTGTCAGTTGTCAGAGCGTCTTACTCTGACGCGTAGAATGATCACGACGATGCACATCACAATGGTCAAGAAACGGCTTGCTGACGGGGCGGAATGCCGCAAGTGTCAGGAAGCGACCGCCCACCTGCAGTCGCGCGGTCTGTGGTCCAGGATCGATGAGATCGTGTGGGCCGACGAAAACGACCTGGCGAGTCCCGGTATGGCACTCGGGCGGAGGCACGGCATCGAGCGCGCGCCGTTCTTCGTCGTGCGGGACGAGCGCGGGGAAGCCACCTACGGAAGCGTGCTTCAGCTTGTCCGCGAGCGTTTCGACACGAGCGTGACGCCGACCGAGGAAGCGGGTTCAATCGATCCCGACGACATCGGGGGCATCTGAACGGACCGGCCGGACCCTAGCGGGTGTTGGCCGCGTGCAGCCCGCACTCTTTCTTCGTTTCCTCTTCCCACCACCAGCGCCCGGCGCGCTCATGCTGGCCAGGGTTGGTCGGTCGCGTGCAGGGCTCGCAGCCAATCGAGACGAAGCCTCGATCGTGCAGCGAATTGTACGGGACGTCGTGCTCCCTGATATAGGTCCATACCTGCTGCGACGTCCAGAAGCTCAGAGGATTCACCTTCACCAGCGGCCGCTCCGGCGTGCCGAACGTGCGATCGAGCTGAAGCACGGGGACATCGGCGCGAGTCCCGGGGCTTTGATCCTTGCGCTGGCCGGTGACCCACGACCGCAGCGGCGCGAGCGCGCGCATCAGCGGTTCGACCTTGCGGATGCCGCAGCATTCCTTGTGGCCGTCGGCGTAGAACGAAAACAAGCCCTTCTCCCGCACCAGGGCCTCCACCGACTCCGGCCGCGGGAACATCGTCTCGATCGCGATCCCGTAGCGGGCGCGGACCTTTTCGATGAATTGGTAGGTCTCGGGGTGCAGGCGCCCCGTATCGAGCGAGAACACCGAGAAGGGCCGTCCGATCGCGGCGGCCATGTCGATGAGCACCACATCCTCGGCGCCGCTGAACGAGATGCCGATGTCGGGCGAATACGCTTCGAGCGCCAGCGCGAGGATCTCCTGCGGCTCGCGCGACGCGTAGCTGGCGGCGACCGCCGGCAGGGTGGCCAGGTCGAGCGCCACGGTCATGTCAGCAGCTCTTCGAGCGCCTTCCGGACCGCTTCCACCGCCTCGGCGTCGGAGCCCGCGCGCCGCGCCATCAGCGCAAGCCGCTCGGCCGCGCTCACCGGCGCGACCACGGCCGCGGCGGCGTCGTCTCGCATGGCGCTGGTAATCATCCCCGCGCCGGCGGTGAACTGCGTCGCCGGGTCGACAAGGATGAAGCTGCCGGTCACCCGGTTGGTCTCGTACCGATCGAAGACGAGCGGCCGCGACGTCGATACGGTCACCGCTTCGATTTGATTCATCAGCAGCGGGTGGCTGAGCTCAGCCGTCACCGTGCGCGTCGAGTGCTTCAGGAGGTAGACACGGGCCGGATCGAGCGGCCGCTCGTCCATCCACACCACTTCGGCCTCGAACTGGCTGGCGACATGCGGAGGCTCGGCCGCCAGCGTATCTCCCCGGCTGATGTCGATCTCGTCGTCGAGCACCAGCGTCACCGACATCGGCGCGTACGCCAGGTCGAGGTCGCCGTCGTAGGTGACGATGCGCCTGACGTGGGCCGAGCGGCCCGAGGGCCAGGCGGTGATGCGATCGCCGACGCGGACGCGGCCGGAGGCAATCTGGCCCGCGTATCCGCGGAATTCCCGATCCGGACGCATCACCAACTGCACGGGAAACCGGAAGGGCAGGGCCGTGAGGTCGCGCGTGACCTGGACCGTCTCGAGGAAGTCGAGCAGGCTTTGACCGGTGAACCACGGAGTCCGGTCGCTTCGCGTGATGACGTTGTCGCCGCCCAGCGCGCTCATCGGGATCGCATGGAAGCGCGCGCCGGCGAGGATCTCCCCGAATTCCTCGGAGATGCCGTCGAAGATCTCACGGTCGAAATCGACCAGGTCCATCTTGTTGACGGCGAGCACGAAATCCCTGATGCCGAGCAGCGACGCGATGCGCGCGTGGCGGCGCGACTGCACCTTGACGCCCTGCTGCGCGTCCACCAGCAGGATCGCGACGTCGGCCGTCGAGGCGCCGGTCGCCATGTTGCGCGTGTACTGCTCGTGGCCGGGCGTGTCGGCGAGGATGAACTTGCGGCGCGCGGTCGCGAAGTAGCGGTACGCCACGTCAATCGTGATCCCCTGCTCGCGCTCGGCCTTCAGGCCGTCGGTAAACAGCGAAAAGTCGATCGCGCCGACGCCGCGGTTCCTGGATGCGGCCTTGACCGAGTGCACCTGGTCCTCGTACACCGACTGCGAGTCGTGCAGCAGACGCCCGATGAGCGTGCTCTTCCCGTCGTCCACGCTGCCGGCGGTGCAGATGCGAAGTAATCCGGACATTAGGAGGCCATCCCGTTGACGTGTTCAGGGTGCAGGTGCAATGTGCAGAGTGCGAGTGCAGGGTGCAGGGTGCAGGTGCACGGTGCGGGTGCGCACTCCGCACTTGGCACGTTGCACGTAGCACCCGCACGTTGCACACGTGCACATGCACATTGCACAAGTACACCTGCACCGTGCACTAGAAATATCCCTCGCGCTTCTTCATCTCCATCGAGGCGTCCTGGTCGTGGTCGATGATGCGCAGCTGGCGCTCGGACTGGCGCGTGGAGATCAGCTCTTCGATGATCTTCGGCACGGTGTCGGCCTCGGACCTGATGGCGCCGGTGCAGGGCGAGCAGCCGAGCGAGCGCATGCGGCACTTCAGTACCTGCGGCTTCTCACCGGGCATCGTCACGACGAACGGCTGTTCCTGGACGATCAGTGAGTTGCCGCGGACGATGACCTCGCGATCCTTCGCGTAGTAGAGAGGGACGATCGGGATCCGTTCGACGTGGATGTATTGCCAGACGTCGATCTCCGTCCAGTTGGAGAGCGGGAAGACGCGGATGCTTTCGCCGGGCCGGAGCTTGGCGTTGAGCAGGTTCCAGAGCTCGGGACGCTGGCGCTTGGGATCCCACTGGCCATTGGCGTCGCGCACCGAAAAGACGCGCTCTTTCGCGCGGGAGCGTTCCTCGTCGCGGCGGGCGCCGCCAATGGCGGCGTCGAAGTTGCCTGCCTGCAGCGCGTCGAGCAGCGCCTTCGTTTTCAGCAGGCCGCAGCAGCGCTGCGTGCCGACGGCGAATGGCTGCGTGCCGTCGCTGATGGCTTCCTCGTTGGTGTGGACGATCAGGCGCGCGCCGACGGACCTGGCCATCTCGTCGCGGAACTCGATCATCTCGCGGAACTTGTAGGTGGTGTCGACGTGCAGCAGCGGAAACGGGATCGGCCCCGGGTAGAACGCCTTCTGCGCCAGCCGAAGCATCACGGAGGAGTCTTTGCCGATGGAATAGAGCATCACCGGGCGCTCGAACTCGGCGACCAGCTCGCGGAGGATGTGGATGCTCTCGGCCTCGAGCGCGCGCAGGTGGTCGAGCCTCGGCATCACGTCGGGGAGTGGCGCCGCCTCGTGGTCGGTTCGGTAGTCGGAGGCCTTCACGCCTCCGTCAACAACAATGGACATAGAAACAAAAAAGCCCGGGAGGATGTCCCGGGCTTCGATCTCTTGCGTGTTTATGGGTTTATTCGGCGTTTACCCCAACAACTGGACCGAGAGCGCGAAGACCTCGATGGTCTTGGTACAACAACACGCGCAGGTCGGGCAAGCTCCGGGAAACACGATGTCGGGATTGTAGCAGAAAGAGCTTGACGATTTAGTCTATCGGTTGAGTAGACTATTGGCGCGTGCTGTCGAGGAAGTCGAAGTACGGGCTGAAGGCCCTCCTGACGCTCGCACGGGAAGGGTCTCGCGGACCCATCCTCATCTCCGAGCTGGCGGAACGAGACGCGATTCCGAAGAAGTTCCTCGAGGCGATTCTCCTGGAGCTGAAGCGCCACGGCGTGGTGGACAGCCGGAAGGGGAAGGGCGGCGGGTATTTCCTGCGGCGGAAACCCGAAGAGATCACCTTCGGCGCCGTGATTCGGGTGCTGGAGGGACCGCTGGCCGCGGTCCCCTGTGTGAGCCAGACCGCGTATATGAAGTGCGCCGAGTGCGTCGATGAGACGAGCTGCGGTGTAAGGGTGGCGATGAAGGAAGTGCGCGACGCCACCGCGAAGATTCTCGATAACACGACCCTCGCAGATATCAACGGAAGACTGAGCCTGTGACCATGACCGATACCCGCACCCGCTGTTGTTGTTGTCGATGCGCATGTATCGGGCCGACGATTCGTCGGTGAGAGGTCAGCCAGAGTAATCCTTCCAGTCCGCTTCTCCCCACCAATCGTTCGGCCGGCAGATGTCCGTTCGAGTGGTTGGTGTTCGCGACCGACGGTCGCTTTGTGGGAGAAGATTCGATGTCATTCAAGACGTTTGTCACTGCATTCCTGATTCTCATTGCCCATGCGGCCGTCCCGGCCGCGCAGACCGCCACCGGCACGATCAGCGGCGTCACGCTGCTCAACACCCGTACGCAGGACGACGTGAACGGTCTCGATAACCTGGGCATCAGGAGCCAGTTGCTGTTCACGCCCACCGGTTCGGTTGCCATCACGGTCACCGGCGACCAGACTCGCCAGCGTCCCGAAGGCTTCACGCAGGTGGTCGCCGGCGTCGCGCCCACGCTGCGCGCCGCGAACCGGCAGTACGAGCAGATTGCGGCAAGCATCGGCTATGTGGCGCCGAGCTTCAATGCGTTCGACCGGGTCACCGACATTGATACGCCGATGCGGTCGTATCAGGATCTCGGCGGTGCGTCGGTCAACGCTGACTGGACCATCGGCCGCGGCCGGTTGACCTCGACGACCGCCTGGCGCTTCTGGGACTGGAAGCCCTCGAACGACCGCGACTTCATCGGCGTGCCCGTGACATCGATCTCCGCAGCGCCGTCGTACCAGGAGCAATGGACGCAGGAGGTGCGCTACAGCGGGGTCGTCTCTCCGCGTTTCAACTTCGTCACCGGCGCGTTCTATTTCCGCCAGGCGCTCGATTCGGATCCCTCGTTCAAGCAGGAGCAGGGCTCGGCGGCCTTCGGCCAGGCCGAGTGGACGGTGTCGCGCCGCCTGCGCCTGCTGCCCGGCCTCCGGTTCAACTACGACCAGAAGGACGTCGTCTTCGACCAGCAGGTCTACGGTGGACTGCAGACGGCCGACGCCGCGCTGATCGCGCTGCAGCGATCCATCCTCGCGCCCCAGAGCTATACCGCCGATGTCGACGACACCAACCTGTCTGGTCAGATGACGGCGGCCTACCGAGTCACTCGCGCCGTGAACGCGTACGCGACGTACGCGACCGGCTTCAAGTCGATCGGCCTCAACCTCAACGGCGTGCCGACCGATGCGGCCGATCAGCCCGTGCTGTCGGCGGCCACCGTCAAGCCGGAAGACGTGCGGCATGTCGAGATCGGACTCAAGACCGAGCCGCTGCCCGGCGTCACGGCGAACGTCACCGTCTACAACACTGCCATCAAGGACTTCCAGGCGCAGGTGGTGAACGCCGGCGTGGGCGTGCTGCGCGGCTATCTGGCCAATGCCGAGAAGGTGCGCGTGCGCGGTGCGGAGTTCGACGGCAGCGCGAGGGTGAACAAACGCCTGTCGTTCTACGGGAACGCGGCGTACACCGACGGACGCTACATGTCGTTCCCGGACGCGCCGCCGCCGCTCGAGGAAACCGGCGGTCCGCAGTTCAAGGACGTGTCGGGCTCGATGTTGCCCGGCATCTCGAAGTGGGCGGTATCGGTCGGCGGCGAGTACATTGTTCCGGGCAACATCCTCGCGCGGCCGGGGGAGTTCTTCGGCGCGCTCGACACCAGCTATCGCTCGTCGTTCTCATCGAGCGCGAGCGCCTCGCGGTATCTGATCGTGGACGGCCATTCGCTTGTGAACGCGCGGGTCGGCTTCCGGTGGACCGATGGGTGGACGCTGTCGGTGTGGTCCCGCAACCTGCTGAACAGGGATTACCTCGAGCTGCTCTCGGCGGCGCCCGGCAACACCGGGCTGTACGTCGGGCAGCCGGGCGATCCCAGAACCGTCGGCGTCACCATGCGTGTGACGCTCAAGTCGAGCTGAATGTTTTCTTTCTAGACTATGGATCCTTACACCCTCGCACTCGCCGGCATCACCCTGCTCGCGGCCGTCGTCAACGGCGCGCTGGGGTACGGGTTCTCCTCGATCACGGTGCCGCTGGCGCTGCTGTTCCTGTCGAACCGCGTGCTCAACCCCGCCCTCGTGTTGATCGAGGTCGTGCTGAACGCCTACGTGCTGTGGGTCAACCGCGAGGCATTCTCCAGCGTGTGGCGGCGCATGATGCCGATGATCATCGGACTCGTGCCGGGCATCGCCATCGGGACGGCGATCCTCTCGCAGGTCAATCCCGGATGGGTGCGGTTTGGCACCCTCGTCGTGTTGCTTCCGTTGATCCTCCTGCAGGCGGCCGGCTACCGGCGGCCAATCCGGTCAGAGCGTTCGGCGACGCTGGTATTCGGCTCCGGTCTCGGGGTGCTCTACTCGGTGACCACGATTTCCGGCCCGCCGCTGGCGATCATGCTCAACAACCAGGGGCTGGCGAAGGTGGAGTTCCGGGCCGCGCTCGGTCTCGTTCGGCTGGCCGAGTCGTCCATGACGGCGGTGGCGTACGCGTACGCCGGCCTGTTCACCTTCACCAGCATCGCCCTCATCCCCTGGATCGTGCCGAGCATCATGGTGGGCGTCCCGATCGGCGCCTACGTCATCAAACGGGTGGAGGCCGAGACCTTCAGGCGCATAACGATGAGCTTCGACGCCTGGGTGGTGGCGTTCGGCGTCTCGCGGCTGCTGAATGAATTGAAGCTGGTCGAGGGCCCTTCGTCGTATCTCGTCCTGGTCGGCGTGGGCCTGCTCGATATCTGGCTGCTCTATCGCTTCTTTTCGGTGCCGCACGGCCCGGTCGAGGCCCCCGTGCAGCCTTCTGCCCTTCCGCGATAACGGTTGACCTCCCTCGCGCGGACCTGACAAGGTCCTCGCTACAAGGGCCCAGATTCCATTCGTACGTAGTGTCCGGCTTTAGCCGGACCGCGATTAACAGGCCGAGATCGGAGGTCCGCCTGAAGGCGGACACTACGTACGTCTGGAAGAC
>CANIBQ010000036.1 GCA_947465645.1 Acidobacteriota bacterium | reverse complement strand
CGTTCACGCGTCCTCCCTTCATGTCCAACGGCATTTTCCCTCCAAAATGAGTGCCATGAGTCAGCCTACTTCGTGGCGGCGAACGTCATGGCGCCGTTCTCGAGGAAGAGCGCCAGCGCCACGCCGTCCCACGTGTCGTCGTTCGGGCTCCCCTTCGCGTCGCTTCCGAGCGAGATGAATCCGGTGTTCTGCGGCGCCAGCTCGTAGCGGCCAAGCAGGTATTCCCGAACAATTCCCGCGCGAACGCGTCCCAGGCGGAACCGTTCGTTGGTCACGCCGGTCGTGGCGTAGCCTTCGACGACGATTGGATTCGACGGGAGATACTCGAGGTAGCTGTCCATGGCCGAGTCAATCCGCGCGCGGCCGTCCTGGCTCAGCACTTCGGTTCCCTCCGGTCCAGGTTCGAAGAGCACGTTCGCCCCAAGCCAGGTGCGCATGGCCTTCCGCTTTCCGTTTTCGAGCACGCCTTTGCGGTATTCCGCGGGCGAGATCGCGTCGAGGTCGAAGTAGCCGCGCTTGTTGAAGAAGCCGCGCAACAGGAAGTTGTGCTTCATGGCCTCCATGTTGTCGGCCATGTCAGCCGTGGCTTCGCGTGCCTGCAGCAGAGTCACCCGCATGTCGCCAAGAAGTCCCTGGGCAGGGCCATCCTTCGAGCGGAAGTCGGAGATCGCCCGGCGCGCCTCGTCGGACACCAGCTTCACGTTGGCCATGACATCCTCGGACTGCGCCATGATCTCCTTGGACTGGTCGGCGATCTCGACCACTCGCCGGTGCAGGGTGTCGTCGTTGATGAACTTGCCGAGTGTGCCTTCGCCAGCGTTGATCCTTCCGATCAGTTGCTCCGTACTCGCCGTAATGCGGTTGCCGTTCTGGGCCATGGCGGTGATGTCAGGTCGAATGTCCTGCAGCAGGCCCTGCGCGTTTTGCGCCATCAAGGCGACCTGTTCGACCGACGTCTCGATATCTCCACGCAGCGCTTCGACCGTGCTCTGGACGAGGGTCGCCGTCTCGCTCGCCTGCTGAAGCAGGTCGGCCAGGTCGAAGGGCTCGCGGCTTGGAATGGTTCCGCCTTCGGGCACCTCCGGCCGCGCTTCCGTGCCTGTCTGGATGTTGATGAAGATGGCGCCGACCAGTCCCTCGGTCTGGGTGACGGCGAGTGAGTCTTCGCGAATCAGTTGATGCAGATCTTCCCGGATCTCCATCTTCACGCGGAACTTTCCTTCGGGCGACCTGGGCACCTGGATCTCGGTCACCTCGCCCGCGTCAGCGCCCGCCACGCGCACGATGGCGCCCGACGTCAACTGACCGAGGCTCGCGAATTCCGTGTAGACAGAGAATCGCTCGGCGAAGAGCATTCGCCGCTCGCCGATCAGGAACAGGCCTGCCGTAAACAGCAGCAGGCCGACGACGACGAAGACTCCGGCGCCGACGACTTTGTTCGAACCCATGAATTATCCGCCTCCTTCGGATCGCATGAACGTGCGCACCAGCTCGTGCTCGCTGCGATCGAGCTCCGCCGCGGTGCCCCGTGCGATCAATTTCCCCTCGTGTAACATCGCCAGCTCGTCGCCGATGTGTCGCGCGCTCGGGATGTTGTGCGTGACGACGACGAGCGTCGTCCCCTTCTTCTTGAGCGCGACGAGCAGATCGTCGATCTCGTCCGAGGTGATCGGATCGAGTCCCGCGCTCGGCTCGTCAACGAGCAGGATCCCGGGATCGAGGGCCATGGCCCGGGCCAGCCCCGCCCGCTTCTTCATACCGCCCGACAGATCGCTCGGCATCTTGTCGTAGTCCTTCTCGAGGCCGACGTCCGCGAGCTTGCGCTTCGCCACCTCGCGAATCCTGGCGTCGTCCCAGTCCGTATGCCGGCGCAGGGGAAAGGCGACGTTCTCGCCGACGCTGATCGAGTCGAAGAGCGCGGAGTTCTGAAACAGAAATCCCATGCCGCGGCGCACCTCGCTCAACTCGCGGCGCTTCAACTCGTCGATCGTCTTGCCGCGCACGACGACGTGTCCGCGATCGGGTTTCATGAGGCCGATGATGTGCTTCAGCATCACGCTCTTGCCGGTGCCGCTGCGGCCCAGCAGGCAGAACGCGGTGCCGGCGGCCACGTCCAGCGTCACGTCGTCGAGCACCGTGAGCGCGCCGAATGACTTGGAGACATGGTCGAGTCGAATGGCCGGCGCGTCCGCGCTGGTCATACCGGGGCCGGAAAGAGAAAGAAGATGAGCTTCACCAGGACGACGTTCGACACGATGATCAGCATCGACGCGAGGACGACGCTGCGCGTCGACGTGCGCCCGACGCCCTCCGTGCCCTGGGTCGTGCTGAATCCGAGGTAGCAGGCAATCGTGCCGATGATCAACCCGAAGACCGCCGTTTTCAGGGTCGCGGGAATGAAGTCGTTGAACTCAATCAGCAGGAACGCCCGCTGAAAATAGAGCTCCCAGGACATTCCGCTGATCGTGGTTTCGGCGAGAAAGCCGCCGGCGATGCCGCAGAAATCCATGACGAGAGTGAGCAGCGGCATCGCGATGATGCAGGCCAGGATGCGGGTCACCGCCAGGAACTTGAAAGAATCGACGGCGACCGCTTCGAGCGCGTCGATCTGCTCGGTCACTTTCATGGCGCCGAGCTCCGCACCGATGCCCGCGCCCACGCGGCCTGAGACCAGCAGGCCCGTGACGAGCGGCCCGGTTTCGCGAATCAGCGCGATCGCGAGACCCGCCGGGATCATCGCCTCCGCGCCAAATCGCTCCAGCGACGCGCGCGTGTGCATCGACAGCACCACGCCGATCGCCAGGCCGGCCAGCGCGATCAGCGGGAGCGATCGCCAGCCGATGTCGTAGATGTGGCGGATGACTTCAGCGGGTTCGTACGGGGGGAGAAAGGCGTCGCGAAGCGCACGCAGGCCGAAGAGGAAGATCCCGCCCACCAAGGCCAGTGACGCGATGAGCGCGTCACCAACTCGTGCATACATGGGTCAACCGTTTGCAACGGTTGGGCCACCAGCTCGTCGAAAAGCTAACTGGGCGTCTGGGCGCTGGCCGCCGCGGCTGCGGCGCGCTGCTGAGCCCGCTGATCCTGGATCTCGTGCTTCTTCATCTTGCTGTAGAGCGTCGGACGATACAGCCCAAGGATTTGCGCCGCTTCCTGCTTGTTCCAGTTCGTCCGTTGCAGCGTCTGGACGATGGCGACCTTCTCGATCTCGGCCAGGGTGCGATGAGGAGGAACCGTGAATTCCTGCTGCGAGGCCGTCTCTTCGCGAATCGTTTCCGGCAGGTCGCCGGGCTGGATCTCGCCGGTCTTTGACACAAGTACGGAACGCTCGATGGCATTCTCCAGCTCGCGGACGTTGCCAGCCCAGCGGTTCCGGATGAGCAGGTGATACGCCGAGGGCGAAATTGCCCGCACGGCCTTCTGGTACCGCTGGTTGAACTTCGAGAGGAAGTGGTTGCACAGCAGCGGGATGTCCTCGCTGCGCTCGCGCAGCGGCGGCACCCGCAGCGTGATCGTGTTGATGCGGAAGTACAGGTCCTCGCGGAGCTTCCCTTCCCGCAGCGCGACGTCGAGATCGATGTTGGTCGCGCAGATGAGCCGGAAGTCCACGTGCACCAGGCGGTCACTGCCAATCGGCCGGTACTCGCGCTCCTGCAGCACGCGGAGGAGCTTGGTCTGCAGGTACGGCGGCATCTCGCCGATCTCGTCGAGCAGGAGCGAACCGCCCTCGGCCATCTCGAAGAGACCGATCTTGTCGGTGTTGGCGCCCGTGAACGCCCCCTTCTTATAGCCGAACAGCTCGCTCTCGATCAGATCCTTCGGGATGGCCGCGCAGTTGATCTTGATGAACGGGCCCTTGACGCGGTTCGAGTGGTAATGAATCGCGTTGGCAATCAGCTCTTTGCCGGTGCCGTTCTCGCCCTGGATGAGGATGTTCGCGTCGCTCGCAGCCACGCTCTCGATCAGCTCGAAGAGGTCTTTCATCTTCTTGCTCTGCCCCACGATGTTCGCGAAGCTGTACTGGCCGCGGACCTGTTCCTTGAGCTGCTGATGTTCGGCCTTCTGCTGGTTCTGTCCCAGGGCCCGGCGGATCATGTCCATCAGGCCGTCCTGGCTCACGGGCTTTTCGAGAAAGAAGAACGCCCCGGCCTGTCCCGCCTCAACCGCGCGGGCCAGCGTGCCCTGGCCGCTGATGATGATGATCTCCGGCCCCGAATCAATTTCCTTGAGCCGGCGCAGCAGCGCGATGCCGTCGATGTCGGGCAGCATCAAGTCGGTGACCACGACGTCGGGCCGCCACTGCTTGAACAACTCCTCGCCCCGGGTGCCGATCAGGGCCGTGCGCACCTCGAAACCTTCGGCTTCGATGACCATCTTCAGCCATTCGGTCATCGCCGGCTCATCATCAATGGCGAGCACACGTTTTCTGCGTTTGGTTGAGGTCGAGGAAGGCTGAGTCGGCATGGTCGTGTCCCTACGCGGAGGCAAATCCTAACACAAAAGCGTTGGCAATCAATACAGTTTAGCGCAACCGCACGGAGAACAGAACACCGTGAATTGTTTTCATACTTCTAAAACTGCCGGTCCGGCGTGCCCTATAATCTCGGCCATGTCGGTCGATCTCGCGCGTTCGGGCCGTTCGGACCGTTCGGGCGTTCGGGCCGTTCCCCTCAATTCCTCGTTCCGGACGACATGGATCTGATCCCCTCGCGCGTCCAGACCGCTTCCCCAGAATTCATTGAGAACGCCCTGCGGATGACGCAGTTGGTCGAACAGCTGCGCCAGCGGATGACGGCTGTCCAGCAGGGTGGCGGGCCCAGGTATCTCCAACGCCACCGGGAACAGGGCAAGCTCCCGGTACGCGAGCGCATCGACAAGCTGCTCGACCCCGGCTCACCCTTCCTCGAACTGTCGCCGCTGGCCGCCTGGGAGATGTACGAGAACGAAGCTCCCGGCGCCGGGATCGTCACGGGCATCGGACGTGTATCGGGGCGCGAGGTGGTCGTGGTCGCCAACGACGCCACCGTGAAGGGCGGCACCTACTACCCCATCACGGTGAAGAAGCACCTCCGCGCGCAGCAGGTGGCCCTCGACAATCGCCTGCCCTGCGTCTATTTGGTCGACTCTGGCGGCGCGTTCCTGCCGCTGCAGGCCGAGGTCTTTCCCGACAGGGAGCATTTCGGCCGCATCTTCTACAACCAGGCGCGCATGTCGGCCGAGCGGATCGCGCAGATCGCCGTGGTCATGGGCTCCTGCACGGCCGGCGGCGCGTATGTGCCCGCGATGTCCGACGAAACGATCATCGTCAAGGGCACGGGCACGATCTTTCTCGCCGGCCCGCCTCTGGTGAAGGCGGCCACGGGCGAGGAGGTCACGGCCGAGGAGCTCGGCGGCGCCGACGTCCACACGCGATTGTCGGGCGTCGCGGACTACCTCGCCGACGACGACGAGCATGCGCTGCACCTCGCGCGGACGATCGTCTCGACATTGAATACGCGGAAGGATCTGACGCTGGATGTCACGACACCGGAAGACCCGGCGTACGACCCGGCGGAGATCTACGGCATCGTCAGCGCCGACGTGCGCACGCCGTACGACGTGCGCGAGGTGATTGCGCGGATCGTGGACGGCTCGCGATTCGACGAGTTCAAGGCGCGCTACGCCCCGACGGTCATCACCGGCTTCGCGCGCCTGCACGGGTTTCTGGTCGGGATCATCGCCAACAACGGCGTGCTGTTCTCGGAGTCGGCCCTGAAGGCGACGCACTTCATCGAGCTCTGCAACCAGCGCGGAATTCCGCTGGTCTTTCTGCAGAACATCACCGGCTTCATGGTGGGACGGCAGTACGAGCGCGGCGGCATTGCCAAGGACGGCGCCAAGATGGTGCACGCGGTGGCCAACTCGGTGGTGCCGAAGTTCACCGTGATCATCGGCGGCTCGTTCGGCGCCGGCAACTACGGCATGGCCGGGCGGGCGTACGAGCCGCGGCTGCTGTGGATGTGGCCGAACGCGCGCATCTCGGTCATGGGCGGGGAGCAGGCGGCGGGCGTCCTCTCCACGGTGAAGCGCGACCAGCTCGCCCGCGACAACCAGGTGCTCTCGGCGGACGAGGAGCAGACGATCAGGAAGCCGATCCTCGACAAGTACGAGCTCGAAGGGTCGCCGTACTATTCGACCGCGCGCCTCTGGGATGACGGCATCCTCGATCCCGTGCAGACCCGCCACGCGCTCGCCCTCGGGTTGTCAGCGTCGCTGAACGCGCCGATCCCGCCGGCGAAATTCGGCGTCTTCCGGATGTAGTCATGCAGTACGACTTCCTCACGACGCGACGCGAGGGGCCGGTCGAGCACCTCACGCTCAATCGCCCCGACGTGCGCAACGCGTTCAACGAATTTCTCGGATTCGAGTTGACGCATTGGGCGGAAGCGATCACGTCCGACGAGGACGTGCGCGTGGTCGTCATGAACGGCGCGGGCAAGGTCTTCTGCGCCGGGGCTGACCTCGGCTGGATGGCGAAGATGGCCGCCTACACCCACGAGGAGAACGTGCGCGATGCCACCGCGATGGCGCGCCTGTTCTTCACGCTCGACCGCCTGCCGGTGCCGCTGATCGGCCGCGTCCATGGCGCGGCGCTCGGCGGAGGGGCGGGGCTGGCGGCGGTCTGCGACATCGTCGTCGCGGATGAGGGAGCGGTGTTTGGATTCACCGAGGTGAAGCTTGGCATCCTGCCGTCGGTGATCTCACCGTACGTGCTGGCGAAGATCGGGGTGTCGGCGGCGCGGGAGCTGTTCCTCACCGGAGTGCGCTTCGACGCCGCGCGGGCGAGGGAGATCGGCCTTGTCCACGCCGTGGTGCCGCTCGCCGACCTCGACGCCCGGGTCGCGCAGTACGTCCAGGAAGTCTTGAGCGCGGCCCCCGAGGCGATCGCGGCCTCGAAGGAACTGCTCAGGAAGGTGTGGGGCCGGCCCGCGCAGGACGTGCTCGGGATCACCGCCGACACGATCGCCGTGCGACGGGCGTCGGCGGAGGGACAAGAGGGACTGAAGGCGTTTCTCGAGAAACGGAAGGCGACGTGGAACGTCAGCCAATGAGACAGGCCACAGAGTCACAGAGACACAGAGCCTTTGTTGGGTTTTCTCTGTGTCTCCGTGTCTCTGTGGCCCGTTGAAGCGAATGTTGCGGCGGATTCTGATCGCAAACCGGGGCGAGATCGCGGTACGTGTCATTCGCGCGTGCCGGGAGCTCGGGATCGAGTCGATCGCGGTCTACTCCGACGCCGACGCTGGGGCGCTGCACGCGTCGCTGGCGGACCGTGCCGTGCGGATCGGCCCTGCGGCGGCCGCCGACAGCTATCTCTCCACGAATGCCATCCTCGCGGCCGCGCGCGCGGCGGGCGCCGACGCGGTGCATCCGGGCTACGGCTTTCTCTCGGAGGATCAGGGTTTCGCCGCCGCCTGCGCCGACGCGGGCATCGTGTTCATCGGACCGTCCGCCGGCGTGATCGCGAGCATGGGTTCGAAGATCGCCGCGCGCGAGCTTGCCGAGCGCGCGGGCGTCCCGGTCGTGCCCGGCGAGACCCCGGCGGATCAAAGCGATGCGGCGATCGCGGCGGCCGCGCTCCGCGTCGGGCTGCCGGTGATCGTCAAGCCGTCGGAAGGCGGCGGCGGAATCGGGATGAAGGCCGTGCGCGACGCCTCGCAGCTCGCCTCGGCCATCGCCCAGGCGCGGCGCGAGGCCGTCGCGTCGTTTGGCGACGGGACGCTCTATGTCGAGCGCCTGATCGAACGGCCGCGTCACGTCGAGTTTCAAGTCATGGCCGACGCGCACGGGCACGTCGTCCATCTGTTCGAGCGTGAATGTTCCATTCAGCGGCGGCACCAGAAGGTCGTCGAGGAGACGCCGTCCACGGCCGTGACGCCCGCGCTGCGACAACGCATGGGCGCGGCGGCCGTGGCGATCGCCAGGACGGCCGGCTACCAGAATGCGGGCACCGTGGAGTTTCTCCTTGAAGGCACCGGTGACACCGCCCGGTTCTATTTCCTCGAGATGAATACACGCCTGCAGGTTGAGCATCCGGTCACCGAGCAGGTCGTGGGCGTCGATCTCGTCGGCGCGCAGATTGCCGTCGCCGCCGGCGAACCGTTGCCATGGACGCAGGACGAGCTCGGTCAGCGGGGCCACGCGATCGAGGTGCGCATCTACGCGGAAGACCCCGCCCGGGATCATCTGCCGCAGGCCGGACGGCTCCTGCTGTACCGCGAACCGTCGATGCCGGGGATTCGTATCGACTCGGGCGTCACGGAAGGCGGCGAGATCCCGGTTCACTACGATCCGATGATCGCCAAGCTGATTGCGCACGGAGAGACGCGCGAGGCCGCGCGTCACCGCGCCCTGGCCGCGCTGCGCGACTACCCGATCCTCGGCATCCGAACCAACGTCCCGTTCCTGATCGAGCTGCTCGAGCATCCGCGCTTCGTCAGCGGAGACCTCGATACCGGGTTCCTCGAGTCGGAAGGCGCCGCCCTGCGCGGGCGCCTTTCGGACGACGCACCGCCCAACGCCCTTGCGGTCGCTGCATTCGGGCCGGCTGAAGCCGGCCCCCACGGCAGCACAGGTGTGCCCGGCGCCGAAGTGGGGGCCAGCACAGGAGTGGGGGCCGGCTTGAGCCGGCCCAGGACCGACCCATGGACCACTCTTCGAGGCTGGCGTGGCTGACGTCACGCCGCTCGGCAACGGACGCTATCGGGTCACCGATGGCACGACGCAATCGATCGCGTACGCGGCGGGGCCGGCCGACGCGCGATGGGTTTTTCTGAATGGCCGCGTGTACGTGATCAACACGCGACGCGAGACGACTCGCCGCGGCCACGACGATGAGCTGGCGCTGGCGTCGCCGATGCCGGCAAGGGTCGCGGACGTGAAGGTGTCGGCGGGCCAGCAGGTGGCGCGCGGCGACGTGCTCATCATGCTCGAAGCGATGAAGATGGAGCTGCCAATCCGGGCGCCACGTGACGGCCGCGTCAAGGCGATCGCGTGCAAGGCCGGCGAGCTGGTGCAGCCGGGCATTCCGCTCCTCGAACTTGAACCTGAACACGAACCACGCACCAGGAACGAGGACGCGTGAACGACGCAGTTCAGATCGTGGAAGTCGGGCCGCGAGACGGCCTGCAGAACGAAGCCGCGCGCGTGCCGGCGGTTGACAAGATCGCGTTCGTGAACCGCCTCGCCGCGGCGGGCCACACGCGCATCGAAGTCACGGCGTTCGTCAGTCCCAAGTGGGTTCCGCAGATGGCCGATGCCGCGGAGGTCTGCGCCGGCATCGAGCGGCGGCCCGGCGTCCGCTACTCGGCGCTCGTGCCCAACCTGACGGGACTCACCCGCGCGCGTGCCGCGAACCTCGACGAGGTCGCCGTCTTTCCCGCGGCGTCGGAAACGTTCAGCCGGCGCAACCTCAATCAATCCGTCGGCGAAGCGATGGCAGCGGCAAGAGCGGTGTGCACCGAGGCGCTGGCGGCAGGACTTCGCGTCCGCGCCTACCTCTCCACCAGCTTCGGGTGTCCGTTCGAAGGTGCCGTACCGCCGTCCCGCGTCGTCGACCTGACCAGGCAACTGCTCGACTTCGGCGCGTATGAAGTGTCGGTGAGCGACACCATCGGCATCGCGCATCCGCGCCAGGTCACCGCGCTGCTGGAGGAACTCGGCGCACGCGTGCCGCTCGGCGGGATCGCGCTGCATTTTCACGACACCCGCGGCACGGCGCTCGTCAACGTTTACGCGGCGCTCGACACAGGCGTCTCCACCTTCGATGCCTCGGCGGGCGGCCTCGGCGGTTGCCCGTATTCGCCGGGGGCGACGGGAAACCTGGCGACCGAGGATCTGGTCTACATGCTCGACGGGTTAGGAGTTGCCACGGGCATCCGGCTCGATGGCATCATAGAGGCCTCGCGCGCGATTGAACCGCTGGTCGGACACCCCCTGTCCTCCCGAATGTATCGAGCGTCCGTATGCAGCTAACCCAGACCACGACCGTTCCCGAGCCAACCACACGCGACCTCGAAGGGCCGCTGCACCTGACGTTCACGCGCGACGCCCATGGATCCTGAGCTGGCCAGGCTCCTGACGGAGCTCGTCGAAAAGGTGGGCCTGCTGCGCCGCGACATGCAGCACCGCGGCGAGCTCGAACGCTACGAGGCACGAATGGCCCGCGTGGACCAGAAGTTCTCCGCGCTCGCCGAATTCATCTCGCGCACCGACGCAGACCTCGCGAAGTCGTTGCGGACCGCGTGGCAACAGCCCGCCAGGAGCCTGGCGTTCCGCAACGCCGAACACCGTAAAAGCGAAGACTAGCGCCTCCCTCGGGCCACAGAGACACGGAGACACAGAGACAATCCTTTTGGCTCTGTGTCTCTGTGTCTCTGTGGCTTGTGATCATCGATCCCACGCACCCCTGGCCCACTTCAGGAACTTCGCTTCGCTCCAGACCCGAAGGCATTATCATCAGAGGCTCACACGGAGGCCGGAAGGCCCCGTTTACCTACGCTTTGGAGGATTCGATGGCAACATTCGTTCGTCACGCGGACGTGGAGTGGAACGGCGGGCTCATGGACGGCAACGGCACCGCGAAGGCAGGCACGGGGGCGTTCAACCTCCCGGTCACGTTTCCAAGCCGCATCGACGAAAAGGGTGACGACAAGACCACACCGGAGGAGCTGCTCGCGGCCTCCCACGCCATCTGCTTCGCGATGGTGCTCACCAATACGATCGGCAAGCAGGGCGGCAAGGTGCGCAAGGTGCGCGTGACGGCCACCGTCACCGCCGACAAGAGCGACGCAGGCCTGAAAGTCGTCTCGTCGAACCTGAAAGCGACGGTCGAGGGACTCGAGGGGATCGACAAGGCGAAGCTAGGCGAGCTGGCGGCCGGCGCGGAAAAGGGCTGCCCGATTTCAAACGCAATTCGCGGCAACGTCACGGTCAGCGTAGACGCGTCTGCGGTCTAAGGGGCGACGGTGCGACGGTGTGTGACCGTTTTCATCGGCGTCGCGGTTCTCGCCGGGGTCGCGGGGGCCCAGACGCCGCCTGCGTCCCACGGCTTCAACGTCTCCTTCATCGACCGCTCGGTCGATGCGTGCACCGATTTCCATCGGTACGCGTGCGGCAACTGGCTGAAGACGCATCCCCTTCCCGCCGACAAGGCACGGTTCGGGCGCATGGCGGAACTCGCCGATCGCAACGAGGCGATCGTCCGCGACATCCTCGAGCGGGCGGCGGCCAAGACCACGGGCCGTACCGCCAGCGAGCAGAAGATCGGCGACTACTACGCCTCCTGCATGGATGACGCGGCGATCGAGCGCAAGGGCGCGGCCCCCGCGGCACCGCTCCTGCGCGAGATCGACGCGATTGCCGACCGCGCGTCGCTGCTCCGCGTCGCCGCGCGGTTCAATCACGATGGCCTGCCAGCGTTCATCCAGCTCGGTCCCGCCCCGGATGCGCGCAACTCCACGATGTTCATCGCGATGCTCGGCCAGGGGGCGCTCGGCATGCCCGACCGCGATCTCTACCTGAGAGACGACGAACGGTCGACGCTGCTGCGCAAGGAATACCTCGCGCACGTACAGAAGATGTTCGAGTTGCTCGGATCGACGCCCGTCGCGGCGGCGGCCACGGCCCAGGCGGCCATCACTGCCGAGACCGCCGTGGCACGGGCGTCGTACGACCGCGTGACGATGCGCGACCCGCGAAAGCGCGACAACCCGATGACGCTGGCCGAGCTGGCGCGACTGGCGCCGCTCGTCGACTTCCCCGCCTTCTTCCGCGACGCGGGCGCGCCGGCGGTGCCGCGCGTCAACGTCATCAACCCCCAATACCTGCGCGACGTCAACGCCGCCCTCGAGACGCTGCCCCTCGATACCTGGAAGGCGTACATGAAGTGGCGGGCGCTCAGTACCCTGGCGCCGCTCCTGTCGTCCCCGTTCGAGCACGAACGGTTTCGATTCGTCGGCAGGATCCTGAGCGGACAGCAGGAGATACGTCCACGCTGGAAGCGGTGCGCGTCGGCGGTGGCCGGCTCGCCCGGCGACGATCAGCTCGGCGAGATCGTCGGCGAGATCTTCGTGCGCGACCACTTCGGCGCCGACGCCGCCGCGCGGATGAACGAGCTGATCGCGGCACTCGAGCGGTCGCTCGATCGCAATATCCGCGCGCTCGAGTGGATGGGACCGCAGACGAAGCAGCGGGCGCTCGAGAAGCTCGAGACGATCACGCACAAGATCGGCGCGCCCGGGAAATGGCGCGACTTCAGCGCCGTCCAGATCACGCGCGACGACTACATCGCCAACGCCCGAACCGTCTCCACCGACGACGCCCAGCGGAAGATGCGGTGGATCGGCCAGCCGATCGACCAGGGGCTCTGGCTGATGACGCCGCAGACGGTCAACGCCTACTACGCGCCGCCGCTGAACGAAATCGCCTTCCCCGCCGGCATCCTCCAGCCGCCCTATTTCGACGTCACCAAGGACGATGCGGTCAATTTCGGCGGCATCGGCGCCGTCATCGGCCACGAGATGTCACATGGCTTCGACGACCAGGGGCGGAAGTACGACCCCAGCGGCAACCTGACCGACTGGTGGACGCCGGCCGACGACACGGCGTTCCGCGAGCGCGCGGCCTGCGTGTCGAAGCAGTACAGCGCGTATCCGGTGATCGGCGACACGAGGCTGAATGGCGAACTGACGCTGGGCGAGAACGTGGCGGACAACGCCGGCGTCCACATCGCCTACTACGCACTGATGGAAGTACTGGCCGGCAAGGGTCCGCAGCCCGCCGTCGACGGCTTCACCCCCGGCCAGCGGTTCTTCCTGTCATGGGCGCAGGTGTGGTGCGAGAACGCCACCGACGAGAACATCCGCCGGCGCGCGCAGGAGGATTTTCACGCCGATGGCCGCTGGCGCACGAATGGCGTACTGCAGAATTCTGATCAATTTCGCAGGGCGTTCAACTGTCAGACGGGAACACCGATGGCCCCTGCCAACGCGTGCCGCGTCTGGTAGAAGGCCTCACTGGAACTTCCTACCCTTTGATCTCTGCCCCGTCGACCTGAAGGGTCAGGTACCGTTCGTAGCCCATCTCCTTGATCTGATGGAGCTGCGCTTCGAGCCAATCCACGTGCCCCTCTTCATCCTTGAGTAGCTTCGAGAACAGCTCGCGCGACTGGTCGTCTCCCTCGTCGCGGGCGATCTTGATCGACTGGTTGTACATCGCGACGGCGTTCACCTCGAGCTTGAAATCCGCCTCGAGCTGCGACCGGACGTCGGTGCCGATGTTCAGCTCCATGTAGTCCATCTTGGGCGTCGAATCGAGAAAGAGGATCCGCTCGATCAGCTCCTCTGCATGTTTCATCTCATCGATGGACGACTTCTTGATGAACGCGCCGATGCGGTGATAGCCCCAGCTATGACACATCTCCGCGTGCAGGAAGTACTGGTTGATTGCCGTGAGCTCCTCTTTGAGAGCCTGGTTAAGCTGAGCAATGACTTTCTCGTTGCCGCGCATCCGCCGCCTCCTTCGACGCGCCACCGGTGGCGCGCGCGCCATCGTACACTATCCGGCATGTCCATCCCGCAGCGATTCCTGGGTTCGACCGGCGTGAAGGTCTCGGCACTCGGTCTCGGCGGCTATCACCTGGGCAAGATGAAGAGCCGGCGGGACGCGATCCGCGTCGTCCATGCCGCGATCGACGTCGGCGTCACGTTCATGGACAACGCCTGGGAGTATCACGACGGCCGGTCGGAGGACGTCATGGGCAGGGCGATCGCCGACCGGCGCGACGCCGTGTTTCTGATGACGAAGATGTGCACCCATGGACGGGGCAAGCGCGACGCCATGCGGCAGCTCGAACAGTCGCTGCGGCGGCTGCGCACCGACGTGCTCGATCTCTGGCAGATCCATGAATGCGTGTACCACAACGACCCGGAGCGGCATTTCGCGCGCGGCGGCGCCATCGAGGCGCTCGAACAGGCCCGTCGCGAGGGCAAAGTCAGGTTCATCGGATTCACCGGACACAAAGACCCGGCCATCCACCTCGAGATGCTCTCCCACGACTTTTCCTTCGACGCCTGCCAGTTGCCCTTGAACTGCTTCGACGCGACGTTCCGCTCGTTCGAACAGCAGGTGCTCCCGCAGTTGGTCGAGCGCGGCATCGCCCCAATCGGCATGAAGAGCCTCAGCGGCGACGCACGGCAGATCAAGAAGAAGATCGTCACCGCGGAGGAAGCGCTGCGCTACGCCATGAGCCTGCCGGTGGCGACGACGGTGAGCGGGATCGACTCGATCCGGCTGCTGCACCGGAACGTGAAGGTTGCGGACGATTTCAAGCCGATGTCGCCGCGCCAGATGGACCGTCTTCGCAAGCGGGTGCAGGACGAGGCTGCTGATGGACGCTTCGAGTTGTACAAGACGACCGCGATGCACGAAGGCAAAGTCGGACGGGAGCAGCACGGGTTCCCGAGCGAGGAAGAACTATCGGCGTGACCCACAACCTCGATGCCTCGCTGGAATGGATGAGCTGACCGCGATGGCCGAACCCATGCCGTACAATACGTCATGGGCTTGAAACAACTCTTCGCCTTCGCGCTTCTCTGTGTTCCGGCCACCGGGTTCGCGCAGAATACGGACGAGGTTCGCCGGATGTTCGAAGCGGGCCGCTATCAGCAAGTGGTCGAAGCGGCGCCACCCGATGCAGCGCCTGCCGTCCTCTTTACCGCGGCCCAGAGCCAACTGAAGCTCGGCGCATCGGACCAGGCGCGCGAGGTGTACCGGATCCTGGCCGAGCGGCCGGACAGCGATGCGTGGCATTTCATCGGGCTGTCTGGCCAGCAGCTCATCGACGACCAGACTGACGCGGCCGTCGAATCTGCGGACCTCGCGATTGCGATGGATGAGGGCCTCCCCGAAGCGCACTACCAGAGAGGTCTGGTGCTGGCCAAGAAGCAGGACTGGCGAAACGCCGCCGCGGAGTTCGATCGCGTGAGCGAGCTGAACCCGTCACACGCGTACGCCCACTATTACGGCGGCCTGATGCACTACCGCGCCGGCCGCGCCGACCGGATGGCGATCCATTTCGAACAGTTCCTGAGGCTGGCCCCCGACGCCCCGGAGCGTCCGGAAGTGCTTCAGATCATGAAAACCGTTCGCGGTCGCTAATCAAGCCGCAGCATCCTGCGCCGCTCCGACACACCGAGACACAGAGGCACCGAGACATTCAAAAACAGACCTCGGTGTCTCGGAGCCTCGGTGTGTCGTCGCAGCAAGGTCACCTAGAAGGCGTGCCCAATACCAAAGATGAAGCGGCCCGACCTCGGAAGTGTTCCTGCCCAGATCGCCTTCGCGTAGTCGGCTCGGAGTAGCGCAAACGGCGTCGCCAGCCGGACGCCGATCCCAATCGACCCCACCAGGTCCCCGACTCTCACGTCGCGCCAGCGGTCGAAGACATTTCCCGCATCGATGAATCCCACCGCCCGTACCCAGCGAGAGACCGGGATGCGGACCTCCTGGTTGAGCACGAGCAGCGCCTGGCCGCCGATGGGATCGCCCAGGAAATTCCGGCCGCCGAGGCTGTCTTCGGCGACGCCGCGTACCGTGCCTGATCCGCCGGCGAAGAAACGCTCGGAGGGGATCAGGTCCTGCTCGTTGAGCGCCGCGGCGGCACCGAAGCGGGCGGCCGATGCGAACACGGCTCCGCGCCACGGACGAAACGAGTACGCCTGCGACACGAACCGCACGAAGCGAATATCCGAGCCGAGCGCCTCGGGCGCGTACTCGACGCTCGACGAGAACAGCGACCCGCGGATCGTGTCGGTCGGATCGTCACGTGTGTCCCAGGCAGCGGCGGTGTTCAATCGAGCGATGTTGATGGTGACGTCGAATGCCGGGAAGTCGCCGGTCGAGGGCGTGGTGTCGAACGTGTGGTTGCGCTCGAAGCGATACGAGTACGAGAGGCTGAGCGCGCGCGCGACGAGGCTGCGCTGCTCCCACGAGAGGCCCTGCGCGGCGGTGATGAACGTCGACGCCGCAAAGGTCTCGCGCGACTGCTCGAGCACGAGCGATGATTCGAGCGGCCAGCCGGCGAACGTCGGAGCGTTGAGGAAACCGCGCGCGCGTTGTCCGCGGCGCTGCAGCTCGAGCGCCGCGCCGATGCCGACGGCCCGGCCAAAGAGCGTGCGCCGCGTGAGGTCGGCTGCCAGCCCGGGCACGAGCTCGCGCCCTTCGATCTTTCCTTCGGGCCGCTCCTCCGCCACCAGCACGCCATACCGGACGCGCAGCGCCGGCCATTCCTCGACCGTGACCCTGAGGCGCATCGGCGTCACTGAAGGGGTCGGCGGATCGGCCATCGCCTCAGGCAGCACGTCCACTCGCCGGAAGAGCCTGGTGTCGAACACCCGCGTGCGCGCCTGCAGCAGCTCTTCGGCGCGCACCGGCGCATCGAGGCGCAGGTCCAGCGCGCGGACGATGACGTCGGAGTCGATGGCGCGGTTGCCTGCAACCACGACCTCGCCCAGCACCTGCCGTGGGCCCTCGGTGATGGCGAACGTCATGCTGACGGTTGACTCGCCTTCGCGCAGGTCCTGCTGAACCATCACCGCGGGAGTCGGAAACCCCTCGCGGCGGTACAGCGCTACCAGCCGCTGCCGCGCCGTCTCCGGAACGGACGGATCGAACGGCATCCCTTCGGTGACGCCTGCGGTCTCGCGAACGGTCTCGATCGGCAGAGCGTTTCCGGAGGCCTGAAGGCCTCCTCTACCCATGTCGAACGCGACGCTCGCGATCGTAAAGACCGGCCCGGCGTCCACGGTGAGCGGCACGACGGCGGTCCCTTCCTCGAAGAGCGGGGCGCCAGCGGTCACCGCCGCCCGGAGGTAGCCCTGGCTTCGCAGATAGGCGGTGACCTCCCGTTCGACGGCACCTGGGTCGGTCACGGCGCGATCGACGAGGCCCCGAGCCTGGAGAAACGCTTCGATATCCACGGCGGGTCCGCCTTCGGCGGCACCCGCTCTGCTGGCCGCCGTCACACGGATGGCCGTGCGCTGGGTGAGCGGACCGCGATCGACGGCGATGGCCAGGGTCTTCGCCGCCGCGTCTCCCTCGACGCGGGCCGTGACCTTCGCCTGGAGATACCCGTCGCCCGCGAGCACCTCCGTGAGGATCCCGGTCGCCTCGTCGATCAGGAACTCGTCAACAACGGCATCAGACCAGGCGCGTTCGAGGCGTGACCGCAGGTCCGCGTCCACGTCGAGGCCAGTCACGGCGATCGACGTCCTGGGGCCTGGAAGCACCTGATACGTCAGCGCGACCTGGTCCCCCGTTTCCACGCGCGACGTCGTCACGCGCGCCGCCAGATACCCGGACCGGCGGTAGAACTCCTCGACGCGATCGCGATCCGCCTGCCACGCGCCGACATCGAATCGCCCGCCGGCCTTCAGCCGCAACAGCCCCTGGATGCGCATGTCCGGGAACACGAGCTCCCCGGTGACGCTGGCGGTGGCGACACGCAGGTCTCGCACGCGCGACGACTCCCCTGCCCTGCCCTGAGCGGAGTCGAAGGGGGCCTGGATCGATCCTGGCGCTCCCCCACCGAATGTCATGTCGTGCCGGAAGCCGTACGACCGCAGGTCGTCGTCGTCGGAGACGAGCCGCAGTTCGAGTCGCCTCGCGGGCAGGTAATCGACAATCCAGGTCTGGGCCGCGCTCTCACGCAGGCTCTGCGAGAAGGTCACGTCCACGTCAGGGCCCAGGCTCTTCCCGAACGTCAGGCGGGTCGTCGGATCGACCTCGGTGGCGACGGCGGTGGTGTCGCGGCGCAGGGCGGCACCCTCGACGCCGCCGAGCCGCAGCGTGTCGAGACCGACCGCGCGTCCCGCGAACCCGAGCACCTCGGCCGAGAAGTTGCCGAGCACCTGCGTGCCGACGAAGGCGGCGTCGCGCGGATCGAGATCCTCGAAGCGCCGGCCTGTGAGCAGGAGGGATGCGATCTCCGCCTGGCCGAGATCCGGATTGGAGGGCGCGTTCAGGTCGACGGCGATCGTCTCCGGCGTTCCGCGAATCGTCACCTCGATCTCCTCACCCGACGTGCGTGTCGTCGCCTGGATGTTCAGGTCGGGCTCGATCGTGACCGGGTTGGCAAAGTCGATCGTTCCGAACGTGACGGTGTAGGTATTGCGCCCCACGAACAACTGCCCGCCTTCGCGAAGCTCCGCGCGTCCGGCCAGCCCCGGCACCGCGGCGGTGCCGATGACGCGCAGGTCGCCGCCAATCTGGAATCGTCCGTAGTTATTGTCCACGCTGATGTCCTCGTCGGTCACGAGGCGAACATCGAGCGCCAGGGCGTCGAGGAGCGGCGACGGCTCGGCGGCCGCCGCGAGGCGGCGCGTGCGCAGCGAGGTCAGCAGCCCGGTCACCACCGCGAGCGGCTCCCGATAGAATCCGCGGACGATCGTCGCCGTTCCGGAGATCAGCCCGGCCGGCGTCTCCTGGCCGGCGGCGCTTGCCCGCCGAAGCCCCGGCGAAGGTGGGCGGTCGAGCACCAGCGTGAGCGCGGCGTTCACCTCGCTGCGCAGTCCCGGTGGAAACTCGAGCGCCATGCCGAGGACACTGGCCGACAACTCCGCGTGCAGAGCGCCGTCGGGGTTGTAGCCGACGGACCCGTCGCCCGTCAGCGGACCGCCGTTGACCAGGCCGGTGAGCGTCGCGATCGTGGCGCCGTTGCGCGTGAGCACGGCGCGGGCGGCGATGTCGGAGAACAGCACCCGCGGATCCGCCAGGCGCATGTCGCCGTTGGCGATCGTGACGTCTCCGTCGATCCGTGGATCGTCCAGCGCGCCGGTGATCGAGAGTCGCGGGGTCAGCGTGCCCGCCGTGGTGATCCCCGCGGCACGGACAAACGGCGTCAGCATGCGAAGGTCCACCGTGCCGTTGGCCAGGATCGCGAGCTGCCGATCGACCAGGCTCACCTGTCCGCGCACGCCGAGCGTCGCGCCCTGTCCCGTCCAGTCCCACGCTTCGATGCGCGCAAGGCCGTCGCGTACGGCGATCCGCGTCGGCACCTGCTGGGTCACCGGCAGGTCCGCGGCACGCAGCTCGAGACGATCGAGCCGCAATTCGCCCGTGACGTCCTCCAGTTCGAGCGTCGGACTGGCCAGGTCGAGCGTGGCGTCGATGGTGCCGGTGACGTCCTCGAGAGTGGTCGGGCCGACCATGGATTCGAGAACCAGCGGCGTGATGCCGGTCGCGCGCGCATGAAGCTCGGCGTTGCCCGCCGGTCCGGCGCCGGGTTGACCCGTGAGGAGCGACAGCGGGGCCCTGCCGGTGGCGGTGACGTTCGCGCCCTGGTACGAGGCGTTTGCCTCGCGCAGCTCCAGCCACCCGCCCTCGGCGTGCGCTCGGAGAAGGACGTTCGATACCGGAGGCACGCCTTCGACCGTCACCGAGCCAGGGCCCGCCTCGAGATCGGCGGCGATGACGGGTGTCTCAACCGAACCGGTGACGCGCGCCAGCAGCGCGACCGGTCCGGTGCCGCCGATGAGCGGCAGCTCGGTGAGTCCGGTGGCTGCGGCGGCGCGGGCGATCTCGCCGACATTGCCGGTCATGGTCATCAGCACCGCCGAGGCCGGGGCGCCGGGCGGCGCGTCCGACAGCGGCAGCTCACCCGATGCGGAGAGCCGCGTCTCGCCCGCCGTCGCCTCGAGCCGCACGATACGAATGAGATCCTCCATGTACGCCAGACGAGCCGGCTCGACGAGCCGGATCGGCAGCTCTCCGGCCGTGGCTTCGAGGGACGCGATGTCCACGGTGGCGGAACCGCGGCGCCACGACTCGAGCGGACCTTCGACGTGCGCGGTGAAGGTGGTGGTACCGGTGATGGGAGTCGGCGTGTCGATGTGCCTCAGAATCCGGGAGAGGTCGAACGGCTCCGCGCGAAGGTCGATCGTTGCCGGATACGGAGCGTCGATACCGACCCGGCCGGCGGCGGTGGCCGAGAACTCCGGCGCACTCGCGTCGATGATCGCCGTGCGGGCGTCCAGCGTCGCATGCGCGGTGATATCGCCAAGGGCGATCTCTTCCCACCGTCCCTCGCGCAGCGCCAGCTCGCCTTCGCCGCGCGGGTTGTCCACGGTGCCCGCACCGGTAAACTGCGCGTCGATCCGTCCCGCGAGCGGCCGCTCGATGGTCGGCACGAGTGGCCAGTCGCGGGCGTTGACCGTCGCCGTGTACTCCTCGCTGTTGACCGCATAGGTGCCGGTTGCCGTCAGCCGCCCGGATGCCCCGGCGTCGGTCACCGTGACGTTGTCGGCCGTCGCGTCGAACGCAATTCGGGGATCCAGCAGGCGTCCACTGAGCGTGAGATCGGCCTGGAGCGTCCCCGAGGAGATGACATCGCCCGGCACATCTGCGAGGTTCGTCGTGCGGAGCGCCTGGAACAGGGCAAGCAGCGGCGTGTCACCGACATGGACGGTGCCGTCCAGGGTGGAATCCGTATCACGGCCGTTCAACATGCGGCCGCCCGCGGAGATGGTGACCGGCGCCACGCCGCCAAGACGCTGTTCGCCGTCGAGACGCCAGTGGCCGCGGTCGAGGACGAGATGCGCATTGCCGCCGGCCGAGAGCCGGTTGCGCGCATTCAGACCAGGGACAAGGCGCGCGCGGACGTCGGCGACCCACCCGTCCACGTTCGCGGCCGGACCCGACGCGGTGATCTGCCCGCTGATCGTGGCGGCGGGCAGCAGCGCCGCGCCGGGTGACATCATCCCGACCAGCCGGGCTCCGTCGACGCCCGTCCATGAAGCAGCGACGCGCGCGTCCATGTCGTCGAAGGGAACGACTGCCGTCCCCATCACTCTTCCGCCTTCGACGCCGAACCTGAGCTCGTCGATTCGCGCGGCGGCCGTGGTGACGTGCACGCGCGCGATGACATCGCTCACCACGACACCCGGCTCTCCAAATCGCCATCCAAGCCGCGCGGACGTCAGAAGCAGGTCCGTTTCGGGAGCCACCATCGGGCCGATCACGCGGCCGCCGAACGCCACCGTACCGGCCGGCGGATCGCCTTCGTCCATCGCCCAGCGCGCGAGCGCGGCCACATCGGCGCTGCCGGCGACCATCACGTCCACCGTGGCCTCTCGCGCGATCAGCACCAACATCCCGTTCAGCGTCGCGGAACCTTCGTCGCTGCGGAGCCGGGCGTTCGTGAGACGAAGGGTGCGGCCGTCGAACGTGGCGTCCGACTCGAGCTGCGAGATACGCGTGCGGCGATTGCCCGCGCGCACGTCCGCCGGCGCCAGCAGGGCGATGCGTCCGTTATCGCGCGTCAGCCGGATGGCGACCGCGGGCATGGCGAGCGTTGCGTCTCCCTGCTCGTCGCGCACGTCTATGCGCAGCCGCGGCACATCGATCAGGGCGATTCGAAGCGGCGGAGGATCGATGGGGCTCTCAGACGATGAAGGAAGGTTCGTCGTCCCGTCGCGATGCCGCAGGACCTGCACCGCCCCATTGGTCACGCTGACGCGCTCGAACGCGACGTCGCCGGCCAGCGCGCTCCGGGCAAGCGTCGCCGAAACGTAGTCGGCCTGGAAAAACGGCTCGGTTGGCGACGTCGTGGACGAGATACGGATGCCGGCGAGACCGACGCGCAGGGCGGTGAGGCTGTAGTCGAGCCGGGCCGCCTCGATCCGGATGCCGTACTGCTCCTGCACCGTGGCCAGCGCGTACCGCAGGACGCGGCCGCGGACAAAAGGGGTATGAAGCACGAGCACCAGCGCCGCCACACCGGTGGCCAGAGCCAGAACCACGACCGCGACGCGGCGCCTCATCCAGCCTGTATCGTACGCCGAGCCTCCTCCACGGCATACCCCGCCGCCTTGGGAGGGGCCGGGCTGAGGTCTATGCTCGTCTCATCGTTGCAAAAGCCGTGTTACGCTTATATGTCCTCGGGTGACTCACAAACATTGATGATCGTAAAGCCGCTCGATCTCACGCTTGAGCTCCAGCCGAAAGCACGGTTCGACATTGTCGAGCTTCGCTCCCATTTTGCCGCTGAGCACGAGGCCGTGGCCCGGTTCCCCCATTGCCTGTACTGGTCGTCGCACACGACCGCCGGCTTCCTCGATCGAAGCCTCGCGGCACGCCTGAGCGCCGAACACATCCCGACCTACGTCGACGCCTTCAGGACGATCTTCCCCGAAGGTGCCGGCTACGAGCACGACCGCCTCGAACGGCGCGACGACCTCGACCCGACGCAGCGGGCCGTTGAGCCCAGGAACGGCGACTCGCACCTCGCGTTCATCGCCAGCGGCCTCCGGCCCTGCGTGACGCATCCGAATCGCGCCGACGAATCTGTCTACTTCGTGGATCTCGACGGGATGGTCGATGGACGCCCGCGCCGCCGGCTCACCCGGCTGATCGGATTCCGTCAGGAGCGGGCCGTCCAGACGACCCGCATCGAGGTGCCGGTCTCGACGCATTCAATCGATTCAATCAATCTCAAGGATCCGCGGCTTGGCGTGTACGACCAGCTCTCGCAGTTCGTCGCGGCGTCGGGCATCGGCAAGGGACGTCTGCGCATCGTGCTCGATCCGGGGGAGCGCCATTCGGCGCTGACCGTCAACGAGTACGAAACGCTGCTGATGAATCACGACCTGGCCGAAGTGCTCAAAGACCCGCTCCGATTCGTCGCGGAGAAGTACCGCCACGCGATGGCGAATCCGCGCGCGGTGCCCGCCAAGACGCTCGGCTACGCCACATACGACTTCGTCCGGGTGCTGAACAAGGGGCTCGATACGCTGGGCCTGCGGGGATCGATTGTCGAGAAGGTGCTGGCGCGGACGCTCGGGGTGCCCGCGGCGCGCTTCTTCCGCATGCGGCGCTCGGTCAGCCTGCTCGTGTCAGACCGCCATGACGGCACGCACGGGCTCATCGAAGGCACCTACCAGAGCCCGATTCTCGTGCAGTGGCAGCGCGCGCCGCGCCAGACGCGCATCCTCGAAGTCACGCTCACCGAAATCGTCTGATAGCCCGCGCTACTTCGGAAGTCTCTCCGGCATCTCGGCCACCACATACACCATCACCGCAATCGCGGCCGCAGCCTTCGACACCTCGCTGGGTGCGATGCGCTCGATCGTGTCCGCCGCCGTGTGGTGGATCGTGAAGTACCTCGACGGCTCTCCCAGGTAGGCCATCGTCGGCGCATTGCCGGCCTGCGCGATCGGACCGACATCGGCGCCACCGCCCCCGGCGACGATCTCCGGGATGCCGAGCGGCGCCAGCAGCGTCCAGATATCACGAACGAGCGCGCGCGCGCCGTTGCTGCCGCTGAAGCCGAGGCTCACCGGCTCGAGCACGCCCGAATCGGATTCGAGCGCGAACACGTGGTTCGACGCCTGGGCCGCGTACTTCTCCGCGTAGGCGTACGCGCCGCGAAGCCCATTCTCCTCATTGGTCCAGAGGACGACGCGAACGGTACGTCTCGGGCGGATGCCGAGCTTCGCCATCAGGCGCACCGCCTCCCAGGTGGCGATGATGCCGGCGCCATCGTCGGACGCCCCCGTGCCGACGTCCCATGAGTCGATGTGGCCGCCGAGGAGCACGATCTCCTCCGGCTTCTCGCGCCCTCGAATCTCTCCCACCACGTTGGCCGATTCGACGTCGGGTTCGTTGCGCGCCTCCATCGACAGGCGCACGCGCACGCGCCGGCCGCGCGCCGCGAGCCGCGCGATGCGGTTGGCGTCTTCGCCGGAGATCGCCGCGCCGGGGATCGCGGGCACCCCCTGGGCGTACTGCAGGCTTCCCGTGTGCGGCGTGCGTAGACCCACCGGACCGACGGCGCGCACGAGCGCGGCGACGGCTCCATACTGCGCGGCTGCACGCGCCCCGCCGGTGCGATACGTCACGGTGTCGCTGTACGACGTGAACGGCGCGTTGAAGAGCACGATCCGGCCCTTGGCCGCGGACCCGTGGGTACGCAGATCGTCGAAGCTGTTGACCACGAGCACCTCGGCCTCGATGCCGCCCGGGGGCGTGGCGACCGAACCGCCCAGTCCGAGCATCGCGATCGGGTGGCGGGGCGGATCGACGATCTCGGCGCTCTCATCGCCGCGAACCCAGCGAGGCACCATCACCGGCTCGGTGCGCACGTTCTCGAGACCGTCCTTCTTCATCATCTCGGCGGACCAGGCGATTGCCCGCGCAAGGTTGTCGGAGCCGCTGAAGCGATGTCCGAATGTGTCGGTGAGCTCCGCAAGGCGCCGCCATGCGAAATCGTCGGCGGTCGCCGCCTTGATCAGGCGGCCCGCGGTTTCGCGGTAGCCTTCGAGCCAGTTCGGGGTCGGGGTGAATCGCGACTGCGCTTGCGTGACAACGGCCGCCGCGATGAGCGCCGCGCCTATGCAGAACGCGTTCTGCCGCTTCAACGACATGCCCGTTACTGTAACGTAACGCTTGTGCGCCCGACTACCCACGTTCACGAGGTGACGCGTGCAGACCAACGACACGACAATCCGCCGCGCCACGAAGGCCGACCTGCCTGCGCTCGGCAGGCTCGGGGCGCTTCTGGTGCAGACCCACTACGCATTCGACCCGGATCGCTTCATGGTGCCGCGCCCGCACGCGGATGAGGGATACGCCTGGTTCCTCGGAACACAGCTCGAGCAGGAGGATACGGTCATCTTTGTCGCGGAACGGGCCGGCCAGGTACTCGGCTACGTCTATGCGGGCATCGAACCGCTGTCCTGGAAGGAGCTACGTGACCAAGCGGGCTTCGTCCATGACATCGTCGTCGACCAGACCGGACGCCGGAGCGGGCTCGCGGCGGCGCTCCTTCAGCACGCCGCTGACTGGCTTCGCGAACGCGGGATGCCGCGCGTCATCCTGTGGACCGCCGATCGGAACACCGCCGCTCAGCAGCTCTTCACGCGTGTCGGCTTCCGCCGGACGATGATCGAGATGACGTTGGAGTTGGATTGACGCGTGGCCTGAAGGCCACGCGCTACTGGTGAGTGGGCACCTGTGTCGCGCACCCTTCAGGGTGCGCGACACCCAGCGAAATCCGGCTGAGCGGCGCGCCGGGACTATCGTCCGTCCACCTGCAGCCGGTCCACGACAGATGTGACGCCCTGGGTTTCGCGCGCGATCCGGAGCGCACGGGCTTTCTGGTCCTGGCTGGCCACCCGGCCGGTCAGCGTCACCACGCTGCCGTCGGTATCGACGTCGATGCTGGCCGCGTCGATTGAGTCGTCCAGCGCCATTTTGGATTTGATTTTCGCCGTCAGGCCCGCGGCCGACAGCGCCCGCTGCGCCTCGTTGGCGCCAGCCGCGACGGATTCACCGATGGCGGCACCCGCCTCGCGCGCCCTCGAGGTATCGATGCCCCGCACCGGGCCAGTCGTCCCGACCGGCCGATCGTCAACGACCACGGGCGTGGCGCCATCCCAGCGGTATCCGACAAAGAACGCCGCGACGCCGACGACGATCGCGATAATGAGGATGAGCCGCAGCAATCCGCGAAGCATAGTGAGCCTCCAGCGACGCTGTTGCAATGCGCGTGCTAGATCACGACGCAGTCCATCAGCGGTACGCTCTCTCGATCGGGATGCTATCCCCGCGTCGTCCAGGACGCCCGGCTTTCCGTCTGGTCCGTAGTTTGCGTGGCGCAAAGGGAAATGGCCAGACAGGAGCGGTGCGAAGAAACGCGGGATGTCGAGCGCAGGACGTTTATGGACTCGCCTACGCTCTCCGGCGTGTCAGTTCGCGACGAGGACGTCGAAACCCCGAGGGGACTCTACGCGATTGCCAAGCTGTTCCGCGGGATGGCCGTCGTCCTGCTCCTGCTGATGGCCGTCCAGATCTACAACGGCGTGCAGAGCACAGTGGACATCTCTACGGGCGTGCTTGCCGCGGATGCGATCCGGCTCACGATCTTCGCCGGACTCCTCTGGGGCGCGGCGGATCTGGCTGACCTCTTCGTGAAATCGCACTGCGATCTCCGGGCCACCAGGATCCTGCTTGGACGACTCACACGCCTCGTCGCCGAGCAGCAGGCCCTCGGCGAACCGCGACCGGGCGACGATCCCCGGCGTAGCCGCGGGAATGCGACGCACTAGTACCGCATCCTCGTTTCCGTCCGCGCCGCGGTAGAGATACCTTACAATCCAGGCGTTCACCGTAACGCGCGTAACCCTGGATTGCCTCGCCGGACTATGACCGCACCCGCTCAGCACGATACCTTCACGACCTCCGACGGCTCGTCACTTTCGTTCACCCGGCGCCCGGCGCCGAAGCCTGGCGCTCCGCGCATTGTGCTGGCGCACTCCCTCGCCCTGGATCGCAGCGTCTGGAACGGCGTCGCCGAACGGCTCCAGGGCGACGCCGAGATCCTCGCCTACGACTGCCGGGGCCATGGCCGGTCCGACCGCCGGAGCGGCGCATACAGTGCGGAGCTCTTTGCAAACGACCTCGTCCAACTGCTCGACCACGTCGGCTGGCCGAAGACGGCGGTGGCGGGCTGCTCGATGGGTGGCAACGTGACGCTCGCCTTTGCCGGGCTGTATCCCGATCGGACGTCGGCCCTCGGGCTGATTGACACGACCGCCTGGTACGGCGCGGATGCGCCGGCCAGGTTCGCCGAGCGTGCCGACGCCGCGCGGGTGAATGGCATGCGCGGCCTGATCGATTTTCAGCTCACCCGGTGGTTCTCCGATGCCTACCGCGCCGCCAATCCGGACGAACTGAACCGGCTGACGACGCTCTTCGTGGCCAACGATCTCGACTGCTACGCGGCCAGTTGCGCACTCCTTGGGACTGTGGACGTCAGGCCCTACCTGCCGTCCTTCCGCATGCCGGTCGCCATCGTCGTGGGCGAGGAGGACTACGCGACGCCGGTCGCCATGGCGCGCCAGCTCCACGAGGCGATTCCGCAATCCACGCTGACGGTCCTTCCCGGCGCGCGCCATCTGACGCCGATCGAGCATCCGGATGTGATCGCCTCCGAACTTCTCGCGTTGCTGCACCGCGCGTGAGCACACCCGCCGAGCTGATCACGCGGCTCGAGAGCGTGCCCTTCTCCAGGTGGCACCTGCGCGCGCGCATCATCATGGGCAGCGCGACGTTCTTCGACGCGTTCGACGCGCTCTCGATCGCCTTCGTGCTGCCGGCGCTGGTGCGGCAGTGGGACATCTCCTCCGCACAGATCGGCTGGCTCATCTCGGTTGGATATCTCGGACAGTTCGCCGGCGCACTGCTCTTCGGCGGGCTCGCCGAGCGGTACGGACGCGTGCGGAGCGCGGCTGGCGCCACCTTCCTGATGTCGGTGATGACCCTCGTCTGCGCCGCGACGGGAAGTTTTCCAGCCTTGCTGGCTGCGCGCCTGGTGCAGGGCATCGGCGTCGGCGGCGAGATGCCGGTCGCGGCGGTCTACATCAACGAGCTCTCGCGGGCACACGGCCGCGGACGATACTTCCTGCTCTACGAGATGATCTTCCCGATCGGCCTGATGGCCACCGGCCAGATCGGCGCGCTGGTCGTCCCCATGTTCGGCTGGCAGGTCATGTTCCTGATCGGCGGCATCCCGGGCCTGCTGATTACATTCCTCCTGCTACGGCTGCCCGAATCGCCGCGCTGGCTGATCAACAAGGGACGGCTGGCGGAGGCCGAAACTATCATCGAGTCGATCGAAGCGAGTTCGCCGGTCCGGCTGAAGCCGGACCGTGGGCGCCGAAAAGAGCCGCTGGAGCGAACTGCTCTCCCCGTATTACCGCAATCGCACGTTCGTCGTCTGGGCACTCTGGGCCACTGCGTATTTCATCACCAACGGCCTGAACAACTGGATGCCGACGCTCTACAACCGCGTGTATGGGCTGAGCATCCCGCAGGCGCTGCGCGCCGGGACGCTGACGAACATCGCGCAGGTCGCGCTGCTGCTGGTCTGCGCGTTCGTGATCGATCGGATTGGCCGGCGCCAGTGGACCGTCGTCTGTTTCACGGGAGGCGCGCTGCTGCTCGCGGCGCTGGGAACGTTCGCGGCCAACTCGGTCACGGCGGTGATCGTGCTCGTGACGTTGAGCTACGGCCTGATCGGCTCGGTGAATGCGGTGCTCTACCTGTACACGCCCGAGATTTATCCGACACGCATGCGGGCCCTCGGCACCGGCTCGGCGACCTGCTGGCTGCGGCTCTCCTCCGCCGCCGGTCCGTTGATCGTCGGGTATCTGGTGGACACGAGCGGAACGGCCGCCGTGTTCCTGATGTTTGCGGCCGCCGGCGTCATCGGCGCCATCACCGGCGCCCTGATGCTGGAAACGCGCAACCGCCGCCTCGAGGAAATCGCGCCATAGCTGGTCGCGCACCCTGAAGGGTGCGCGCGGCCTGTCGTCCGAGCTACACTACCGCCGCCATGCCAAAGAAAACCTCTGTCGCACGCCGGACTTTTCTGAAGAGCGCCGCCGTGACGAGCGCCGCGGCCCTGGTGCCCTCATCCGCCGTCGCCGCCGCCGCGCCTGCGCCTCCCGCCGCATCCCAAGGGCCCGCGGCGCCGACGCCGCAGCGTGAAGTCGATCCCAGGCCAGACGCCGAGGAGATCACCATCGACCGGCCGGGCGGCGACTTCATGGTCGACGTGATCAAGGCGCTCGGCTTCGAGTACATCGCCTCGAACCCCGGTTCGAGCTTCCGCGGCATCCACGAGTCGATCATCACCTACGGCGGGAACTCGATGCCGGAGTTCCTCACCTGCTGCCACGAAGAATCCTCCGTCGCCATGGCGCACGCCTACTTCAAGGCGGAAGGCAAGCCGATGGCGGTGCTGGCGCACGGGACGGTCGGCCTGCAGCACGCCGCGATGGCCATCTACAACGCCTACTGCGACCGCGTGCCGGTGTACATGCTGGCGGGCAACACGCTGGATGCGACGCTTCGGCGCCCCGGCGTCGAGTGGCAGCACAGCGTGCAGGACGGTGCGGCGATGCTCCGCGACTTCATCAAGTGGGACGATCAGCCGGTGTCGCTCCCCCACTTCGCTGAATCCGCCGTCCGCGCCTACAAGATCGCGATGACGCCGCCGATGATGCCCGTGCTCGTCATGATCGACGGCGCGCTTCAGGAAGATCCGATTCATCCGGAGATCGCCGGACGGCTCCGCATTCCACGCCTCACCGTGGCGACGCCGCCGCAGGGCGACTCGGGCGCGGTGGCCGAAGCCGCGCGGCTGCTCGTCAACGCCCAGAATCCGGTCATCATCGCCGACCGTGCCGCGCGCACGCCTGCCGGGATCGCGCTCCTCATCGAGCTGGCCGAGACGCTGCAGGCGCCGGTCGTCGATCAGGGCGGCCGCATGAATTTCCCGTCGCGCCACCCGCTCAACCAGAGCGCTGCGTCGCGCCAGCTCGTGAGCAACGCCGACGTCATCCTCGGCCTCGAGCTGACCGATTTCTGGGGCAACACCAACGCGTCGCGCGACGGCCTGTATCGCTCATCGAGATCGCTCCTCAAACCCGGGACGAAACTGATCAGCATCACCGCGACCGACCTCTTCACCAAGGGCAACTACCAGGACTTCCAGCGCTACCCGGAAGTGGACGTCGCCATGGCCGCCGACGCGCAGGCCACGCTCCCCGCGCTCACCGAGGCGTGCAAGCGCCTGATCACCGCCGATCGGACCCGCCTGTTCAAGGAGCGGGGCACCAGGTTCGCCGACGCCAACGCCAAGGCGCTGCAGACGGCGCGCGAAGAGGCCGCCTACGCGTGGGACGCGTCGCCAATCAGTACCGCGCGCCTGCTCGCAGAGGTGTGGGCGCAGATCAAGGACTCGGATTGGTCGCTGGTGTCGGAGAGCGGCAACAGCAGCGGCTGGGCGTTCCGGCTCTGGAACTTCGAGAAGCACTATCAGCACCTCGGCGATTCGGGCGGCGCAGGCGTCGGCTACGGTGCGCCCGCGTCAGTGGGCGGAGCGCTCGCGAACCGGAAGCATGGGCGGCTGTCGGTCTCGATCCAGGGCGACGGCGACTTCATGTACGCGCCCGGCGTCATGTGGACGGCCGCGCATCACAAGATCCCGCTGCTCTCGGTGATGCACAACAACCGGTCGTACCACCAGGAAGTCATGCACCTCCAGCGCATGGCCGGACGACACAATCGCGGCATTACCAACGCCCATATCGGCACGACGCTCAATAACCCGGACATCGATTACGCCAAGATCGCACAGGGCATGGGCGTCCACGCGCAGGGGCCGATCACCAACCCGAACGACCTCGGACCCGCGTTGAAGCGCGCCATCGACGTCGTCAGGCGCGGCGAGCCGTCGCTCCTCGACGTCGTCACCCAGCCCCGTTAGGTGCACCGATGAAGATGTGGATGATTCTCGCAGCGCTTGTTCTCGCGGCCACGGTCGCGAACGGCCAAACTGCGCCGCCGTCGCCCTCGCCCGCTTCGGCGCCCCAGGGCAATGCGGAGACGGGAAAGAAGCTGTGGACCAGCATCGGGTGCTATCAGTGCCACGGGCTCTTGGGACAGGGATCGAGCGCAACGGGGCCGCGCCTGGGCCCGAAGCCGATCGCGTGGGCGGCGTTCAACAGGTACGTGCGGCGGCCCACGAACCAGATGCCGCCGTACACCGACAAGGTGTTGTCGGATGCCGATCTCGCGCACATCTACGCGTTCGTGCAGGCGCTCCCGGTCCCGACGCCGGTCGCGAACATTCCGCTGTTGAAATAGCGCACCCTTCAGGGTGCGCGTTGTGCGTCCAGCCCTGTTCGGATCCCTTCGATGAACGTCTCCACGTTCTTCCTGGCCATCCGGTCGAGAAGACCCTGGGGACCGAAGGCAGCCAGGCTTCCGGAGACGGTGACGTCTCCGGTCCAGTTGACGACCGTCTCGCCGTTGTCGGTCTGCAGCGTAAACCCAGTCACCATGTCGACGACGCTGGCGAGGCCGGTGCCCTTGCCGATGACCGTCGTGCTGGTCGGCGGCTGACGATCGGTAATCGTCAGCTTCATGACCATCGTCCCTTTGATATGCGAGATGCCGACGCGCGCCTTGACCGTGAAATGGTCACGGTCCTGCACCTCGACGTCCTTGACGTCCGGCATGTGCCGGCTGACCTGGGTGGGGTCGGTGAGGAAATCGTAGACCGTGTCTTGCGCGGCTTTCACCCGGAACTGACCTTCGAGACGCATCGCGGGAGTTATTGTATATGCCGATGAAACATTTGCTGCTGCTCGTCGCGCTGGTCGCCGGAATTGGTTGCCAATCGAAGCCTGCGCCGCCTGCCGCCGTCCGCGTGTTGAGCTCGAACGGCGTGAAGTCGGCGATTGAAGACCTGAAGCCCGCACTGGAACGGGCGATCGGTTATCCGCTCTCGATTGAGTTCAGCACCGCGGCGGCGCTGAAGACGAAGATCGAAGGCGGCGAGCCGTTCGATGTCGCCATCCTGACGCCATTGCAGCTCGACGAGCTCATCACGCAAGGCAAGGTGGCCGCCGAAAGCCGCACCAGCGTCGGGCGCGTGGGCGTTGGCGTCGGCGTGCGTGACAGCGCACCGAAGGCCGACGTCAGTACGCCCGAGGCGCTGAAGCAGACGCTGCTGCGCGCGAAGTCGATCGCCTTCACCGCGGACGGCGCGAGCCGGGCGACCATCGACAAGGCGTTCGCGAGCCTCGGCATCACGAGCGTGATGACGCCGAAGTTCGTCCTCAAGGGTCCGGGCGAAGCGCCCACGGCGGTCGCCGCCGGCGAGGCGGAGCTGGTCATGACCCTGGCCAGCGAAATCGCCCCGGTGCCCGGCCTGCAGCTTCTCGGATCCCTGCCTCGCGAGGTGCAGGGCTACGTGACGTTTGTCGCGGGACGCAGTTCGAGCGCGACAGATGCCGACGGTGCCAACGCGCTCCTGCGCCAGTTGGCCGACCCGTCGATCCGCGCGGCATTGAGGACGCACCTGGTCGAAGCGGCACCCGCGGAGGATCCCGCGCTGAACTCCGCCGATGCGACCTTCTCCCAGGCTCTCGCCAGGGCAGACATCTCCGGCACGCTCAACGCGCTGGATTCGGATTTCACCTGGACCGATGCCGATGGCCGCACGCTGAACAGAGATGAGGTTGCGAAGGAGATACCGACGCCGGCAATCGCCGATGACAACGGCGCGCAGGTGCGGCGCTTCGCATACGGCACAGTCGGCGTCGTTCAGATCGATCGCGACAGGATGCACGAGCTGCGCGTGTGGGTGCATCGGCCGGCAGGCTGGCGCCTGCTCATCCACCAGGAGACGGAGTCGCTCGACGCGCCACCGACCAGCACCGCGCTCGGCACCGGCAAGGACTGCGAGAATCCGTGCCGCACCGTGCCCTACGAAGCGAAGAGCGACAGCGAGCGCGGGGTCATCGCCGCATTCCAGGCGCTCGAAACCGCAACGCATGCCGGCGACGCCGTGAACTGGGGAAACCATGTCGCCGACGAATTCATCGTCCTCAGCTCGAACAGCGACAAGGTGTTCGACAGGCGGGCGCGCATCGCGGCGGTGGGACGTGGCGCCTACGGCGGCGTCTCGCCCAGCGCGCTCGTGTCGGCCGAAATGTTCGACTTCGGCGACGTCGTCGTGATGCGTTCGAAGCACCAGCCCAATATCGGAAAGCCGCTGCAGGTGTCGCGTGTCTGGATCAAGCGTGACGGCGTGTGGGCGTCGACGCTCAGTTACCAGACAGCGATTCAGTAATGCGACGTAGGTGGCTAAGTGGCTGGGTAGCTAAGTAGCTGGGTAGCTGAGGGCTTTCGTCCCCAGCCACCCAGCCACCCAGCTACAGCGTGTTGTAGACGATCGTCACGAACACGTCCGGCGTCATGAAGCCCTTGCCCCAGGTGCCGTCGAGCGAAGCGGTCGGTTTGGCCGCGACGACCTGCTCCAGCGACCTCCCCGCTGATTTCAGCTTCGCAACCCGGTCGCGAACCGTCACGAGCACGTCCCGATACCTGGTCAGCGCCGCCCTGTTCCCGAGGGGCCCGTGGCCGGGGACGATCCTCGTCTGGTTGTTCGCCATCTTCAGCGCGAGGTCGACGCCGTTGATCATCCCGTCGATGCTGCCGCCGGTACTCGCGTCGATGAAGGGATACATCCCGTTGAAGAACACGTCGCCCAGGTGCAGCACGTTGGCCTTCGTGTAGTGCACCGAGATGTCCGTATCGGTGTGGGCCGGAGGAATGTGCGCCAGCTCGATCGTCTCGCCGTTCACCGTCAGCGTGTGTGTATCCGCGAACGTCTGCGTCGGCAGCGCGTCGGCAGGCGCCGGCGGGAAGTGCATCCCGAGCAGGTCATGCTCCTCTGACAGGCGCTTCTTCGTGTTCTCGTGGGCGAGAATCTCCGCGCCAGCCTTCCTGAAATTCTCGTTGTTGTCCGCGTGATCGAAATGCCAGTGCGTATCGATCAACACCTTGATTGGGCCGGGGCCCGAGCGCGCCGTGTGCTCGCGCAGCTTGGCAAACGCCGGCTGGACGAACCCGTCGACGACGATCTTGCCTTCGGGCCCGGAGAGGATCACCACGTTGCCGCCCGGACCCATCAACAGGGCCAGGTTGCTGGCGAGCTGGAACCGCTCGATCGGCGTCGCACCCGTCTGCGCCCGTGCTGCGGCCAGCGGATCGGCCGGCGGGGCGCCGGGCTGCTGCCCATATGTCGTGAGCCACTCGGGATAGAGCTGCGCCAGTGCGACTCCCCCGGCGACCATCGTCGTGGCCCGAAACAGCCCCCTCCGCGTCATGTTGGTGTTACGTCCTACAGGCATCACCTGCTATCCTCCGTTTTCGTTGTGGCCGGTTCAGAATGCGACGTGATCTTATAGCGGCCAGGCCAAAGGAGACTGATGAGTGAGCACTCTTGCGTGAAGCCTGACGATGGTCCGCCGCCGATGGGTCCCTATTCGCCAGCGGTGGTGTTCGAGCGCCTCGTGTTCGTGTCAGGCCAGGGGGCCCGCGATCCCAGGACGGGCGTGCTCGCGGGCGCGGACGTCGAGACGCAGACCGAGCAGGTGCTCAAGAACGTCGAAGCGATCCTCATCGCGGCCGGATCGAGCCTGCAGCACGTGCTTCGTTGCGGCGTCTTCCTGATTGATATCAGTGAGTTCTCGCGCATGAACGAGGTCTACGGGCGCATGTTCGGTGACCATCGTCCCGCCCGCACGACCATCCAGGCTGCGGCGCTTCCCGGTCCGGGATTGCGCGTCGAGATCGACTGCATCGCGTACATCCCGTAGGAGGCGCCGGGTCTGCTTCGCAGCACCCGGCCTACGTGCGATTGGGCTGCACGTAGGGCGGGTTCCGCGAAGCGGACCCGCCGGAGGGGCGGCGTGGCGCTCCTTCTGGCGCGACCCTCAGGTACTGGGCCGGCCACGAGATCGTCTGTCCCAACTCACGCGCGGCGCGCAGCGGCCAGTAGGGATCGCGCAGGAACTCGCGGGCAATGAGCACCGCGTCCGCCTGGCCGGTGCCGACGATCTGATCGGCCTGCGCAGGCGACGTGATCATGCCGACGGCGCCGGTCATGATGCCGGCTTCCTTGCGGATGCGTTCGGCAAACGGCGTCTGATACCCGGGACCCACGGGAATCGAGGCGCGCGGCACGTTGCCGCCAGACGAGCAGTCGATCAGATCGACGCCGAGCCGCTCGAGCGCACGCGAGACTTCGACCGACTGCTCGACGTCCCACCCGCCCTCCGTCCAATCGGTGACCGACAACCGCACGAACAATGGCAGGCGCTCCGGCCAGACGGCGCGCACGGCGGCGACGACCTCGTGAAGGATCCGGGTGCGGTTGTCGAACGACCCGCCGTACTCGTCCTTCCGGTGATTGCTCAGAGGCGAGAGGAACTCATGGATCAGGTAGCCGTGGGCCGCGTGGATTTCGATGACGCGAAAGCCGGCGGCAAGCGCCCGGCGCGCGGCCTCGGCGAATGCGACCACGATCTTCTGGATCGCCTCGCGCGTCAGCTCCTTCGGCATGGGAAACGACTCCGCGAAAGGAATCGCACTCGGCGCCGGCACCGTCCAGCCGCCGGCGTTCTCAGGGATCGCTCCCTGGCCGTCACACGGCCGATAGGTGCTGCCCTTGCGTCCCGCATGCGCGAGCTGCATGCCGGCGACACTCCCCTGCTCGTGAATGAAGCGGACGATGCGAGCCAGCGACTCGATGTGCTCATCGAGGTAGATGCCAAGGTCTTCCGGCGTGATGCGTCCTTCCGGCGTCACCGCCGTGGCCTCGGTGAGCACCAGCCCCGCGCCGCCGACGGCACGGCTGCCAAGATGGACGACGTGCCAGTCGTTCGCGTGGCCGTCAACGCTCGAGTACTCGCACATCGGGGAGACGAACACGCGGTTGGCAAACGTGATATCGCGGATCGAGAGGGGATCGAACAGGCGGGCCATTCTTCCTACAGTACTAGACGTGGAGCGTTTTTACGTCGCGGCCGCTGGCTCGATCGAGTGCCGCCGCGAAGGCGCGCCGGAAGAGGACGCCGGCGAGGTGGCGCTTGTACTCGACGGATCCTCGCGTATCGTCGAAGGGTTGGGCCTCGGCCCGCACCAGTTGTTCGGCTTCGGTCAGGAGCTCCGGTGTCGCCTCCCGGCCGCGCAGCAGATCCTCCGCCGCGCGCGCGCGCGACGGCATCGCGCCGAGCGCCCCGAGGCTGACGGCGACCGCGCGAAGCTGTCCGCTCTCGGCGAGCTCGAGCTGAACGCCGAGGCTCGCAACGGCGAAATCGCCGGCCCGCTTCTCGAACTTCACGTACGCTCCCCCGCTTGGTGCCCTCGGCAGGGCGACGGACACTTCCGTCAGCATCTCGATCGGACCGAGCTGCGTGGTGTACGCGTCGACAATGAACTCGCTCAACGGCACCGTGCGAAGTCCCTCACGGCCAGCGATCGTCACCCTCGTGTCGAGCGCCAGCAGCGCCGCCGGCCAATCTCCCGCCGGATCGGCGTGGGCGAGGCTCCCGCCGACGGTGCCGCGGTTGCGCACCTGGACGTCGGCCGTCTGGCTCGCGGCATCGGTCATCAGCGACAAACGCTCGCGGATGAGCGGCGATTGCTCGATCTCGGCATGGCGGCACAGCGCGCCCATCACGAGGCGGTCGCCCTCCTGCTTGAGGCCTCTCAGCGCAGGGATGCGATTGACGTCGATGAGATAGCGGGGGCTCGCAATCCGCAGCTTCATCATCGGGATGAGGCTCTGCCCTCCGGCGAGGATCTTCGCATCCTCGCCGTGACTGGCCAGCAGCTCCAGCGCTTCATCGACGCTGGCAGGTGCGAAGTATTCGAACTCTGCGGGATACATCGTTATCTCAGGTCCGGCTGAAGCCGGACACTACGTACGGTGGGTTTACGTACGGTGGGTTTACGTACGATGGGTTTACGTACGTTGAGTGTCATGAATCAAACGCCACACGCGCTCCGGCGACAGTGGCAGGTGGCGGACTTTCACGCCGAGTGGCGCGAGCGCGTCTTCGACGGCGCCGGCAATCGCGGCGGGCGACGGAATCGCGGCGCCTTCACCAGCAGCCTTCTGGCCGAGCGTGGTAAACGGATCCGGTATCGGGTAGTGCTCGATCTCGATATGCGGCGTCTCCAGCGTCGTCGACTTGCCGTAATCGAGCAGCGTGAGTGTCAGCAACTGGCCTTCGGCACCGTAGACGAACCCTTCGCCCAACGCCACCGAGATTCCGTGCGCCGCGGATCCGTAAATCTGGCCGTCGACCACCGACGGGTTGATCAGCGTGCCGTTGTCGCTGACGATGACGTAGCGGAGCACACGGACGCGCCCGGTGTGGGTATCGACCTCGACAATCGCGGCGTGTGCCGCCGACGAGAAGGTGTACTGCGCGCGCACGCGGCCGTGCGCGTCGGGCAGCATCAGCGGGTTGGCGTGAGGATGGCTGTGATAGTAGGTTGCCTCGAGCCCCGGCTCGAAGCCTTCCGGCAGCAGGGCCTGATTGCCGTAGGCGATCTTGCCAAGCTGCGCGAAGGTGATGGAGTCTTCTCCCCCGGGTCCGCTTCGTCCCTCGACAAGCTCGAGACGCCCTGAGCCTGTCGAAGGGCGCGGCACCCGGCCCACGACGCCATCACTAATCGCGAGATCGGCCTTGTCGGTGTGCAGGAGGTGCGCGGCGAGCGTCAGGACCTTCTCTCGGAGGCGTGTGGCCGCTCCGTGGACGGCGCCGACGTCGTAGAGATGAAAGTTGTTGCCGCTGTTCGACGAGGAGACGCCCCAGGGCGAGAGCGCTGAATCGAACGTGCCGGTGATCGAGATGCGCTCCGGGGCGACGCCGAGAACGTCGGCGATGATCTGCGCCGCCGTCGTCTCGTGCCCCTGGCCGCAGCTTGGGGAACCCAGCGTAAAGGCGATCGACCCGTTCTTCTCGATCTTGACGGTGGCACCTTCCACCCCGCCGGCGCCCGGCATCTGCTTCGACTCGGGAAAGATCGCCATGTCACGAGCCGCGTTGCGGCCACCGGGTTCGACGCCAATGACGACGCTGATACCGATCAGTGTGGCAGGCGCACCTAGAGGTACGCCTCTACGTGCAGCAGAGTCGCGCGCCTCGGCCTGGCGCTTTCGGACGTCGTCGTAGCCGACGTTCTTCAGCGCCCTCGTGAGCAGTTCCTGGTAATCGCCGCTGCCGTGGATGTTGCCGTTGGGCGTGGTGTAGGGGAATTGATCCGCGCCGATCAGGTTCTTCCGCCGCACCTCGATCTGATCCAACCCGAGCTCTTGCGCGATACGGTCCATCATGCGCTCCCAGATGAAGCACATGCCGGGTTTCCCGATGCCGCGGTTCGGCACGACCGGACACTTGTTGGTGAGGACCGAGCGCCCCTCGAGTCGCAGGTGCTGCACCTTGTAGGTGTTGAACAGGTTGTTCAGCTTGTTGGTGAAGTGAATCGTCAGCGTGCTGATCGACCCACCCACGTCGTCGGTGTCCCTGATGATGACGCCCAGCACCTCGCCGTCGGACTTCACCGCCATCTCGACGTCGAACTCCTGGTCGCACGAATGGCCGCCGGCCATCATGTGCTCGCTGCGGTCTTCGATCCACTTGACCGGTCGGCCGGTCTTCACCGCCATGAGCGCCGTCAGCACGGCGTACTTGCGGATCAGGTGAATCTTCTGGCCGAAGCCGCCGCCGATGTCGGGCACGATGACGCGGACGTTGTCGATCCCCAGCGCTTCCGTCACTGCCTCGTACACCACTTCTGGCGCCTGCGAGTTGCACCAGATGTTGAGCCGCTCGGGCGTGTGCTCGGCGATGATGGCGAAGGGCTCGAGCGGCGTCGAGCTGTAGCGGTGAATCTTGAGGTTCTCGCGGACGACCCTGTCGGCGCGTGCGAAGGCCGCGTCGACGTCGCCGTAGGCCACGTGTCCCTGCCAGGCGACGTTGCTTCCGAGTTCCTCGTACAGCAGCGCCGCCGACGGCTTCGCCGCATCGTCTGTGTTGGTCACCGACGACAGCGGCTCGTAGTCGACCTCGACGAGCTCCAGCGCGTCCTCCGCCCTGGCTCGCGTTTCCGCGGCCACCATCGCCACCGGCTCGCCGACGTAGCGCACCTTGTCAACGGCGGAGGCATACTCCGCGATCGGCACGCGCAGGCCGGCGGCGTAGCGTCCCGGCTTGAACGGCCGCGAGCGCCGCTTCACCTCGTCCGGCGTGATCACGGCGACGACCCCCGAGAGCTGCGTGGCCCGGCCGGCGTTCACCGGACCGATCCTGGCGTGCCCGTACGGGCTGCGCAGGATGCAGGCGTGAAGCATCCTGGGAAGGACCAAATCGTCGGCGTAGCGGCCGCGGCCGGATACGTGGCGCGGCGCCTCCTTGCTGCGGGTACTCGCCCCTATGTGTGTGTCTTGCGCCATTCACCCAGCCGCGACGCGGCCTCCTTGACGGCTTCGACGATCTGGACGTAGCCGGTGCACATGCACAGGTTGCTCGACAGGTCCTGTCGAATCTGCTCCTCGGTTGGATTCGGGTTGCGTTCGAGCAGCGCGTGGCTCGCCATGAGAAACCCGGGCGTGCAGAAGCCGCACTGCAGCGCGAAATTATGGATGAACGCTTCCTGGATCGGATGGAGCTTCCCTCGCTGCGCCAGCCCCTCGACGGTGGTGACCTCGCAGCCGTTGGCCTGCACGGCGAGCATCAGGCACGACTTCACCAGCGCGCCGTCAACCATCACGGAACACGCGCCGCACTCGCCGACCACGCAGCCGACGTGGGTACCGGTGAGCCCGAGCTTTTCGCGAAGGAAGTGGACGAGCAGCGTGCGCGCCTCGGCTTCTTCCTCGTACGACTGGCCGTTGACGCGAAGGTGTATCGGTAGCTTCACAATGCGACTCCCAGCCTGGTCAGCAGGAGCCCGGCCGGCAACGGCAGGTGCAGCAACCGATCGAACAGGCCGTAGACAAACGCCCACGATATCAATGCGTATCCCCCAGCCATCAGCGGCGATTCGCGCGAGGCGGCCAGCAGGTACGCGGCGGTGAAGAGCGGAACCGTGACCAGCGCGCCCAGCAGCCACAGCATGATGAAAAAGCCCGCCATCCAGCTTAGCGACGAAATCCATTCGGCGCGCGATGCCGTGGCCAATACGTCGGGCATGTCTTCCCCTTCGGCCTCGACCACCGTGGTCGGGATCCTGCTGCCCACCCCCAGGTTCAGCAGCGCTGTCGCAAACAGCAAGGTGCCGGTGATCAACGGAAAAATCCCGGATCGGAATGGCCAATCCCACGCGTCCCCCAGAACGATCGCGGCGAGCAGCAGGAAGCCGGCCGTAATCGCCCGATCCGGGGTCAGACCCCATTGACGGGGGGACTCAACTTCGTTGAGTCCCCCCGTCAATGGGGTCTGACCCCGCTTTCGGATGAACGGCCAGGCGATGCCGGCGGCGGTCACGATCGCGAAGAGGAGGACGAGCGGGCGCGTCAGCCACGTCCACTCATACAGTGAGTACGAGAGAAAGAGGTACCGCTCCGCGATGTCGCCGAGCACCAGCGCCAGCAGGAGCGGTGCCCTGGGCCAGTCCCAGCGGATTGCGGCAAGCCCGACAAGCGTCGCCGCCAGCATGAGGACGATGTCCGCCAGGCTGTTGTGCGCGGTGAAGGCGCCGAACGCGCTCAGCACCAGCAGAAACGGCACGAGCAGCGTCCCCTTGATGTGCGTCAGCCGCGCCAACTGCCTGAGAAACAGAAAGCAGATCGCCACGCCGATGAGATTCGAGAGGACGATCACCCACACCATGGAATAGGTGATGTCGAGGTGTCGCGTCAGCATCGCCGGCCCCGGAATGAGCCCCTTGATCAGGAAGACGCTGAGCAGGATCGCCATCGAGACGCTGCCAGGAATGCCGAACGCGACGGTCGGGATGAGATTTCCGCCCTCGCGCGAATTGTTGACGGCGCCCGCCGCAATCACACCCTCGATCGACCCTTTACCAAACAGCTCCGGATGCTTTGAGGTCTGCTGCGCATGCGCGTACGCAATGAACTGCGAGACGGCCCCGCCCATCCCGGGGATCATGCCGATGCCGACGCCAATTGCGCTGGCCCGCAGCGTCAGCCCCATGTGGACGAACGTGTCGCGTACCCCCTGCATCACGCCGGCGATCGGCAGCTCGTTGCGTTGCTTGGCGATGGCTCCCTTGGTCATCATCAACTGCAGCACTTCCGCGCCGCCGAACAACCCGACGACGACCGGCACCACGCTGATTCCCTCCCACAGATACAACTGCCCCATCGTGAACCGCTGGATCCCGCTCTGCGGGTCGAGGCCGACCATCGCCAGCAGGAAGCCGAAGGCGGCCATGATGAACCCCTTGATCAGGTTCTTTCCCGAGAGCGAGATGATGAAGCTCAGGCCGAGCAGCGTCAGCATGAGGAACTCGGGCGGACCGAAGGCGAGGACGATCGGCCGAATCACCGGCACCGAGAGCGCCAGCACCGTCGCGCCCAGCAGCGCGCCCACCAGCGAACTGAACAGCACCGCACCCAGCGCGCGCCCCGCCTCGCCCCGGCGGGTCATCGGATAGCCGTCCAGCACCGTCGCCGCCGACGTCGCTTCACCGGGGATGCCGAACAGGACGGACGTGATGTCTCCGGTGGTCGCCGTCACCGCGTGCATCCCGAGCAGGAAGGCAAACGCCGACACCGCATCCATCGGGTACACGAACGGGAGCATCAGCGCGAGCGTCGCCGCCCCGCCAAGACCGGGGAGGATGCCGACGAGCGCCCCGATGACGATGCCGACGAGCATGATGCCGAAGGTGTGGGGGGCCAGCACCTGCAGCAGCGCCGAAAAGAAGACCTCCACGAGTGCTGGCCCGCTCAGTCCTTCCCCGAGACCGCAGTGGATGGAATCACTGACTCAGGCAACGGAAACCGCGGGTCGGCAAAGAGATCCTTCCACTTGGCGACCGTCTCGCGCACCTGCGCGGGGCTCGACTGAGCCACCTTCGGAAAGGTGTCGATCTTCTCATACGGCCGGCACGCGTCGATGAGGGCGCGCGTGTTGTACGGCACCGCGGGATTCGCGAGCAGTGGATCGACCTTGCTGCCCCACGACTTCCGCATGATCTCGATGTCTTCTGACGGCTCGCACCGCGTGCACACCGCCCACATCACCTCTTCGAGGTTCATCGGATCCACGTCATCGTCCACGACGATGACGAAGCGGTTCATGTAGGCGGCGGCCTGGCACTGCCCGGTGATGTAGCCGGCCTGGCGGGAGTGGCCGCAGAAGCGCTGCTTGATCGAGACCGCGATCAGCAGCCGCCCGCCGCCGGTCTCATGGGCCCAGACGCCGCGGACATCGCGAACACCGCTCTTGCCGAGCTCGTCCTGGATCATCGCGGACTTCAGGAGCGCGCGCATGTAGGAGTAGTCGTTCGGCGGTTTTCCCGGAGGCGCGCCCAGAATGATCGGGTCGTTGCGGTAATACACGCGCTCGATGTCAATCAAGGGCACCGGACGCAGGGAGCCGGAGTAGTAGCCGGTCCACTCACCGAACGGGCCTTCGACCATCATGCGGTCCGGCCGCAGCCATCCTTCGACGACGATCTCGGCGCCCGCCGGCATCGGCAGTCCAGTAACCTCGCCGCGAACCACCTCGAGCTTCTGCCCAACCATGGCGCCGGCGTACGCGTACTCGCTGATGGTATTGGGCACTTCCGTGCCGGCGACCATCAACAGCAGCGGGTCGTGCCCGAACGACGCGATGACCGGCGCCTTGCCGCTTTTGGCGAACCACCGCTCGTACTGTGCGCGCCCCTGCTTCCCCGCTTCGGCGTTGACCGTGCACGACCGGCCGTCCTCCTGGATCATCACGCGGTAGGCGCCGACGTTGATGCGTTCCGTGTCGGGATCGCTGGTGACGATGGCGACGCCGGTGCCGATGTAGCGGCCGCCGTCGTGCTCGTGCCAGAACGGCGCAGGAAAGCGAGTGAGGTCCACGTCTCGCGCCTGGACGACGTTCTCGAGGATCGGTCCAGACTTGACGACAGTGGGCTCGAACTGCGGTGCGGCCAGTTCCCACTCGCGCGGCTTGCCGCGAAGGGCCTGCACCAGTCCGGCGGTGTCGAGCGTCGGATCGAGGCCAAGCGTCAACGCCATGCGGCGGGAGTTGCTCAGCGAGCCGGTCAGCACGCGGTATCCGCGCGGATAGCCGACGATGTCGTCGAAGAGCAGCGCGGCCGAGGGCTTGCGGCGATAGTTGATCTCGGAGATCGCGCCGATCTCCTGGTTCCAGTGGGCACCGGATACGTGCTGCAGCTCGCCCAGGCTTTCGATGCGCGCCATCCACGCGCGCAGGTCAGCCGGTCTGGTCATGTTCTCTCCGTTGATCTAGGGCTGGACAATCTGCCGGTACTTCGCCGCGATAGCCGGCGGGGTGGCGAGCACCTCGTTCAGCACCTCGAGGATCTCGGCGGCGGTCTTCGGATGGAACTCGAGCCGCATCACCTTCGCCTCGTCGAGAAACTTTGGATCCTCGAACGTGGCGAAGAGCGCCGTGCGCATCACCTGCACCCTGGCCTCGTCGACCCCAGGAGGCATCGAGAACGGCTTGCTCATCGCGCCGGGTGCATCGACGAGACGCAGCAGACGCCTGCTGTCCTCGTCCTTCGCATAGTCCATCGCCAGCGGGACGTCCGGCAGATCCCTGTGCCTGGACGTGCCGTTCTGCACGAACACCTGCGCGTACTTGTCCTCGAGCCACTGCGTCGAGAGCGACTTGACCGATTCCCAGCCGAGGCACAGGCCCTGTATCTCTCCGCGCTCGACCCCCACCCGCGCATCGTTGGTCGTCGGATACCCGGCGACGGCCTTGATGTTGGCGCCGGTGGCCGCGGCCAGCACGCGCGGCGCGTCGTAGGTGTTCGAGCCCGGCCCCGTTCCGCCCACCGCGACCGGCGTCGCGGCGCCGATCATGTCCTTGAAATTCTTCACCGGAGCGTCGGTGCGCACGAGGCAGACATTCGGATCGACGTAGGAGCTCCCGAGCCAGTTGAACTTGCGCAGGTCGAAATCGACGCCTTCGCCGCCGGTGAGCTGGCTCATCATCTGCGCTTCGTGAAAGAGGCCGATGACGGTGCCGTCCTTCAGCGCGACGTTGTACACGTAGTTGGCGGCGACCATTCCGCCGCCACCGGTCATGTTCTGGACGATGATTGTCGGGTTGCCGGGGATGTGCCGGCCGATGTGTCGCGAGACGAGCCGCGCCGTGGTGTCGAATCCGCCGCCGGCCCCGGAGCCGACGACGATCGTGACCGTCTTGCCGGCGTAGAACAGCTCGCCCGCGCTGCCTGGAGTCCCGGAAGAGGTCTGGCCGCACGCGGTGACCCCGAGGGCCGCCGTCACGCCGATGATCGCGAGCCACAGGCTTCGAAACACGGGCGTTAGCGTACCCCAAATTCCCGCAGGCCGGTTCTTCCGGCGGGTCCGCTTCGCGGAACCCGCCCTACTCCTTCGTGCGTAGGCCGTCGGTATCAGCGAACCATCAGCCGGTGGCTCCGTGCAATGCCTCAATGGCTCTCACTGAGAACATTCACCCCGGTCACGTGGAAATGCTTCGCGGCCTGCAGCATGTGGCGATCGTTCGTGTAGACCTCTTGGAAGCCATGCTCTTCGGCGCAGGCCAGGTGGAGCGCGTCACCAGATCGGACGAAGACTGTGCTCGGAAGGTCGAGGACGGCTTTGCGGGTCTTTTCCAGAAGCTCGGACGTCACACCAAACCACTGCCACACACCGTTCTGCTCATCTTCTTCGAAGTCTTTCAAGATGGCCGTCATTTCCCGGCGAGTCACGTGGCGATCTCGCACGTGTCGCGTGAGGATCGAGACAAACTCCAGTCGGGCGAGTTCACACGATGCGAGGCCGTCGGCGCCATATGCCACCTCGCGGACTCGATCCGCGCCCGGTTCATTGAGGTAGCACTTGGCGATGTACGCCGCGTCGAAGTAGATCACCGATCCTCTCGCAGCTCGGACTGGTACACGGCGGAATCGACTTGGACCTTCGACCGCTTCCGTATCGCTGCCTCCCGATTGGGGAGAGGCCGGCCGGTCACAGACGCGTCAAACGGCTGGAGCGCCGCGACTCGGCGGCCGCGATCAGTCACCACGATCGGGCCCCGACTAGCAGCATGACGAACCCACCAGCCGGTCTTCAGGTGCAGTTCACGGATGGAGATCGTCTTCATGTGCACATGGTGACACATCTCGCTCGACAGGGTCGATTCTCACGCCACCAGCAGGGCCGAGCTCGTCCTTCAATTCCTCGTACTGCTGCTCGATCGCCCACCGGTGATGGGCCAAGCGCACCAAGGAACGCAGCGACGCGGTCGCCGGCAACGCGACGAGGGCGGAGCAGGCGGCGGGTCTCGTGCCTCGCGCGAAATTCGGCCGGATCTCGCGTACCCCAATTTGCAGTAGAGCTGGTCCTGTCGGACCCGCCAACCCAATCGCACACACTCGACGGCGCCCTCTCCTGAGGTGTTCACAAGTGCACAGCCAACAGGGCGCGGGGTCGTCTAGTCTTAGCCCAGCTCTACAGCCATCACTTACGTGATTCTCAACTCAACTGCTAAACCATGAACGAAACAGCCATCCTTCGCTCTCCCAAGAAGTCCCTTCCCCCTTCCACTCGGCGCGGTGGCAATGGGGCTCCCATCCCGCCAATTCCGGGGAAGATTGCCGCGCCGGCTTCTGCGGGGGAGGCTCGCTCGCGGGCGCTTCTCGCGGCGATCGTGTCGTTTCGCGATGGGGACTTCTCCGTGCGGGTGCCGACGGATTGGGAAGGGACGGATGGGCGGATTGCGGAGGCGTTCAACCACACCATCGCGCAGAAGCAGCGCTTGTCGGCGGAGGTCGCCCGACTGAGCACGACGGTCGGCAAGGAGGGGCGGCTGAAGCAGCGCTTGTCGATGCCCGGGGCGATCGGCGGATGGGCGGCTGAAGCGGATTCCATCAATACGCTCATCGACGATCTGGTGCGGCCGACGACGGAAGTCGCGCGGACGATCGGCGCGGTCGCCAAGGGCGACCTCGGGCAGTCGATGGAACTGGAGGTGGACGGGCGCACGCTCAAGGGCGAGTTCCTGCGCTCGGCGAAGCTGGTGAACACGATGATCGAGCAGCTCTCGGTCTTCACGTCGGAAGTGACCCGCGTGGCGCGCGAGGTCGGCACGGAGGGCAAGCTCGGCGGTCAGGCCAAGGTGAAGGGCGTGTCGGGCGTGTGGAAGGACCTCACCGACTCGGTCAACCAGATGGCCGGCAACCTGACTGCGCAGGTGCGCAACATCGCGGAGGTGACCATCGCCGTGGCCACCGGCGATCTGTCCAAGAAGATCACCGTCGACGTGCGTGGCGAGATCCTGCAGCTCAAGGAAGCCACCAACACGATGGTGGATCAGCTCCGCTCGTTCTCCTCGGAGGTCACGCGCGTGGCACGCGAGGTCGGCACCGATGGCCGCCTCGGCGGGCAGGCGGTGGTGCCGGGCGTGGCGGGCACATGGAAGGACCTCACCGACTCGGTCAACGCCATGGCGACCAACCTCACCGAGCAGGTCCGCAACATCGCGACGGTGACGACGGCGGTCGCACGCGGCGATCTGTCGCGCAAGATCACGGTCGACGTGAAGGGCGAGATTCTGGAGCTGAAGGAGACCATCAACACGATGGTCGACCAGCTCAACGGCTTCGCCTCGGAAGTCACGCGCGTGGCGCGCGAGGTCGGCACGGAGGGCAAGCTCGGCGGGCAGGCCGAGGTACGCGGCGTGGCGGGCACCTGGAAGGATCTCACCGACTCGGTCAACGCCATGGCCACCAACCTCACCGGCCAGGTCCGCAACATCGCCGACGTGACCACCGCCGTCGCCAACGGCGATCTGTCCAAGAAGATCACCGTCGAAGTGAAGGGCGAAATCCTCGCGTTGAAGAACACCCTCAACACGATGGTCGATCAGCTCAACGGCTTCGCGTCGGAAGTCACGCGCGTGGCGCGCGAGGTCGGCACCGACGGCAAGCTCGGCGGCCAGGCGATGGTGCCCGGCGTGGCGGGGACGTGGAAGAACCTCACCGACAACGTGAACTTCATGGCGTCCAACCTCACCGGCCAGGTGCGCAACATCGCCGACGTGACCACCGCGGTGGCCAACGGCGATCTGTCCAAGAAGATCACCGTCGACGTGCGTGGCGAGATCCTCGAGCTCAAGAACACGATCAACACGATGGTCGACCAGCTCAACGGATTCGCGTCCGAGGTCACGCGCGTGGCCCGTGAGGTCGGCACGGAGGGCAAGCTCGGCGGGCAGGCCGAGGTGCGCGGCGTGGCTGGCACCTGGAAGGACCTCACCGACTCGGTCAACGCCATGGCCACCAACCTCACCGGCCAGGTCCGCAACATCGCCGACGTGACGACCGCCGTGGCCAAAGGCGACCTGTCCAAGAAGATCACCGTCGACGTCCGCGGCGAAATCCTCGAGCTCAAAAACACCGTCAACACGATGGTCGATCAGCTCAACGGCTTCGCCGGCGAGGTGAGCCGCGTGGCGCGCGAGGTCGGCACCGAGGGCAAGCTCGGCGGCCAGGCGCAGGTGCCCGGCGTGGCGGGCACGTGGAAGGACCTCACCGACAACGTGAACTGGATGGCGTCAAACCTCACGGGCCAGGTCCGCAACATCGCCGACGTGGCGACCGCGGTGGCCAACGGCGATCTATCGAAGAAGATCACCGTCGATGTCAAGGGCGAGATCCTCGAGTTGAAGAACACGCTCAACACCATGGTGGATCAGCTCAACGGCTTCGCCTCCGAGGTCAGCCGCGTGGCGCGCGAGGTCGGCACCGAAGGCAAGCTCGGCGGCCAGGCCGTCGTGAAAGACGTGGCGGGCACCTGGAAGGATCTCACCGACAACGTCAACTCGATGGCGAACAACCTCACCGGCCAGGTCCGCAACATCGCCGACGTCACCACGGCGGTCGCGCGCGGCGACCTGAGCCGGACGATCACCGTCGAAGTGAAGGGTGAAATCCTCGAGCTGAAGAACACGATCAACACGATGGTCGATCAGCTCAACGGCTTCGCGTCGGAAGTCACGCGAGTGGCGCGCGAGGTCGGCACCGACGGCAAGCTGGGCGGCCAGGCGCTGGTACCCGGCGTGGCGGGGACGTGGAAGGACCTCACCGACAACGTGAACTTCATGGCCTCGAACCTCACCGGCCAGGTCCGCAACATCGCCGACGTGGCGACGGCCATCGCCAAGGGCGACCTGTCCTCGAAGATCACGGTCGAGGTGAAGGGCGAAATTCTCGCGTTGAAGAACACGCTCAACACGATGGTCGATCAGCTCAACGGCTTCGCGTCGGAAGTCACGCGCGTGGCGCGCGAGGTCGGCACCGACGGCAAGCTCGGCGGCCAGGCCGTGGTGAAGGGCGTGGCCGGCACCTGGAAGGATCTCACCGACAACGTCAACTCGATGGCCTCGAACCTCACCGGCCAGGTCCGCAACATCGCCGAGGTCACCATCGCCGTGGCCAACGGCGACCTGTCCAAGAAGATCACCGTCGAGGTCGAGGGTGAAATCCTCGCGTTGAAAAACACGATCAACACGATGGTCGACCAGCTCCGGTCGTTCGCGGCGGAAGTCAGCCGCGTGGCGCGCGAGGTCGGCACCGACGGCAAGCTCGGCGGCCAGGCGCAGGTGCCCGGTGTCGCCGGCACCTGGAAGGACCTCACCGACAACGTGAACTCGATGGCCTCGAACCTCACCGGCCAGGTCCGCAACATCGCCGACGTGGCCACGGCCATCGCGAAGGGCGACCTCAGCCGCAAGATCACCGTGGACGTGAAGGGCGAGATTCTGCAGCTCAAGGAAACCATGAACACCATGGTCGAGCAGCTCTCGGCGTTTGCGTCGGAAGTGACGCGCGTGGCGCGCGAAGTCGGCACCGAGGGCAAGCTCGGCGGTCAGGCGGCGGTGCCGGGCGTGGCGGGCACCTGGAAGGATCTGACCGACAACGTCAACTCGATGGCCTCGAATCTCACCGGCCAGGTCCGCAACATCGCCGAGGTGACCATCGCCGTGGCCAACGGCGATCTGTCGAAGAAGATCACGGCCGACGTGCGCGGCGAGATTCTGCAGCTCAAGGAAACCATCAACACGATGGTCGAGCAGCTCCGCTCCTTCGCGTCAGAAGTCACCCGCGTGGCGCGAGAAGTCGGCACCGAGGGAAGGCTTGGCGTGCAGGCGGTCGTGCCCGGCGTCGCGGGGACGTGGAAGGATCTCACCGACTCGGTCAACGCGATGGCGACCAACCTCACCGCGCAGGTCCGCAACATCGCGGAAGTGACCACCGCCGTGGCGCGCGGCGACCTCAACCGCAAGATCACCGCCGATGTGAAAGGCGAGATTCTCGAGCTGAAGAACACCATCAACACCATGGTCGATCAGCTCAACTCCTTTGCCGGCGAAGTCACCCGCGTGGCGCGCGAAGTCGGCACCGAGGGCAAGCTCGGCGGACAGGCCGAGGTCCCCGGCGTGGGCGGCACGTGGAAGGATCTCACCGACAACGTGAACTTCATGGCGTCCAACCTCACCGAACAGG
>CANIBQ010000035.1 GCA_947465645.1 Acidobacteriota bacterium | reverse complement strand
GAGCTGTCGGACGCGCGCGTGGACGTGCTCGGCTACGCCTGCCTGGTGGCGATCATGAGCATGGGGAAGGGCTACCACTGCCAGTCGGAGCGCCGGCTCCACGAGGTGACGGTGCGCGAGGGTGCGGCGGCGCCTGTCGTGACGAGCGCCGGGGCGCTCGTCGAGGGGCTCAAGACCTTGAAGGCGCGGAAGATCGCGATGATCGCGCCGTACATGAAGCCGCTGACGCAGCTCGTGGCTGAGTACATCGAGGCGGAGGGCATCCAGGTCACGGATCGGATCGCGCTCGAGATCCCCGACAACCTCGAGGTCGGACGCCGCGATCCGATGGCGCTGCTCGAGATCTACAAGGGCCTGAATCTCGAAGGCATCGATGCGCTGGTCCTCTCGTCGTGCGTCCAGATGCCGTCGCTGGCCGCGATCCCGTTGGTCGAAAAGGCCACCGGCCTGCCGGTAGTCTCCGCGGCCGTCTGCACCACCCACCAGATGCTGGTGAAGCTGGGTCTTCCCACGCACGTCCCGAACGCCGGGACGCTTCTCTCCGGTCGCTACTGAATGTTATTTCCGACGACGCTGGTGGGCAGCTATCCGCAGCCTGAGTGGCTGATCGATCGAGCGAAGCTCGCGGGACGCTTTCCGCCGCGCGTGCGCGCGCGTGAGCTGTGGCGCATCCCCGCAGATCTGCTTCCCGAGGCGCAGAACGACGCGACGCTCCTCGCGATCAAGGCGCAGGAGGACGCGGGCCTCGACATCATCACCGACGGCGAGATCCGCCGCGAGAGCTACTCCAACCGGTTTGCGACGGCGCTCGAGGGCGTCGACATCGACAATCCGGGCTCGGCGCTCGATCGCTCGGGCCATCCCAACCCCGTGCCGCGGGTGGTGGGAAAGATTCGCCGGCGTCATCCCGTCGAGGTCGAGGACGTCCGGTTCCTGCGCGCGCACACGGCCAGGCGGATCAAGATCACCGTGCCGGGTCCGTTCACGATGTCGCAGCAGGCGCAGAACGAGTTCTATCCCTCCGAGGAGGAGGCGTCGCTCGACTACGCGGCCGCCGTGAACGAGGAGATTAAGGATCTCTTCGCGGCCGGCGCCGACATCGTGCAGATTGACGAGCCGTACATGCAGGCGCGGCCGGAGAAGGCGCGGCAGTACGGGCTGAAGGCGCTCAACCGCGCGCTCGAGGGTGTGAAGGGGACGACCTGCGTCCACATCTGCTTCGGCTATGCCGCCATCATCCATGAGCGGCCGTCGGGTTACTCGTTTCTGCCGGAGCTTGCCGCCTGCAGTTGCGGACAGGTGTCGATCGAGACGGCGCAGTCGAACCTCGATTGCTCGGCGCTGGTGCCGCTCAAGGACAAGCAGATCCTGCTCGGCGTCGTCGATTTATCCGACATGAAGGTCGAGAGCGCCGAGACGGTTGCCGGCCGGATCCGGCGCGCCCTCCCGTACGTCGATGCTGCCAGGATTCTTGTCGCCACCGACTGCGGGATGAAATACCTGCCACGTGACGTGGCGGATGGAAAGATGCGGGCGATGGTCGAAGGCGCCCGCCTGATGCGTCAGGAACTGTCGTAGTGGGGTCAGACCCCATCGACGGGTCGTATCAAGTTTCTTATGAGTTATAGTTCTCCGCCGAGACCATGACATGCGCTACGTGAATCGCTTGTGCGCCACCGTCGTCGTGTTCGCCACCTTCAGCGCGCCCGCATTTGCGCAGACCGATTTTTCAGGCGAATGGGCGCCCCGCTTCTGGGAAGACCAGCCCGAGCGCGTGCCCGGTCCTGAGCTGGGCGATTACCTCGGCTTGCCGATCAACGACGCCGCGCGCCTGCGCGCCGCCGCCTGGGACGCGTCGATTCAGACGCTGGCCGAGTGGCAGTGCCGGCCGCACTCGGCCGACTACATCTGGCGCGGGCCATCAAACCTGAAGATCACCAAGGAAGTCGATCCCATCTCGCGCGAGACCGTGGCGTTTCACGCCGAGTGGCTGCGCTCCGTGGACAGGCCCGTCTACCTGGACAACCGCCCGCATCCATCGCCGAACGCACCGCACACCTGGGCGGGGTTCTCGACCGGCAAATGGGAAGGCGACATGCTCACCATCGTCACCACCCATCTCAAGGAAGGGTACCTGCGCCGCAACGGGCTGCCGCGCAGCGACAAGGCGACGCTGACCGAGCACTGGGTCCGCAACGGCGACTTCCTCACGGTGATGACGATCATCAACGACCCGGTCTACCTGACCGAGCCGCTCGTCCGCACGACCGACTACGAGCTGAACGTCAACCAGCAGATTCCGCCGTACCCCTGTGGAGTCGTGCAGGAGATCGATCGCGCGAAGGGGGAGGTGCCGCACTATCTCCCGGGCACCAACCCGTACCTGACGGAGTTCGCCACGAAGCACAACATCCCGGTGGGTGCCACGCGCGGCGGGGCGGAAACGATGTACCCCGAATTCCGCGCGAAGCTGCGCACGCTGCCCCCTCCGCCGCCGAAGCAGGCGCCCGCGAGCCCTGCGGCCCGCGCCAACGAGTGATGCGGAATATTTCCCTCGCCGTTGTCGCTTTCGCCCTTGCCGCCGGAACCTACGGCTCTGCGCAGCGCGGCGCCGAGCCGCAGGGTCCGCCGCCGACGCCTCGCGCGGCCGCTCCAATCGACATCACCGGCACGTGGGTGTCGGTCGTCACCGAAGACTGGCGGTGGCGGATGATCACGCCGCCGAAAGGCGACTATCCCAGCATCCCGCTGACACCAGTCGGACGGGCGGTCGCCGAGCAGTGGGATCCGGCAAAGGATGCCCCCGCCGGCGAGGAGTGCCGCCCCTTCGGCGCGGCCAACATCATGCGGATGCCAGGCCGCATCCGCATCTCGTGGCAGAACGACACGACGTTGAAGGTCGAGACCGAGGCGGGCACGCAGACCCGGCTGTTCGTCTTCGGCGCGCCGCCAGCCGTCTCAGGCGATCGCACGTGGCAGGGTGAGTCCTCCGCCCAGTGGTTGCTCCCTGGCGGCGGCCGAGGCCGCGGCGCCCCTGGCTTCGGATCGATGAAGGTCGTGACATCGCGGATCCGGCCGGGATACCTGCAGCGCAACGGCGTTCCCTACAGCGAGAACGCCGTCGTGACCGAGTTCTTCAACCGCACCCGCGAGCCCAACGGCGACCAGTGGCTGGTCGTGACGACCACGGTGGAAGATCCGCAGAACCTCGCCGCACGATTCACGCGAAGTTCTCATTTCAAGAAGCTTCAGGACGGCGCGACGTTCACGCCGCTGAGCTGCGAGGCGTCGTAGCCAGTTGCCAGTTGCCAGTTGTCAGTAGTCAGTTGTCAGAAGGCAACGAGCTGACTCGAGGCGTTCCGACAACTGACAATTGACAACTGACAACTGATTTCGCGCGATAGGCGCGGAGTTCGGGGGTGGTTGCAGCGATCCAGGCGGTGGCGAGCAGGGCGCCGATTCCTCCCGTGATCACCGCGAACGGGGCTCCGAACCAGTTCGCGACGGCGCCTGCCTCGATCTCGCCGAGCTGCGGACCGCCCTGGAAGAAGATCATGTTCACCCCCATCATCCGCCCGCGCAGGTGGTCAGGCGTTTCGAGCTGGCGGACGACGTTGCGGATGACGATGCTGACGGAGTCGGCCACGCCGGTGAGCGCGAGGCACGCGAATGTCAGCCAGAAGGTTCGCGACAGGCCGAAGCCGACGGTCGCGGCCCCATAGAGACCGACCGCCCAGAGCAGCACGGGACCCCGCCGGTCGATCTTCGACGTCAGCAGCACCATCGCCGCGCTCATCGTCAGCGCGCCCACGGCTGGCGCCGCGTACAGCCATCCATACCCTCGAGGGCCGATGTTCAGGATGTCCTGCGCGAAGATCGGCAGCAGCGCCGTGGCCGACGAGAAGAACGTCGCGAAGAAATCCAGCAGCATCGTCGAGCGGATGAGGGGTGAGCGGAAGACAAACCGCAGTCCCTCGAGCGCCGAGTGGAACGAAATGTCAGATCGGGCGCCGGGGTGCTCCACCCGGCCGGTGACGCCGCGCATCATCAGAAGGGCGGTGATCACCGCGCCGAACGACATGGCGTTGAGGAGGTAGACCCATTCAAGGCTCGTGGTGGCGATGAGAATGCCCGCCACCGCGGGTCCGCTCACCGACGCCGCTTGCATCATGATGGCGTTCAGGCTGATCGCGCTCGGCAGGTGGTCGCGAGGCACGAGCATGGGGACGAGCGCCTGGCGCGACGGCGGGTCGAAGGTGCCGACGATGGCGCCAAGGAATGCGAGCCCATACAGCGGCCACAGCGTGCTGACCCCGTGCCAGGTCACATACGCCAGCCCCAGCGCCACCATTGCCGAGCAGGTGTTCGTGATCAGCATCACCTTTCGCCGATCCCAGGCATCGGCCGCGACACCGGCCAGCATCGCGAAGCCCACGATCGGGATGACCTTCACCAGGCCGACTCCGCCGAGCGCGAGGCCCTTCTGGCCCGGCGGCGCGAGCAACGCAACGTGCCAGAGCAGCGCCGCGTTCTGCATCAACCCGCCGGTGAACGAAATCAGCAGGCCCACCCAGAGCAGCCGGAAGTTCCGGTGACGGAGCGCGACGATGGAAGGGTGGTGGAGGAGAGAGGGCAGAACTCTATTCTAACGAACTGAGGCGCGCAGGCGGCGTTGGGCCTGCGCCTTGAACTCGCGATCCTCGGGTTCCCACTGCGGATTGACTGGCGCGGCGACGACCTTGTTGAGCTCGTCGATGGCCTCGCGGTCGCGATTCAGATCGAACAGCGTCTCGGCGAGGAAAAAGCGCGACGCGGTGCTGTCAGGATTGTAAGTGAGCGACTTGCGGAGGTGTTCCTCGGACCTGGTCTTGCTGCCGCCGAAGAGCGGCGGCACCTTGAAGTACCAGCGGCCGAGAGCGCGGTCGGCCGATCCCTCCTGGAACGCAGGGTCGATGCGAAGCACCGCTTCCAGCTCCCTCCTGATCGGGCCGCGATACTTGAGGCCCTGCCGAATGCCGTAGGATTCGGCGAGCGCGCCCATGTTCGCGGCGGCCCAGAAATGTCCCTCGGGGCGATTCGGCTCGAGTGTGGCGGCGATCTGGCCGGCCGCCACGCCGCGCTCGAGGGCCATCCGCCCCGCCTTCGCCGAGGCTTCGGCGGGCAAGCGCGTGTCGCCGTGGCCGCCCAGCCAGTACATCGCGCGCGCCAGCTTCCAGGCCGACTCGAAGTCTTTCGAGCTCGCGGCGAGGCGCGTCTCCCAGATGGCCGCGGCGTCGCGCGCGCTGGCGGGATTGGCCCGCTCGCGGTAGAGCGCGTCCGGATCGCCCGCCTCCGCGCCTGGGGCGCTGCGGCGCGGCAAGCCTTGCGCGTTCGCCAGCGGCAGGCCGCAAAAGATCGCGATGTAGAATAGGGCGATGCAGGATCTCATCCGGCAGATGATCGTCGAGTTGGGGGAAGACGCCAACCGCGAAGGGCTCATGCGGACCCCGTTGCGCGTCGAGAAGGCGTTGAAGTTCCTGACCAGCGGCTACACGGCAGACATCGACGCCATCGTCAACGATGCGCTGTTCACCGTCGATTATAGCGAGATGGTGATCGTCAAGGACATCGACTTCTACAGCCTCTGCGAGCATCACCTGCTGCCGTTCTTCGGAAAGTGCCACATCGCCTACCTGCCGCGCCGCAAGGTCATCGGCCTGAGCAAGATCCCCCGTCTCGTCGACGTCTTTGCCCGCCGGCTCCAGATTCAGGAGCGGATGACCAACCAGATCGCCGAGACGATCCGCGAGAAGACCGATCCGCTGGGCGTCGCCGTCGTCTGCGAAGCGACCCACCTGTGCATGTCGATGCGCGGCGTGGAGAAGCAGAACTCGTTCGCCATGACCAGCGCCATGCTCGGCGCGTTCCGCGACAACGCCCGGACCCGCATGGAATTTCTCGAGCTGATCAAACATCGGGGCGACTTGATGCAAACCGCATCCGCGGCCGGCCTCGCGTGTGTGACGGATTGAACATGGCGAACGCGCCGCGCCTCACACCGAGACGGGCCACAGAGGCACAGAGACACAGAGGTTGTTGGGGAACTGTTCTCTGTGGCTCTGTGGCTCTGTGGCTTGTGATTGCGGTAGTGGCTTCGGAGGGAATCGCTGCGCAGGCCAGGCGGGCGCAACCGGCACGGCGTCCGGCGCCGGTCGCCCTCAAGACCGAGCCGGCGGTCTTCGATTGCCCGTCGCTGCTGGGCGAGGGCGTGAAGACGCAGCGGATGTTCTGCGACGTGCTGACGGGCCGTGATTCGGCGGACGGCATCATCATCAACCTGCCGCCGCACACCGGTCCGGTGACGTTGACGTTCGATTTGCACAACCGGCACACGTATTCCGAGGACCAGATCAAGGCGAACCGCGCCTACCGGCGCTATACGGCGACCATCGGAGCGCTGACGGCGAACAACGACTTGTTGAGCCGCGCGGTGATCCAGAACGAGTTCCGCACGGCAGGGGACCTCCTCGATCGCGTCTCGGGCGGAGCCGCACCTGGCGGGGTCAAGGCCGTCGCGCCGACCGGCCTGGAACAGATCGTCATCACCATTCCCGCCGAGGAGGAGAGCGTCAGCATCCTCGGCGAGAAGCTGTCGGTCGATCGACTGGATGGCGCCCCCGATAACTTCACCACCCCCGGCCGTCCGGTCGCCGTCATCAGCAACGTCCTGCTGGAGTACCGGCCGGCGCCCGCGCGCCGTCCGGCTGCGACACCGCGCCGGCCCGCCGCGACGCCCGCAAGGTGACCCTTCGACCCGCTCAGGGTCACCCCGAGCGCAGTCGAGGGGTGAGCGCTCCGGAGCTCCTGTCGATCATCGTTCCCGTCTACAACGAAGTTCGCACCGTCCGCGCGGTCATCGACCGCCTCCTCGCCATCGACCTTCCTGTCGCCCGTGAAATCCTGATCGTCGACGATGGCTCGACCGACGGCACACGCGAGGTGCTGGGCGCCGCGACGGCCGAGCGACTGGCCGTCACCGTGATCGAGGCGCCGCGGAACGCGGGGAAGGGCAGCGCGATCCGCCTTGGGCTCCGGCACGTGCGCGGATCGATCGTCGCCATCCAGGATGCCGATCTCGAGCTCGATCCGCAGCAGCTCGCCGGGCTTGTCGGTCCGATCGTGAGGGGCGAGACCGTCGTGGTGTACGGGTCGCGGTTTCTTCACGGGCGCTCCGGTGCGCCGCTCGTCACGACGGTGGCCAACCGCGTGCTCACCGCGGCGACCAACGTGCTGTTTGGCTCGAAGCTGACCGACATGGAGACGTGCTACAAGGTCATGCGCACCGAAGTGGCCCGCTCGCTGAATCTCACGGCCGACCGATTCGACATCGAGCCCGAGATCACGGCGCGGCTGCTGCGGCTCGGTCACCGCATTCAGGAGCTGCCGGTCCGATTCGACGCGAGGTCGCGCGCCCAAGGCAAGAAGATCGGCTGGCGCGACGGCATTCGCGCCCTGCAGGTGCTGGCGATCGAGCGCTTCCGGAACCCGCAAGCTGGAACCAGGAAAGGCCGATAAGTGCGCCGGTTCGCCCTGGCACTCCTCCTGGCGGCGGTGGTCGCCTCCGGCGTTCGGTGGGGCACGTACGCTGTCGGAGGGTCTGACTCCTATTGCTACGTGCACCAGGCGGAGCGCTGGGCCTCCCTCCTTCGCCAAGGCTTCGGCGGGCGAGGCGGCAATCTGCAGGTGCCGGAACCGCTGGCACTTGAAGCGCCGTGGCCTGACGCCCCCGTGACGTTTGCGCCCGCGGGTCACGTACCATCGCGAACGGTACCAGGGGCGCTCGTGCCGATCTGCCCGTCGGGACTTTCCATCGCGATGGCACCGATGCTGGCACTTGGCGGACCGCGCGCCCTGTTTCTCGTCGTGCCGCTCTTCGGCGCCCTGCTGGTGTGGGCGGCGTTTACCTGCGGCTCGCGTTTCGGCTCGCGCGTCGGCCTCGCGTCGGCGGTGCTCGTCGCCTGCAGTCCGCCATTCCTCTATCAACTGATGCAGCCGATGAGCGACGTGCCGGCAGCGGCGCTCTGGATGCTGGCGGTGGCGGCGGTGACCGGCACGACGCCGCGCGCCCCGGTCGTGGCCGGGCTCGCGACCGCTGCGGCCGTTCTCATGAGGCCGAACCTCGTGCCGATGGCGATCCCGATCGGTCTGTTCATCCTGCTGCGGCCGGAGCGCTCATGGCGCGAACGGCTGCAGGGAGCCATGCGCTACGCAGCAGCCGCGGTGCCCGGCGCGATTGCCGTCGCCGTCATCCAGCGCACCTTCTACGGTTCGGCGCTGCAGTCCGGCTACCCGTCCCTCGGAGCGTTGTTTTCCGCCGCCAACGTGGCGCCGAACGCCGCCCGGTATTTCTCATGGATGTCGCAGTCGCACACCGTCGCGTGGATGCTGGCGCTTGCCGCGCCGTTTCTTCTCCCGGGACCGCTGACGACGCTCTTCATCTCGCTGTTCCTGGTCAACGTGGCGAGCTACCTGCCGTATGCGGTGTTCGAGGACTGGGCATACCTCCGCTTTCTCCTGCCGACGATTCCGCTGATCCTGATTCTCACGGTGGCGGGTGTTGACGCAGTGTGCAGGCGGATCCGGCCGGCTGTTGCGCCGGCGGTACTGGCTATCGCGACCGTCGTGCTGGCGCTGCTGTTCGTGCGCGACGCCCGGGAGCGTGAGGCATTCCGGCTGCAGCGGTTAGAGGCACGATTCGAGCGGGCTGGCTCCTACGTGGGACGCCGCCTGCCGCCCAATGCCATCGTCATCACCAGTTGGCAGAGCGGGAGCGTTCGCTTCTATGGACATCGGCCGACGCTCGTCTGGGACGGCCTCGACCCGGCATGGCTCGATCGCGCGATTGCGTTCGTTCGAGCCCGCGGCCTCGAGCCGTATTTACTTCTCGAGAGCTGGGAGGAGCCGATCTTCCGCGCCCGCTTCGCCGGGAGCCCGATCGCCGCGCTCGACTGGCCGCCGATGGCGGAGGTGACCCCGCAGGTGCGCATCTATCGACCAGACGATCGCGAACGCTACGCCAACGGGACCCAGCCCCCGACGGAATACGTCAGATGAACGGTGGGATGGTGCGAGGGTGCACCGTCGCACCGTCGCACCGTCGAACTACTTACTGAGTCGTATGATCTGGTTCTGCAGCGCCTCGAACGCGGGGCCCACGTCCGCTTCGGTCTTCGCGAAGTAGTACTTCCCCTCGAGTTGGTCGCTGTTGAAGTCCTGCGATCGCGAGTCGTTGGCGATGCGCATCAGGATGTCCTCGGGCTTCTCCGGCATCGTCCCGAGGTTGTATCTCACCAGCTCGCCCATGCCGATCGTGTAGATGCGAATCGGATAGTCGCCGGTGTCCTCGCGCGCCTCGTGCGCGATGATTTCGAGAAGATTCCGCGCCGCGTTGTTGATGTTGAAGACTTCCGCCGGATACCGGCCGGCGCCGGCGTTCCAGTTACGCAGCCCGCGCCGTGTCGATTGCGCGGCGCCGTTCACCTTCAGGGTGTTCGACTGCAGCGGAAACGACGTCGGGATGCCGGCGCTGCGGCGATGGGTATGCCAACTGGTGAGCGGCAGGTACGGCACGCCAGGTGCGGTGGTCGTGTCGTTCCAGTTGGCGACGGCCGCGTTGTAGGCGGGGCTGCTGGTCGCGCCGGTCTCCGTGTCGTACAGGCCATTGATCTGCGGATTGTTCCAGGTCTGGCCATCGGGATCGGGGAGGTTCTTGGGAAAGTCGAACGTCCTCAATCCGCGTGCGACACCCGGCTGCGCGGCATAGTTGCCGGGCACGCTGTTCGACGCGCCGTCGGTGAAGAGCACGATCACTCGAAGGCCCGACTGGGTCCCGCCCGGCACCGTCCGCAGCTCGTCCCATCCGCGGTACAGCCCTTCGACCATGGCGGTGCTCCCGCCGGGGAGCGTGTTGGGGATGTCTGCCTTCAGCCTCGCCTTGTCGAAGCCGCGTGACGAGGGCATCGCGTCGAGCACCCGCGCTCCGTTGCCATACGTCACGAGCGCCAATCGATCGCTCGACGCATCGAATGCGTTGACGAACGTCCTCGCGGCGTCCCTGACCGCGGGCCACCTTCCGCCAATCGAGCTCGAGACGTCGAGCACCAGCGACAGGTCCACCATTCGCCGCGTGGCTTCGCTGGAGCTCTTCACCGTCACGTCGTCCCAGTTGGCGAGCCTCATGAACGTCGTCGGCAGCTTCGCCGTGGCGCTGACCGTGACGACGTTGAGGCCGGTGGCGGCGACCGTCTGGAGCGTAAAGAAGCTCGGATCCGCCGCCGGGTTGGTAATCGACGAGGTGCCCAGGTAACCGGCGGGGAAGTTCGCGTTGAAGATCCGCGTCGCCTCGCCCCTGGGATTGCCGCTGTTGAGCATGCGCGCCGCTCCCAGCGCGGCGCCGTCCACCGCTTTGCTCAATTGCGCTTTCACCACGTAGGCGCGGCCCGTATCCACGGCGAGCCCCGTAGACAGCAGGAGCGCGGTGAGGAAAAGCGCCATGTAGATCAGGGCCACGCCCTGTTCGCCGAAAACGTCCCGTCTATGTGTTGTCATGTCCTTCAACCCAGGTCCGGCTGAAGCCGGACACTACGTACGCGGACGTAGTGTCCGGCTTCAGCCGGATCTAGAAATACGCGACCGAATAGAGCCTGTCCGGCATGGTGATCCCGAAGCGGTCGAGGGGCGTGATCAGCTCGTGCGTGGTGTAGATCTCGGTGATGTACGCCATGCCGCCGCTGACGACCACGAGACTGGCCGGCGCATTGGTGATCTGGAGATTGGTGTTGGTGTCGGAGTTCGGCGCTTCGTAGTTGGGTGCCCCGCCAAACGAGACCGGCCCCTTCGTCGTCAGCACGCTCGCGGCCGCGAGCGTCCCGTACTCGTGGCGCTGATACAGGATGACCTTGTCGAAGTTCGGCGACCCGGCGGTCGCGACCTTCTTGATCACCGAGAGGATCAGCTTCGATCCGTTGTCGAAGTCGACCGGCCGGGTCCGCATGCTCTTCATCGCCGACGCGGCGTCCTGCAGCGTGACGTCCCGCGAGATCAGATTCGAGCCTTCGCGGCTGAGCTTGGTCACCACGTGCTGGTCGACGAGCGCGTAACCCACCTCGATGATGCCGAGGACCAGCGTGAGCATCAGCGGCAAAACGAGCGAGAACTCGATCAGGCTCTGACCGGCGGAGCGGGAAAGACGTGCCTTCAATTGAACGTCGCCTCGTTTTTCATCGCGGATTCCACGACGAGGGTGATCTGTCCGTTGGCGAAAAATGGCCGCACGAGCGGCGTCAGCAGCGTCCAGTTGTAGTTCACCGTGACCTTGTCGATGTCGTTGGGCCCGCCCACCCCGGCGTCCCAAGTGCCCTGCCCTGGCCGCAGGTGGCTGAAGCTGAACGAACCGTCGCCGATCGTCAGCGTCGGCGTGGCCTGGCGCATCGCGGTCTTGAGCGATTCCTGCCGCGACTGTCCTGCCACGAAGTTGCCGGTGACGCCGTAGCGCGACGCCTGGCTCACGCCGTTCTCGAGCGCCAGGTAGACGTAGAAGAGCGACGCGAAATCGACGATCGCGAACGTCAACAGCAGCAGGAGCGGCGTGATGAGCGCCGCTTCGACCAGGCTGGTGCCCTTCTCAGTACGAAAGGAGACGGACGGTCGTATCCGCATTCTGATCATCCTCATCGGCATCGTGCTCTTCCGTGATTTCATCCAGCTTGGCGAGTAGCGCGGCAAACCCGCACTGATCGGGATCGAAAAAGCCCCACTCGTCCTGCACCGGCTTCGGCTTCGGCTTCGCCACTGTCTTCTTCGCAGCCGCCTGCTTCGGCGTCGCCTGCGGCGAAGGAGGCGGCGGAGCAGGCGGCGCGGCGACAATCGCCGACTCGGGAATACAGGTCTCGAGCAGGTCATCGATTCCGTTGACCGGGCCGAGTACCCACACGTCGTCAGGGACGACGGGTGTCGGGTCTTCGCACTCCTCGTCGATCAGAATCGGAACCCAGAGCTCCGCGTCGTCCGCCACAACGGGCTGAGCCACGGCGAGAGACTCGACAGGTTGCACCTGTGGCTCGTAGGCGCACACCAACGGCAGCAGGTCTTCGGTGTCGTGCACCATCGCGGGCTCGATCTCAACGAGCGCGGCGCCGGCGTCCGGCAGCCAGGCGACGGGCAGCAGCAGGAGCTCGAGAGTGACCTCAGGCGCGAAGGTGACCGCGCACACCAGCGGCAGCAGATCTTCAGTGTCTGGCGCCAACACGTGCCGGGGCTCGGGAACGGCAGCCGGGAGTTCAGGCAGGGGGCCAACGGGAAGCAACAGAAGTTCAACCGTCGCACCGTCGACCGGTCCCGTGTCGACCGGCGCCGGAGCACGTCCGGCCGACGCGCGATCCATGTAGCCGGAGACTTGCTCCGCGAAGACGTCAGGGTCGCATCCATCCGGCGTTGCTGGCCTGGTGCGTTCGCGGCGAAGGGTCGCGAGCACGCCTCGCCGCTTCTGCGGTGGCGGAGCGGACGTGGCGAGAAGCGGGATCGTCAACTCCTGCATGTGCGCTGCGGCGGGCCCGATATTCTTCAGCCAGGTCGCCAGCGCCGTCTCGTCCTGCCGCGACAGGAGCGCCGAGGTCAGCAGGACGTCTGGCACCCGACCGGCCAGCGTCTCGAGCGCGCGGGCCGCGGACTCGGCGATGACCAGCTCCGTTTTCGGACGGGCCCGGAGCACCGTGGCGAGGTTCGCCAACTGGCGCGCGTCCGGCTCGACCGCAAGGATCAGCACCATCCTAGGTTTTGATCATGAAGAGAAAGAGGATGGCTCCCGCGACGACGAAGATCGTCAGCGGCGCGTGGGCCATGGTCTGGTCGCGCAACGCCGTGAAAATGGCGGCTCCGACGTCGCCGATGTCCACCCGCGCATCAGCGACCGATGTGCGGCTGACAAAGCGCCAGGTGAGACCCCGAACCCGCTGGTCGAATGAGACCAGCGCGATCGCAAGCATCACGAGCGCTCCCCCCGACATCAGCGCGTCCCCGAGTCCTCGTTTCAGCATCACTGTCCTAGTTGTCAGTTGTCAGTTGTCGGTTGTCAGAGGACCTCGATCTGGCTTGTTGTCTTCCGATAACTGGCAACCGACAACTGGCGACTGCCAAAGTCGTTCCGTGCAAGGCGCCGGACTGGTGTGCCAGAAACGCCCGATGATCCCGAACAATTCGCACGGATGGGGAGGCCGGCTGCACGCGGCGCGGGGAGGCGGCCTGACGAAATGCCGCATTGAACTTACGAAAGTGCTCGGAAAACACGCGATGCGGCGGCGGCGCTCGCGTCCCACCTCGCGACACGCGGCGTGTGCACCAAAACTGCGGGACCGGTTACGAATGTGCGCGAGGTGTGCGTTCTCGCGCTCCTCGCACCCGGCCGATCGCACCGCGCCGCTCGAACGCTAAACGCATCCAAACACAACGGCTTGGCTGCCACTCGGCGATCGATCGCCTCCGCGTGGCACATCCGTTGCCCCTTCAGGGTGTGCCTACGCGGTCATCGCAAGTCGCGTGATCGCAATTCGCACACACGATGATTCGCGCGTCTTCGAACCCCTCACCTGGGGAGGCGCGCACGGAGGAAATGTCATGAAGCTCATTACCCGCATGCGCTCGTTCGTTCGCGACACCGAAGGTCAGGACCTGCTCGAGTACGCGCTGCTCGTCGCGTTGATCGCGCTCGTCGCGGTGGGCGTCGTCACCACCACGGGCGGACACGTGAAGACGATCTTCACGAACATCGGCAACGCACTCAGCACGGCGATCGGCGCCGGAGCGTAGTTGTCGGCGGAGATCCAGGCCGGGTTCCGCTTGCCGCGCCGAAGCCGGTTCGGCGAAGGCGGGCCCGGCTCGCGTCTCTCCAATGGGAACAACAAGCCATGACCTGGCGATCGGTGGTACGCGCGCTGCGAGGGAGGGTCCTGAACGACCGCGGTCAGGACCTTCTCGAATACGGGCTGCTCATGTCGCTCGTCGTGATCATGGCGATGGTGAGCGTGAAGACCCTTGGCGACACCGTGAAAACTGTCCTGTGGGATGTCATTGCTGCCTTTCACATCTGACACCATCGTGCTCGTGATCGTGGCCGCCGGCACCGGCGCCGCCGCGGTCATCGACCTGAAGACCAGGCGCGTGCCGAACGCGCTGACGATGTCCATCGCCGCAGCGGGTATCGCGCTGGCGGCGGCGGGCTTCGGACGGGTCGGCCTGGGGGCCTCGATTGCGGGGTGCGTGCTCGGGGCAGCGTTGATGCTGCCCGGCCACGTGCTCGGCGCAACGGGCGCAGGCGACGTCAAGCTCCTGGCGGCCGCGGGAACGCTGCTCGGCCCTGGGCTGACCGTCAAGGCGTTTGCCGCCACGGCGATTGCCGGCGGCGTCATCGCCATCATCGTCGCGGTGCGGCGGGGCCGCCTGAAGCGGACGCTCAACGCGACCACGCGGCTGGCCACCCGGCAGGCCAGCGCCACTGAGATCGAACACCCGACCGCGAACAACCGCTTCGCCTATGCCCCCGCGATTGCCATCGGCGTCATGGCGGCTGCGCTTTTCATTGACTGAGGACTGACATGGCCCGCACTCGCATCTTCGTCGTGCTCGTGCTCGCGCTCACCTGCGGTGGCGCCTTCGCGTTCGGCACCTACCGCTACGTCCAGCAGGCGCCCGCGCCGACGGCGATGCCGACCCGTGCCGTCATCGTCGCCGCGACCGACCTCCAGCTCGGCGCGGAGCTGAAGCCCGAGGACGTCCGCATCGTCGAGTGGCCGGCGGGCTCGGTTCCGGAAACCGCCTTCAACAGCGCCGACGAGGTCATGGGCCGCGGCGTGATTGCACCGATGGTGCAGAACGAGCCGATCCTCTCGACCAAGCTGGCGTCGAAGGAAATGGGCGTCGGGCTGCCGCCGATCATCCCGGCGGGGATGCGCGCGCTGTCGGTGCGCGTCAACGACGTCGTCGGCGTGGCGGGCTACGTGCTGCCCGGCACCCGCGTGGACGTCATCGCCACCGTCAACCCGACGCAGCAGCAGACCGACGTGACCTCGAAGGTGATTCTGACCAACGTGCTCGTGCTCGCGTCGGGCACCAAGATCGAACAGGACACCGAGAAGGGCAAGCCGATGGCGGTCAGCGTCGTCACGCTGCTCGTCGATCCGAGCGAATCGGAGCGGCTGACGCTGGCCAGTACCGAAGGCAAGATTCAGCTCGCTCTGCGCAATCCGACCGACACGACCGCTCCGCCGACCGCGGGTGTCCGGCCGGCGGCGCTGCTTGGCTACTCGGCCGCGCGGCCGGTGGCCGCACCGCGTCCGCGCGCCGCCGTCAAGGTGGCAGCCGCGACCGTGCCGGCGCCTCTCCCGACACCCACCGTTGAAATGATTCGTGGCGATAAACGCGCGCAGGAAGTTGTGAGGCAGTAGTGATGACCAGGACCCGAGCCTTGATTCTTATCGCCGCGGTGTTCGGCAGCGCAGCCCTGCACGCGCAGGTGGCCGATCCGGTGCCCACCCCCGCCAAGGCGGTCGTGAGCTATAGCCCGCCGGTGGCGGCCATCACCGAAACCGAGGTCGACGCCACGCCTCTGACGCTGCTCGTCGGCCGCTCGACGGTGGTCAATGTCGGCTCGCCCATTACGCGCGTGTCGCTGACCAGCGCGGACGTCGCCGACGCGCTGGTGACATCGCCCAGCGAGCTGCTCGTCCACGGCAAGGTGCCCGGCAGCATCTCGATGTTCGTGTGGAACAGCGCCGGCGCGATCCATCGCTACGAGGTCGCCGTACAGCGGGATCTCGTCAAGCTCAGGGCCCAGGTGCAACAGCTCTTTCCGGGCGAGCCAATCGACGTTCGCGGCAACGGCCGGTTCGTCGTGCTCTCCGGGACGGTCTCCAACAAGGACGTCATGGAGAAGGCGGTCAACCTGGCCACGGGATACGTCGACAAGAAAGACGAAGTCGTGACGCTGCTGCAGGTCGACCCGAACACCCGCACCGACCAGGTGCTGCTGAAGGTCCGCTTCGCCGAAGTCAGCCGGGCGGCGCTGACCGAATTCGGATCGGCGCTGTTCACCAGCCCGACCGGCATCAACAACACGATCGGCCGGGTCACGACGCAGCAGTTCGGCGGGCCTGGCTACAGCGACCTCGAGTGGTCGAAGAGCGGGTCCGGGTTCGGCAGCCCGGTGGACAGCGCGAAGGGCAAGCTGGATTTCAGCGACTTCCTGAATGTCTTCCTGCTGAACCAGAAGTACGACCTCGGGTTGATGATTCGCGCGCTGCAGTCGAAGGGGCTCTTCCAGAGCCTTGCCGAGCCGAATCTCGTCGCACAGAGCGGCAAGGAAGCCAGCTTCCTGGCGGGCGGCGAGTTTCCGGTGCCCATCGCGCAGGGCTCGGGATCAGCCATGGCGATCACCGTGCAGTTCAAGGAATTCGGCATCCGGCTGAACTTCACGCCGATCGTCAACGGCGACCGCGTCCAGCTCAAGGTCCGGCCCGAAGTCAGCACGCTCGATTTCGGCAACGCGGTCGTGCTCAACGGCTTCCGCATCCCCGCGCTCTCGACGCGCCGCACCGAAACCGAGCTCGAGCTGATGGACGGCCAGACGTTCGCGATCGCCGGCCTGCTGAACAACACGATGAACTCCACGTTGCAGAAGATACCGGGCATCGGCGACATCCCGATTCTCGGCCAGTTGTTCCGCAGCAAGGCGGCGCAGAAGAACCGCACGGAGCTCGTGGTGATGATCACGCCGCATATTCTTCGAAGCAATTCGCTTGGCGTCAGCCCGACATTGCCGCGGCAGGCGGAGCCGTATCTCCCCGCGCTGCCAGAGGCGCAGTCGATGGATGCGCCGCCGCCGGCGTTTGGTGGGAAGTAAGCGGTTGTCGGTTGTCAGTTGTCGGTCAGTTGTCAGTTGTCGGTAGGCAGTAGGCAGTAGGCGGTAGGCAGGAACCCATGGCGCAACTCGCGGGGCTCATCGTCAGCGACGACGAGGGATTCAGGAAACAGGTGGGACATCAGCTCCGCTCGGGAGCGGTGCCGATCAGCGTGATGGACGACCGGAAGCCGCGCGAAGGCGCGGCGCCGGACGTCATCGTCGTTGACGTCCGAGGCAACACGGCGGCGGTCATGGCGACCATCGAGCAGCTCCGGGCGGGCGCTCCTGCGGCGGGCATCTTTGCCCTCGCATCTGAAGTCGATGCGGATGTGATCGTCCGCTTCATGCGCGCGGGCGCAAACGAGTTTTTCACGTGGCCCGCGCCCGAGGCCGACTTCCAGGAGGCGATCCGCCGCACCGCCGCGCGGCGCCAGTCGTCATCGACCCGGCCGCAATCGACGACGCTGGTGTTCTTCGGCGCGAAGGGCGGGGCAGGCACCACGACGCTGGCGGTGAACTGCGCTGTGGACGTCGCGAGACTGAGCCGGAAGCCAACAGTCATCGTCGACCTGAAGCCAGGGCTCGGCGAGGTCACGCTGTTCCTGGGGGTCCGCAGCCGCTATACGCTGACCGACGCGCTCGACAACCTCCACCGGCTCGATGCCGAGTTTCTCAAGGAGCTTGTCATCAAGCACAAGTCCGGCCTCGAGGTCCTGTCAGGATCGGATCTCTTCGATCGTCCAGGCCCCGCCGACGCGGCGCCGCTCGAGGAAGTGTTCCGGCTGCTGTCGAGACAGTACGAATACATCGTCGTGGACGCCGGAAGCGCGATTAACGCGTGCTCGGTGACCTCCATGTATACCGCCGACACGATCTGCTTCGTCGCCAACCCGGACGTACCGTCGGTGCGCAACGCCCAGCGGCTGCTCGACCGTATCGGCCAGCTCGGCTCGTGCCGCGAACGCGTGCGCCTGCTGCTCAACAGGGCCGCCGAGCCGTACCCGATCCCGCCGGCGCAGATCGAATCCACGCTCGGTCACCCGATTCACCACACGTTCATGAGCGACTACAAGACGGTGTCGACCGCGCTCAACTCAGGCGTGCCGGTGGCGCTGACGGGCAGCGGCGGGATTGCCGAACAATTCGACCACTTCACCCGCCGCATCATCGACCCGTCGTCGGAGCTGGTGGCGCCTGTCAGGGCGTCCAGGCTGAGCACGCTGGGTCTCGAGCGGCTCGCGTCCATCTGGTAAACAGCCATGGCATCCACCGTTCACGCCTTCCCGCATCCGCAGACCCAGCCGCCGCGCCAGCAGTATCTCGACCTGCGTGCCAACGTCCACCGCAAGCTGCTGAACCGGCTGAACCTCGAGGCGCTGGCGCTCAGCGATCGAAGCCGAGCGGAGGCCGAGATTCGCTCGCTGCTGGGTCAGTTGCTCGCCGAGGAAAGCACCCCGCTCAACCTGAGCGAGCGCGAAACGCTCTTCATGGAAGTGCTCGACGACGTGTTCGGTCTCGGGCCGCTCGAGCCGCTGCTGCGCGACCCGACCATCAGCGACATTCTCGTGAACACGTGCAAGCACGTCTTTGTCGAGCGCGCCGGCGTGCTGGAGCGGGTCGCGGCGACGTTCCAGGACGATCGGCATCTGCTTCGCGTCATCGATCGCATCGTCAGCAACGTGGGACGCCGGATCGACGACAGCTCGCCGATGGTGGACGCCCGTCTCGCGGACGGATCGCGCGTCAACGCCATCATTCCGCCGCTCGCCGTGGACGGACCGCTCCTGTCGATCCGCCGTTTTCCGACCGAGCGGCTCAAGGCCGAAGACCTCGTGACGCTTCGCGCGCTGACGCAGCCGATGCTCGACTTTCTCTCGCACTGCGTGCGTGCGCGGCTCAACTGCCTGATCAGCGGCGGCACCGGCGCGGGCAAGACCACGCTGCTCAACGTGCTGTCGAGCTTCATCTCCGACCGCGAGCGCATCGTGACGATTGAAGATGCCGCGGAGCTTCAGTTGCACCAGGTTCACGTCGCCAGACTCGAGACGCGTCCGCCCAACGTGGAAGGGAAGGGCGCCGTCCGCCAGCGACAGCTCGTCATCAACGCCCTCCGCATGCGTCCCGACCGCATCGTCGTCGGCGAGGTGCGCGGCGAGGAAGCGCTCGACATGCTTCAGGCGATGAATACCGGCCATGACGGTTCGCTGACGACGGTGCACGCCAACAGTGCACGCGACGCGCTGGCTCGCATCGAAACAATGATCGCGATGGGCGCGACGAACCTGCCGGAGCGCGCCATGCGCCAGCAGGTGGCCGCCGCCATCCAGATCGTCGTGCAGCAAAGCCGCATGAGCGACGGCACCCGCAAGATCACCAGCATCTCCGAGATCACCGGCATGGAAGGCGAGATCATCACCATGCAGGAGATCTTCCTCTTCGAGAAGACCGGCGTCACGCAGGAGGGCAGGGTGCTGGGCCGCTTCAGGGCGACCGGCGTGCGCCCGAAGATCTGCGAGCGGCTGCGGGCATCGGGCATCAACCTGCCAGCCGAGATGTTCGAAGGCGTCATGGAGATACGGTGATGCTGCTGGCCGTCCTCGCATTCATCTTTGCGACGAGCCTGGTTCTTGGCGGCTACGCCGCGGTCGTGTACCTGCCGCCGACGATCGCGAGGCGCCGCATGGAGCGCCGGCTGCGTGACGTCAGCGGACCGGTCTTCGAAGCTGCCGACACGACCGTCGTGATGAACCACGCGGAGGGGCCGGTGCCGATGCTCGACCGGCTCTCGGCACGCACGAGGGCGGGAGATCGGCTGTCGAAGCTGATCGAGCAATCGGGCGTGCAGACGACGCCGAGCGCCATCATGATGATCAGCCTCGCGGCGGCGGCCGTCATGGCGCTGCTGGCCGCATTGATCGTCGGGCCGCCGTTAGCGCCATTTGTGGGCGGGCTGATCGGTCTCGTCTCGCCGGTGCTGTGGCTGAAGTACACGCGGTCGTCCCGATTGAAGAAGTTCGAGGAACAGTTTCCCGAAGGGCTCGATCTGATGTCGCGCGCGATCCGCGCCGGTCACGCGTTTCAGACGGCGCTTGGCATGGTCGCTGACGACCTGCCGCCGCCGGTCGGTCCCGAGTTCAAGAAGACGTTCGATCGCCAGAACTACGGCCTGCCGATTCGGGACGCGATGAACGAGATGGCCGACCGCATTCCGATCATGGACGTGCGCTTCTTCGTCACGGCCGTCGCCATCCAGCGGGAGACGGGCGGCAACCTCGCCGAAATTCTCGACAACCTGGCGCACGTCGTCCGCGAGCGCTTCAAGATCCGCCGGCAGGTGCGGGTGCACACGGCGCACGGGCGCTTCACGGGGTATGTCCTGCTGGCGCTGCCGGCGGCGCTCGCGGTGGCGCTCTCCTTCATCAGTCCCGAGCACATGACGCTGCTGTTCGCCGAGCGCATGGGGCAAATCATGCTCCTCGGCGCGATGGTGCTGCAGACCATCGGCTTCGTGTGGATTCGTCAAGTCATCAAGATCGAGGTGTAGCGTGATACTGCTGCTTCCGCTCCTCGCGTTCCTGTGTGCCTCGCTGCTCGTGGCCGCGGCGGCGATGGCGCTGTCTCCGGCGCGGGCAACCGCCATCGACCGCCGTCTCGGCGAGATCCGCGGAGATGCGCCGGTGCCGGAGTCCACGCCGTACGCGCAGTTCGTCATGGACTCGGTCAAGAAGCTGGCGCGCTACTCGCCGAAGAACCTGAAGGAGATTGGGAAGCTGCAGCGGAAGCTGATCTTCGCCGGGTATCGCTCGAAAGACGCGATGACGATGTTTACCGGCCTTCGCCTCGGGTCGGCGCTGGTGCTCTTCGCCGTCGCGTCGCTTCCGATCCTTGGCCGGCCGAACGTCGTGCTCGCCCTCGGCGCGGCCGCCGGCGGTTGGCTGCTGCCGTCGATGGTGCTTGGACGACTGGCGCAGCGCCGGCAGCACCGCATCCGGTTGTCGCTGCCCGACTCGCTCGACCTCCTGGTCGTGAGCGTCGAAGCGGGCCTCGGCCTCGACCAGGCGCTCCAGCGCGTGGGTCAGGAGCTGGCGTTTGCGCACCCCGACCTGTCCGACGAACTGCGGCTCGTCAATCTCGAGCTCAGGGCAGGGAACGCGCGCTCAGAGGCGCTGCACAACCTGGCCGAGCGTACCGGCGTCGATGACCTGTCATCGCTCGTGGCCATGCTGGTGCAGACCGACAAGTTCGGCACCAGCGTCGCGCAGTCGCTGCGGGTGCATTCCGAAACGCTGCGCACCAAACGCCGGCAGCGCGCCGAGGAAGCCGCCGCCAAGACGGGCGTGAAGATGGTCTTCCCGCTGGTGTTCTGCATCTTCCCGGCGGTGTGGGTCGTGACGATTGGCCCCGCGGCCATCCGCTTCGTACAGGTCCTCTTTCCGATGGCGCAGCAGCAATGATCGGCGCGGCCACGGCCAACGACGTCCATCACCGGTCGCCCGCACCGCGCGCGCCGACCACGCTGGAGGATACGGGCCTCGGCGCGCACCTGGTCGAACAGCTCCTGATCAAGGCGCTCTACGGCGGGGAAGCGACCGGACTCGCGCTGGCGGATCGCCTGCGCGTGCCGTACGCGATCCTCGAGCCGATCGTCGAGCGCGTGCGCGTCGAGCGGATGGTCGAAGTGCGCGGCGCCTCTGGTTCGTCGAGCGCGAGCTACCGCTACGCGCTGACCGACCTTGGACGCGATCGCGCCCGCCAGTATCTCGACCAGAACCAGTACACCGGCCCGGCGCCGGTGCCGCTCGAGAGCTACGTCTCGTACATGCGGTCGCTGGCGACGGCGCGCGGCTACATCGACCGCGAGCGGCTGCGTGAAGGCTTCTCGCATCTGGTGGTGCCGGAGCGCATCCTCGAGCAGCTCGGGCCGGCGGTCAACGCCAACAAGGCGATCTTCCTCTACGGACCGCCGGGAAACGGCAAGACCGTGATTGGCGACGGTCTCGGCCGCACGATCGGCGGCGACATGTACATGCCTCACGCCATCGAGGTCGACGGCCAGATCATCACGATGTACGACCCGGTCAATCACACAGCGATCGCGGAGGATGGTGCGATGGTGCGAGAGGGCGACGGTGCGACGGTGCCGCAGAGCGTCATCGCGGCCGAGCCGCGCGACCGCCGCTGGGTGCGCATCGAGCGGCCGGTCGTGATGGTTGGCGGCGAGCTGACGCTCGACATGCTCGACCTGACCTTTAATCCGTCAACGAAGTTCTACGAGGCCCCGATTCAGCTCAAGGCCAACGGCGGCGTGTTCCTGGTGGACGACTTCGGGCGCCAGCGCATCCGTCCGCAGGACCTGCTGAACCGCTGGATCGTGCCGCTCGAGAGCCGCGTGGATTACCTGACGCTGCACACCGGCAAGAAGTTCGAGGTGCCTTTCAACGTGCTGATCGTCTTCGCGACGAACCTGGATCCCTCGACGCTCGCGGACGAAGCGTTCCTGCGCCGGATCCCCTACAAGATCGCGATCGACGATCCGTCCATCGAGCAGTTCACGCGCATCTTCGAGCGCAACTGCGAGGCGCGGCGCCTGAAGTTTCATCAGGTCATGGTGGCCTACCTGCATCGGCGTCATTACCGGCCCGACCGTCGTCCGCTCCGCGCATGCCACCCGCGCGACCTGCTGGACCAGGTGACGGCGCTCTGCCGCTACCGCGGCATCGAACCCGGCATCACGCGGGAGCTGCTCGACAAGGCGTGCGAAGCCTACTTCGTCGGCCGTGAGCCCGGCGACGACGAACAGTTGTCAGTTGCCAGTAGTCAGTTGTCAGCGCGTCGCACTAAGCGAGTCAGGCCGCAACTGTGACACTGTTCCATGAGCGCAGCCAGCGGTCGCTGGCGAACTCGGTGACGCTGGCCGATACGCGCCGCGCGCGCCGCAAGGGCCTGCTGGGCCGCAAGTCGATCGGCGCGGACGAAGCGATGGTGATCACACCGTGCCTGGCCGTGCATACCGCCTTCATGCGATTCCCAATCGACGTGGTGTTCATCGACCGCGATGGCCTGGCCGTCGAGATCGTCCACGACCTGCAGCCCTGGCGCATCGCCGCATCGTTCCGCGCTCATGCCGTCGTCGAGATGGCCGCCGGCCGCGTCAAAGCGTGTGGAGTTGAACTCGGCGATCGCCTCTCCCTGACACCAGGCGGGGAGCCCTCTCGATGCGGCGCGGACCTTTACGGTCCGCGGAACTCCGCATGAAGGTCCAATACCAGCGTCATCTCGCGCTGGGCCTTGCGGTCACCGTGGCGTGCACCGGCCTGCTGGTGCTGCGCCAGTGGCTGCCCGACCGGGCAGCCGTCATCGGCACTATCCCAACCGGCGCCAGCTTCAGCCTTATCGTCGCCCGCTACCGGAGTACGCAGGAAGCCAACGCCGTTGCCGCCAACGTGCAGAGTGTAGGCCTGCCCGCCTTCACGCGGTCGCTGAAGAACGGCGTGCGCCAGGTGATCGTGGGCCCGTACGTGTCGATCGACGAAGCCGAGTCGGCGCAACGTCTGCTCGCGCGCCGGGGATTCGGCCGTGCGCGAATGCTCGTAGACGAGAGCGTGCGCCGAACGCCTGGAGTGGAAGGCGTGGCCCTCATCACCGCCTCTCACAGGGCGGGTCCGGCCGAAGGCGGACCCGCCGTCGTCGCCGTGGCAGCCGCGGGACGCCTGTCGGTGGTCATCGAACTGCCCAGCGAACCCCGGCATGTTGAGACACGGCGGCCGGAAGGCACCGTCCTGGAAGTGGACGCGGGTCCGGTCACGACCGCCATCGCCGCGCAGGCGTGGAACGCGCCAGACGGGGTCGATCTCATCAACGGAGTGTCGGTGGAGAAGCACGAGGGCCCGGGCGGCACCACCCTGCGGACGCGGGTGACGATGCCCGCGTTCACCCAGAGCAACGTGCGCGTCGTCGGCCGTCGCGTCTACATCGATGTCTGGGCGCCACCAGCGCGCGGCGACCAGCCGGTGCGCGCGAGCAGAAGCGTCCCCGTCGTCGAAGATGACGAGGAAGAGGATGTTCCGGCAGTGAATTCCGAGGACGCGTATCGCGATGCCATCGGTCCAGTGGTGGCGCGCGTCGGCGAGATCGAGCCCTTCCTGATGTCCGCCGTCGCCTCGCCGTCGCCAGAGGTGCTGGCCGCCATCGGCAAGACGCTAGGGGCGGTTCAAGAGTGGATCGGGACGATCGAGGCGCCGACAGAGTTAGCAGGCAGCCACGACTCGCTCATCGAGTCGATCCGCCTGGCGGTGCAAGCCGTCGGACCCGAGTTTGCCGGAGATCGCAGCGCCTCCGCCCGCGCGGCGCTGGACCAGTTCGAGGCCACTGCTGTCAGTTATCAGTTGTCAGTTGTCAGAGGGCCTCGAGTTGGCTTGTTGCCTTCCGACAACTGACAACTGACAACTGACAACCGACAACCGACTAGATCAGCCACACCCCGCCCACTACAATTGCCAGCAGGGCAGCCGTAACCATCATCGCCCGCTGGGCGATCGGCGAGTGGGATACGCGTCCCCCGAGCAGGCCGACCACCGCCGCGAAGACGGTCATTGCGGCCACGGTTCCCACGCCAAACGCGGCGATGTAGGTGAGCGCCGCCGCGCGTGTTGGCAGTGCGAGCGCGGGAAGCACGCCGAAGAAGTGCGAACTGCCGGCGATCCCGTGCAGCACGCCCAGGCAGAAGGACGCATGCGCGTGGCCGAGGCGTCGGAACCACGCGGGACCGCGGCGGACGTGCAGGTGCTCGTGCGCGAGCGTGCCGTGCGCGTGCGGCGCCGCTTCGACGCGGGCGCTGCGCCGCAGGGCCCAGAGGCCGACGCCGATGAGCGCGCCGCCGACAATCCGCTCGCTCCACTCCGAGATGACCTCGATCGGTGGAAGCGCATCCCGCAGGAGCACGGCCATCACCGCCACCATCACCACGCCGGCGGCGTGGCCGAATCCCCACGTCCAGCCCGCAATCCAGCCCCGGCGGCCGTCCGCGGCGGCCAGGGGCGCCACGGCCGCGAGGTGATCGGGCCCTGAAAGCACGTGAAAGAAACCGGCCAGCATGCCGGTAATCGCTATCAACATTGAATCGCCTTGATCTGGAAGTATTCCTCGAGCCCGTACCTGCCGCCCTCGCGCCCCGTGCCCGACCGCTTGTAGCCGCCAAACGGTGCGAGCGGGTTGAACCGGCCGCCGTTGACGTCCACCTGGCCTGTCCGCAGCCGGCGGGCCACGCGCAGCGCGCGCTCCTTGTCGCCCGACCAGACGCCGCCGGCCAACCCATAGATTGTATCGTTCGCGATGGCGATCGCCTCGTCTTCGCTGTCGTACGGGAGCACCGAGAGCACCGGGCCGAAGATCTCCTCCTGCGCGATCGCCATCTTCGACTGGACGTCCGAGAAGACCGTCGGCTCCACGTAGTGCCCGCGGGCAAACCCGCTGGGGCGCGTGCCGCCGGCGACCAGGCGCGCGCCTTCCTTGACACCTCTATCGATGTATCCCTCGACCCGCTCCCGCTGGGCGGCCGACACCAGCGGTCCGAGCTTCGTCGCGGGATCCATCGGATCGCCAAGCCGCAGCCGCCCAAGCGTGCCCTGGGCGAGCTCGAGCACCTCCGCAAGCCGCGTCCGCGGCACCAGCATCCGGCTCCAGGCCGAGCAGGTCTGTCCCGAATTCATCATCGCGTTGTTGACGCCTGCCGGGATCGCCTTTTCCATTGGCGCATCGTCCAGGACGATGAAGGCCGACTTGCCTCCAAGCTCCAGCGTCACCTTCTTGACCGTATCCGCGGCGAGCGCTGACACGCGTTGGCCCGCGCGGATCGACCCGGTGAAGCTCACCATGTCGATTCCCGGGTGGCGGGCAATCGCCTCGCCGACCGTGGCACCCGGTCCATGGACGATGTTGAGCACGCCGGCGGGGAGGCCAATCTCGATCGCCGCTTCCGCGAGCAGGTAGCTGTTGAGCGGGGCGACCTCGGACGGCTTCAACACCATCGTGCAGCCGGCGGCGATCGCGGGGGCGACCTTCAACATGATCTGGTGCAGAGGGTAGTTCCACGGCGTGATCATGCCGACGACGCCGTATGGCTCGCGCACGACGATCGAGTGGCCGATCTCTTCCTGAAGCGTCACGCTCTCGGCGAGGTCGGCGAACTCCCTCGTGACCTTCACTGGGAGTTGTGCCTGCACGATCGTCGACATGGTGATCGGCATGCCGACTTCCTGGCTGATGGTCGTCGCCACATCGGCGACGCGCGCCTCGAGCGCGGCCGCGAGTGTCCGCAGCCACGCAGCGCGCTCCGGCGCCGTCGTCTGAGACCAGCCGGAATCAAACGCGCGGCGAGCCGCCCGCACGGCGCGGTCCACGTCTTCCGCGGTGCCCTGCGGCACCCGGCCGATCACCTCTTCGGTGGAGGCTGACCGCACCTCGATGTAGCTTGCCCCGAGCGAAGTCGAGGGGCCGCTGCCCACGGGCGCCTGCCAGGCGCCGTCGATGTAAAAGCGGTCGTAGGCCTTCACTGGGGTGCGAAGCATGAACGCGAGTCTATCGGTTCAGCACGTTCGACGTGCGCGGAGGTGCAGCTTGGCGGCCATCGGACACCTGCTTCAGGACCCGGTTGATTCGTTGGCGGGCGCGCGCGCTGAACGCGACATCCTCGATCTGCCGACGCCGAGTGAGCCCACGGCGCAGGGCTCCATCGATGGCTTGGGCCTGGAGCTCGATGGCCAAGTTCACCCTCGACCATCAGGTCGATGAGCGTTCTGAGAGGAGTGGTGACGCGAACTCCGTCGATGGTGTCAACGTCACGCTCGGTCACCGTCTCGGCCGCTTCCTGGCGCGAGTTCCGGCTCTTTCTCTCAGTTGTTTCGCGGCCGCTTCGAGGGCCTCGTGGATGGTGCGTTCGGCTTCGGCTTCCACGAGCGCGCGCCGCCGTTCGGCAAACGCCTCGTATTCAGCCTCTGCCCTGGCGTCTGCGTCAGCCTTGCTGAGTGCACCCTTACCGTGGAGCACCGCTCGTTCGTTGAAACTCAGGAAGGCGTCGAGCCTTGAGCCCCAGTCGTTCAGAAACACCTGCTGTCGTCGCCGCGCCTGGTCCTCCGCGAAATCCAGCCACATGACGACGATCCGGTTCAACTCAGCGATCTCGCCTTCGTCGAGGTAGTTCTTGGCGACCGTGACATCGTGCTTGCGGACCGCGTCGCCCTTCCAGGTGGTCAGGCCCATGTTCGGCTTGTCGCGGCTCGCGCGGCCGGCAATCAGCTCGGCAGCCGTCTTGCCGCTGGCGGCAAAGTGCAGCTTGTTCTGGATCGTCTGGTAGAACACGGCGACATCGGGGTTCTTGGGGTCGTAGTCCCCCGCAAGCGCAAAGATCTCGCGCACCCGCAGATACACCCGGCGCTCGCTGGCGCGGATGTCCCGAATCCGCTCGAGCAGTTCGTCGAAGTAGTCGGGGACACCAGAGCCGTCGACGGGCGGGTGCTTGAGCCGCTCGTCGTCCATGGTGAAGCCCTTGACCAGGTACTCCCGAAGGCGCTCAGTCGCCCAGCGCCGGAACTGAGTTCCCCGTTCAGAGCGAACTCGATACCCGACCGCGAGGATGGCATCGAGACTGTAGTGCTCAACGAGGCGTGAGACCTCCCGCTGGCCCTCTCGGCGAACTATCCGGAATTTCCGGATAGTTGGGCTTGGATCCAGCTCACCCTCCTCATAGATGTTCTGCAGGTGCTCGTTGACGGTCCGGACATCCTTCTGGAACAGCTCCGCGATGAGCGCCTGGCTCAGCCACAGCGTCTCGTCGGCGAACCGGCACTCCACGCGGGTGCGGCCCTCGTCGGTCTGATAGAGGACGATTTCTCCAAGAGGCGCCGGCTGGTTGGCCATCGTCTTTGGGTTTCGCACGTTCCGGGCCAGCTCAGCCCACCGTAATTGGCATGAGCGTCATGGTGTCATTGCCGAAGATGTCGATCACCTTCACGGCGACGGTGTAGCGGCCCGGCTTGTCGTAGACATGCGGAGCTGTCGTCAGGTCGAGGGCGCGGCTCTGGCGGGTGCGGAAGCTTTGCCACTCGTTCTCGAAGATGTAGGCACCGGTCCAGCGGTCCTCGAACTCGGTGGCGGGGAGCATCAGCTCGCGCTGGGCGGGCTCCTGGCCGGGGAGATGGCCCTGCACGGTATTGATGCCGGCGCCCTTGGGCACCTTGATGATTTCCTGCCGGCTCTCGTAGTTGAAGTCCACGGCCCAGTAGTCGACCCAGTCGGTCCAGTGCTTCGTCAGGACATCACGGGTGATGACGCCTTGCTTGTCCTTGCTGATCTTGATGAGCGCACCGGCCTCGCACACGACCTCGCTCTTGCCTTCCTTCAGCTCGGCGGCAATCGAATCCGCAAGACCCTGCGAGTAGTAGACCGAGAAGTCAGTCAGCTCCACGGCCAGTGACCGCTGGTTGCTCGTGTCGAAGCGAGGCGTGACCTCGATGGCGGCTACCTCGTGGAAGCGGACCTGGCCGCGCTCGACGGCGCGCTTGTCGAAGACTTCCGGCGGGATGGTCTTCGGGACCAGGTCGATGCCCTTCTGTTTCGCTTCGTGGAGAACGGCGGGGAAGAGGCCCATCTCGAACTCGAACGCCAGGACGTCCACGCGCGTGGCGCCGCGCTTGCGGCACTCGGTGATGACCTCCTCGACGAACAGTCGTCCCACCGGCAGATTGATTGGGCCGACCACGACCAGGCGCGAGCCTGACTTGCCGTGGAAGAAGCCTGCGTCTGGTAGCGGCTCGGCGCGGTAGGCCTTGAGAATGAGATCGCGGAACTCCTGCTCACGCCGGGCGAGCGCCTGTTCCTTCTGCTTGCCCGTGAGCCGGCCCGAGACGTTCAGGTAGACCTGGCGCTCGTAACGCCCTAGGTTGAGCACCTCGAACGCGCGGAATGTCTCGTCCTTGGCGCGCTTCTCGCGCTGGACCTGAATCAGCCGCTTGCGCGTGGTGTGGATGGCGAACTTGCCGAGGTCGGTGACGATCCACTTTCGGCCCAGCTTCTCCGCGACTGCCGCTGTCGTCCCGCTGCCGCAGAAAAAGTCCGCGACTAGGTCGCCCTCATTGCTGCTGGCTTGAATAATGCGTGCGAGCAGGGCTTCGGGTTTTTGGGTGGGATAAAGCGGATCTGTTTGCCGGTAAATATCAGTCCAGATGTCTTGCAGAATTACGCCAGGTAAATCGTCGAGGAAATATCGCAGCCGAGGCCAACTCGTTCCGCCCTTGCCAAGTTCCATGTGACCGAGTTCATCAAGGCGATCCATCATCGCTTGCGGCGTGCCTTTGAGATCAAACTTCTTTTGCAAGATGTTGGGCACAGCCCAATGCCGGTTCTTTGAACTTGGATTGTGCCCACGCCAAGGAGAACCTGAGTCGCCTGTCCTGATTCCACTGCCCGTAATCTCATTCACACGATAGCGGCGACCATCGCTCGCGGTGTTAGTGAACGAACTGTCGACGTAGCCATCGCTATATTTCATCCATTGAGGATTCCAGATGGACCGTTCGCCTTTGGTGTAGAAGAAGATTGTTTCGTGGATTGGCCCAAAGCGATCAGGATTGTTGTGCGCAGTGTTCCGCTGCCACACGATTTCACTCTGAAAGTAGTTCCGTCCGAAGATTTCATCCATGCCGCTACGGATAAAGGCATTCACCCTCGGATCACAATGCACATAGATGCTGCCCTCGCTATGCATCAAGTCGCGCATGAGGATGAGGCGTTCGTAAATCATGGCGATGAATGAATCGGCCCCACGTCCCCACGTGTCGCGGTAGGCGATCTGCTCCAGGAGGTTCGGCTCCTTGTGGAACGTCTCGCCGCCGATCTCGATGTCCATGCTGAAGTCGGCGCCAACGTCGAACGGCGGGTCGATGTAGATCAGCTTCAGCCCGCCGGCGTCCTCGATTTGCCGGCGCAGCGCTCCTGACTTGAGCGACGACAGGATCAGTTTGTTGTCGCCCCAGATCAGCTTGTTGGTCCACCCCTTGAGCTGCCGGCCGCGGATGTCGAACAGCTCGGCCTGCCAGTCGCCCTTCTCCTGGCGCGGCTCGTCGATGTGCTCGAGGGTTTGAAACGGCAGGACGGCGGTGGTCACCTCGCGCGTCTTGCCGTTCCACACCAACTCCACTTCCCGCTTGTCGGCAAAGAGCAGAAACCGGTACTTCTCGGGCAAGGGCTTGCCCTCGGTGATCAGCTTGATGAGATCCCGCTTTTCGGCGTCAGACAGTTCGTAGGTATCGCTCATGGTGTCCAACCGCGCGGTGTAGAATCTGTGTGGAGACGCAAAACATGGCCATCGATACCGACGCCCTCCTGGCCGGCATGACACCGGGTGAAAAAGCCCGGCTGCTCCAGCGCGTGGCCCAGGAACTGGGCGACGCGTTTCCCGGCATCGATTCGATTCCAGGAGTATGCGGCGGTGACGCGACGATCGTGCGCACCCGCATTCCCGTCTGGCTCCTCGAGCAGGCTCGCCGGATTGGTGCGACTGAAGCGATGCTGCTCCAGACATACCCCTCCCTGCAGGCCGAGGATCTCACTCACGCGTGGGCCTACGTGCGCGCGCATCGCAACGAGATCGACCGGCACATCGTCGAGCACGAAGCGGCGTAACGGGCCGTGACCGGCTGCCGTGTTCGCATCACTCGTGCGGCAGGCTCGAGCCTCGACCGGTATGTCGTGATCAATCCACTCCGGCCCCTGCGGGACCGCATGTCCGGAGCGAAACCGTAGGGAGTGTAGTGGCACAGCTCGTTGGTCGGCGGCGGAGGCTGAGGTGCCTGGATCAAGTCGGTTTCGCGGAGTGACATGCGGTCCCGCAGGGGCCGGGGCGCCCAGCGCAGCCGGTCGAGGCAAGGGAGCCGTCACGACTGATACCCGGTGAAGCTGGCCGCCAGGGCAGCCATGGTCTTGGGCGTGTGCTGCTCGAAACCCACCTGGTCCACGAACGCGAAGCGATACACAGTGCCTCCATCGTCTACGCTCGCGGCCGTGGCGTCCGCGCACCACTGGTTCAACCGCTGCATCTTCTGCGGCAGGTCGATCTCCTCACGTCCCTTGGTCTCGACAATCCAGACGATGCCGTCGGTGGTGCGTACGATGAAGTCGGGCACATAGTTCGAGAGGTCGCCATCGGCCTTCACGTAGTCCAGCTTGAAGCCCACGGCGAGGTAGTTCTTCGCAAACGCCGCCACGTCCGGCGCGGCTTCGAGAAAGGCCGCGAACGATAGCTCGAACCCGCCCGAGTGCGGCTCGCCGACGACCTTGTTGAAGACGGATTTGCTCGCCACGAGGTACGGACGATGGTCCGTTCGGAAGGGGCGCGTGTCGCGCAGCCGGATCCAGTCCTCGATGCGCGTGCTGCCGGCGTCTTGCACGGTGAGCGCGTTGATGCCGGCTTTGAACGAGTCGAAGAGCACCTTGCCGGCCTCTGGCTCCGACAGGTTGCGCAGCACGACCGGGTCTTCCAGGTTCACTGGGTCGCCCGCGAACAGGTGCTCGCGGATGAACGTCTTCACCTTGCCGTACAGCACGTCGTAGCCACCGACCAGGCGCAGCTCCTTGAGCAGTTGCCGCGCGAAGAAGGCGACGACGGAGCGGTAGTCGGCCGGGCCTGAGCCGTCGAGCAGCACGGTGTGATGCGTCTCGGCGTCGAGCATCAGCTTGAAGACGATCTCTCGCGTCTGTTCCGGCGTGAACGGCTTGAGCGGCAGGCGAGTGTTGCCGAAGGCGGCCGGGTCCAGGCCGTCCAGTTCCTTGAAGTCCCGATGGAATCGGCGCGTGAGCCTGGGCAGCGGTATGTCGAGCGTCGCGATGTCCTTGTCCGGGTTGGTCGTGTCGACCTCCACGACGATCGACTGCTGGTGCGCGGCGCCGGCGCCCATCGGCACGTGCTCGAACGTGACGCCCTCGCTCTGGATCGACTCGACGAACTCCATGAAGGCCGGTGTGCCCATCACCGACACGGTCTCCTGCGTGTCGGTGCCGAAGTACATCCGCCGCAGGCCACGGCCCAGCGTCTGTTCGGGCAGGATGTTGCTCGCGGCCGCGAACGCCCGGAGGCCGACGATGGTCGTGACGTTGCGGACGTCCCAGCCCTCCTTGAGCACCAGCACCGAGACGATGGCCTTATAGGGCGACTTCCAGGAGTCGATCTCGTTGGACTGCTTGCGGAGCTTCTCCAGTTCCTCCTTGCTCTTGCCCGACGCCGCCTCCGAGATCTCGCCGTTCTGCTTGGTGTGAATCACCAGCACGGCGCCTTGCAGCTCGGGGCAGATCTGTTCCAGGTACGTGCCCACGTCGTCGCAGTTGCGGGTGTCGTCCACCATCACGAAGAGCACCGCCTTCTTGCCCAGCGGCTCGTGCTCGGCGTAGCTCTTGCGCCATTCCTCGATGCCCAGGCGCAGGTAGTCCTCGTACTTCTCGGTGAAGAGGGCGCTCGTCGCCTCTCGGAGCTTCGCCCGGCTGGCGGCATCCGGCAGCACCGGATGCTTCACCACGTTCTGGTGGATGGCTTCGACCAGGGGGTAGTCCGATACCGTCTGCACGAAGATCGCGCCGTTGTCGTGGCGCGGCGTGGCGGTGACGTCCACCTGCAGGGCCAGGCGGCGGTCTTTCTGCAGCATCCGGTGGTGGATGTCCTGGATCGACTTGAACCAGGCCATCTTCGGGTTGTGGATGTGGTGCGCCTCGTCGTTGAAGACCGCCAGTTCTTCCACCTCGCGGACGATTTCACCCAGGTCGGTCTTGCTGTCGGTGGTCTTGCCCGAGGGCTTGGCGCCGAACGGATCCAGGAAGTAGTCGCGCAGGTCATCATCATCGAGCGACGGCTCGGTGACGTCGCCCAGGAACACGCGATGAATATTCGTCAGGAAGATGTTGCCCGTCTCACGCACGGCGCGGACATCGTCTTGAATGTGCAGCGTCACCTGGAAGTCGTCGCGCCAGTTGCGGCCGTCGTGGCCGTTGGCCGGGAGCACCGGGTCGTTGAAGAAGATGCGCAGGCCGTCGAAATCCGCGCGCAGCCGGTCGAGGACGATGATGTTGGGCGCAATGACGAGGAAGTTGCGTGAGAGCGTGGAGTCCGCTCTCGTAGAGCCGGTGGAAGAAGCTCCAGGCGATGAGGAGAGACATCACCTTCGTCTTGCCCGCACCCGTGGCCATCTTCAGCACGTAGCGCGGCCACGCCTCGTCGAACATGCCTGACGATACGGCGCCGGACGCGTCGAAGCGCATCAGGTCGAACTTGTCGCGCGCCTGCTTCACGTCGTGGAGCCAGATCAGCGTCTCCACTGCCTCGCGCTGCGCGAAGTAGTAGCGGAAGGGGCTCAGCGACCCGTCGGCCTCTTCGAGCAGGTGATCGGTGTCGAACCACCAGTGCAGCAGGCTGGCCGACGTGGCCGTCGCGCCGCGATAGCCGCTCTGGCGCCAGGCGTGGACCTCTTCGCGGATCTTGGCGACCAGCGGCGGAAGGAGCTTCTCGTACGCCGTGCTCCGAAGAGTTTCGTCGGCAGGGAACCACCGCTGCGAGGGAATGAGCGGGGCGTATGGCGACCGTGGGAACTCTGGATGGAGTGACATCGTGGTTGGAGAGCCAACGCATGATAAACGCTGGCTCGAAGATCCGCTACCTTACCGGCGTCGATTCCAACGGACGTCGCTTCGGCGTGGCGAGTACAATGTTCGTAGAGGGTGACATGGCTGAAACGACCCGCCCCGCCGACCGTGAGCGGATGCGCCAATGGGTCGCGAACTGGCGAGTTGTGAACGAGGCGCAGGACGAGCTGATCCGCTCGGAGCCGACACCCAACTCCGCCGCCTGCCTGGAAGCAGGGCTCTCGCTCATCGGTGTTGCGCTGCGTCTCCGCGAGTCGAGTCCGCCGTTCGATGACTCACGCGAGGCCGATGACGAGCCCGTCAGGCGCACATGGCGCCGCCTGCGCGCTGCACGCGTCGGATGACGGCGGGCGAGCCGGAGCCCTACGAGCGGGCCCTCCGAGCGGTCTCAACCTTTCTCGACGCACTTCCGGCTCCAGCCATGCTCATTGGAGGCCTGGCTGTCATCGCGCACGGGCACGTCCGGACCACCGACGATATCGACGCGACGGTCTCAGGGGAGGGGATATCGCTCGATCAGATCGTGAAGCTCGCTGCGACATTCGAGATCCACCCTCGCATTGACGACGTGCTGACATTTGCCAGGAGCACTCAGGTGTTGCTCCTCGTCCACCGGCCGACGGGGATCCAGCTAGACCTCAGTCTCGCGTGGCTTCGGTTTGAAAAGGAGGCGCTGACACGGCGGGCCGTCGTGCGGTTTCTCGACCTGGAGCTTCACGTCTGCGCTCCTGAGGATCTGATCGTCTACAAGCTCGCCGCCGCCAGGCCAGTCGATCTGGAGGACGCGCGCCAGCTCGCCATGCGGCATCGAACGCGTATCGATCGGGAGCGGGTGCGGCGGACGCTGGCCGAATTCGATGCGCTTCTCGAGGACGGCCGATCGCGCGTCGCACTATGGGAGCAGGTCGAACGGTCGGCAGGAATCTCCTGAACCCCGGTATATACTCGCCGCCATCACGGATATGCGTCGATTCTTCATTGCCCTCATCGCCGTCCTCGTTGTCGCCGCGTCGATCGGTTGCGGCTCCACGACCGCACCCGCAACGACCAAGAAGGTCATCAAGGTCGGCATGATCCTGACCTACTCCGGCGCGGACGCGTCGATCGGAGAAGCGATCGATCGCGCCGCCGAGCTGTATCTCACGCTTCATCGCAGCGAGCTTCCACCCGATATCGATCTGCAGATCGTGAAGCGTGACGAAACGGGTCCATCGCCGGATATCGCGCGCCGGCTCGCGCAGGAGCTGCTGGTGCGCGACGGCGTGCAGTTGCTCACCGGCGGACAGTGGACCCCCAACGTCAGCGCGATCGCCCCGCTCGTGACCAAGGCCGGGATTCCGTATGTCGTGATGTCGAGCGGCACCTCCAACACCACTCGGCTGTCGCCGTACATCGTCCGCGTCGGCTTCACGGTGTGGCAGCACAGCTATCACATCGGCAAGTGGGCGGCGATGAACGGCATCACGCGCGTCTCCACAGTCGTCAGCGACTACGCCGCCGGGCTCGACGCTGAGGAAGCCTTCAAGGCGGGCTTTGCCGACGGCGGCGGCACGCTGGTGAGCTCGATTCGCGTCCCGCTGCGAAGCCCCGACTACGTGCCGTTCCTCGAACGCATCCGCCGCGAGAAGCCGCAAGCGGTGTACGGATTCAATCCCGGCGGTCCCGAGGCCACGCGCTTCATCAAGGCGTATCACGACCTCGGCCTCGCTGCCGCCGGCATACGGTTGATCGGCCCTGCGGCGATCGTGCCTGACGACGAGTTGAAGAACATGGGGGACGCAGCGCTCGGCGTGATCTCCTCGTCGCACTATTCATCGTCGGGCGACCGGCCGGCGAACCGGACGTTCGTGACCGAGTGGCAGAAGGCGTACGGCGCCGACAGCGTCCCAAGTTATTTCGCCGCCGGCGGATGGGACGGCATGGCGGCGATCGTCAGCGTGATCAAGAGTCAGAACGGCGATCTCGAGCTGAAGCGGACGATGGAGACGCTGAGTCGCTGGAGCAATCCGGACAGCCCCCGCGGTCCGATGACGATCGATCCCGAGACCCGGGACGTCATCCAGAACATCTACATTCGCCGGGTCGAAAATGTGGACGGCGCGTTGCGAAACATCGAGTTCGCGACAATTCCCTCGGTGAAAGATCCCTGGAAAGAGCTTCATCCAGTCGCCAACGAGGGTGCGGCGGCCGGCCAACCCTAAGATGGGTGAGCTCGTCGATCTACTCGGGTCGCTTGCGTTCTACGGCACGGCGTACGGCATGATCCTGTACTTGCTGGCCGTCGGCCTGTCGGTCACGCTCGGCCTGATGCGCTTCGTCAATCTCGCCCACGGTGTGTTCGCCATGACGGGCGGATACCTGACGGTGACCGCGATGTCGCGGTTCGGCCTTCCATTCCTTCCGAGCGTCGCGGTGGCGGTCGTGCTGGTAGCGGCATTCGGCATGCTGCTCGAGCGCGTGCTCTACCGTCGTTTCTACGGGGCGCCGATCCTCGACCAGGTGCTGCTGTCGATCGCCATCATCTTCATGTCAATCGCGGTGGCGCGATATGTCTACGGTCCGCTGGCGCAGCCGATCGAGCTGCCTGCGTGGCTCTCGGGGCGCGTGGACACCGGCGTGGGCGTCTTCCCGGCCTACCGGATATTTCTCGTCGTGATGGGCTCGATCGTCGCGCTGGCCATCTGGCTGGGCATCGAGCGGTCACGCTTTGGCGCGTCGGTGCGGGCGGCGGTCGACAATCGTCAGATGGCCGAGTCGGTCGGCATCAACGTGACTCGTCTCTTCTCGATCTGTTTCGCGATCGGAACAGGACTGGCGGCGCTCGGCGGCAGCCTCGGCGCCGACCTCCTGCCGATCTATCCGGGCTATCCGAATGACTATCTTGTCTACTTCCTGATCGTCGTCGCCATCGCCGGGATGGGCAACATCGGCGGAGCGTTCGCCGTCGCGCTCGCCTTCGGCATCACCGACACGACGATCCGGTATTTCCTGCCAGAAGTCGGGCGCATCCTGATCCTGCTCGTCGTCATGGCGGTGCTCTTCCGCAAGCCGTACGGCTTCGCGCCAAAGATCCACGCGTGAACCAGCGCCGGCTGCTCGACGGCGCCGTGATTGCCGCGCTGATCGTTTTTCCATTCCTCCTGCCGGGTTATCTCGATCTGGCCACGCGCGTGCTCGTGCTGGCGATGTGCGCGATGTCGCTGGACCTGCTGGTTGGATACTGCGGCCTGGTGACGCTCGGGCACGCGGCCTTCTTCGGCATCGGCGCCTACTCGGCGGGCATACTCGCGGTGCGCGGGACGACGGAACCGGTGATCGGCCTCGTTGCGGGCGGGGTCGCCGCTGCCGTCCTCGGCGTGGCATTCGGCGCGGTGCTGCTGCGAAGCCGGCGTCTCACGCTGATCATGCTCAGCCTGGCGACGGTGTTGATCGTCCATGAAGTGGCCAACCGGATGAACTGGCTGACCGGAGGCGCCGACGGCCTGCAGGGCATCACGATGGCGCCGATCCTCGGGCAGTTCGCGTTCGACCTCTACGGTCGTGTGGCGTATGGCTACGCGGCGATCGTGCTGGCGCTCGGGTTCCTGGTGTTCCGGTCGGTCATCGATTCGAACTTCGGCAAGTCGCTCGTGGGCATTCGCGAGAACGAGCCGAGGATGCGCGCGATTGGCACGCCCGTTGACCGCCGGCTGCATGTGGCCTTCGTGATTTCCGCGACGCTCGCCGGCGTGGCCGGCGCCCTCCAGGCGCAAGTGACGGAGTTCGTCGCGCTCAACTCGGTCAGCGTCGAGTTTTCGAGCGAGATCCTCGTCATGCTGATTCTCGGCGGCGCCGGCCGCCGGTACGGCGCGTTTCTCGGCGCGCCTCTCTACGTCGTCATGCAGGACTACCTCGCGAGAGAGGATCCGACGAACTGGTACCTGTGGATCGGCGCGATGCTCCTGGCGATCGTCCTCTTCGCGCCGGGCGGGCTCACACGATGGCTGACGGCGCTCTCGCAGCGTGTCCGAGGCCAGGCGGCATGACGCAGGCAACCGCTCCGGCCCCCGTGCTCGAGCTTCGCGGCCTGTCGAAGCGGTTTGGATCGCTCGACGTGACGCACGACGTGAACTTCTCGCTGCACGAAGGGTCGCGTTGTGCCCTGATCGGCCCGAATGGGGCAGGCAAGACGACGCTGATCAATCTGATCGGCGGCCGCCTGCCTCCCACTGCCGGGAGGATCCTGATCGACGGGAAGGACGTGACGCGGCTCGCCGAGCCGGCGCGCGTCAAGGCGGGCGTCGGGCGCACGTTTCAGATCACGAGCCTCTTTCGTCGCCTGACGCTCGAGGAGAACCTGGCGCTGGCGGTGGCCGAGCAGCGGGGTGTCGCCGGACTGTTGCGGCCGGATCGCGCGGTCGGCGCCGAGATCGATGCTCGCGTGGCGGAGATTCTGTCGGTGCTGCGGCTCGAGGATGCGGCGCGCACGCACGTCGAGGTGCTGCCGTACGGCGTGCAGCGGATGGTGGAGCTCGGGATCGCACTCGCGCTCCGGCCAAGACTGCTGCTGCTCGACGAGCCGGCGGCGGGCGTCCCGCGAGCGGAGGTCGGGATCATCTTCGAGGCGATAGCCAAGCTTCCGGCGTCGATGGCGGTGCTGCTGGTCGAGCACGACATCGACGTGGTCTTCCGCTTTGCCACGCGAATCGCCGTGCTCGTCGCCGGGTCGATCCTGGTCGAGGGGACACCGAAAGAGATCAGCGAGCATCCTGAGGTCCGGAGGCTGTACCTGGGCACACATGCCTAATATCCTGGAACTCTCGCACGTCACCGCCGGGTACGGCCGGACGGTAATCCTCGAGGACGTCAGCGTCTCGCTGCTGCAGGGCGCGGCGCTGGCGATCCTTGGCCGCAACGGTGTCGGCAAGAGCACGCTGATGCGGACGATCGCCGGTCATACGACGCTCCACCACGGCCGCATCCTGGTCAAAGGTCAGGATGTCGCCGGGGCGCCGCCCTGGCGCCGTGCCAGGCTCGGCGTCGGGTACGTGCCGCAGGAGCGCGAGATCTTTCCGTCGCTGTCGGTGCTCGAGAACATCACCGTCGGCGCGACGCCGGGAGCCTGGACGCTCGACCGCATCTTCGAGCTGTTTCCGCAGCTCGCGGAGCGTCGCCGCAACTACGGCAACCAGCTTTCGGGCGGCGAGCAGCAGATGCTCAGTATTGCGCGCGCCCTGGCGCTGCAGCCTACGGTCATGCTGCTGGACGAGCCGTTTGAGGGGCTGGCGCCGACAATCGTGGATAAACTTGCGGGCGTGTTCACCGAGCTGCGCCGCGCCGGGCTGTCAGTCGTCCTGGCCGAACAGCACGCGCGCCTCGCGCTCGACATGACCGACGAGGCGATTGCGCTCGTCCGCGGGCGCATCGTGGTGCAGAGAAGCAGCAAGGCGCTCATCGACGAGCCCGCGCTGCTCGAAGAGGCGCTCGCGATTCAGGACCAACGTCTGACAGAGGAAAAACAGTGATGGGAAGGCCTATTCAGGATCTCCGCGAATGGCTGGCGCGCGCCGACGCCATCGGCGAGCTCGTGCGCGTGACGCAACCGGTTGACCGCGACGAAGAGATGAGCGCGGTGACCTACCTGCTGGCCAAGAGGCAGCCGTCGCCGGCCGTGCTGTTCGAGCAGCCGGCCCCAGCGGACGCCAACGGCATCGGCGCACGCATGCTCTGGAACATCCTCGGGCCGAGCCTGCGTCGCACCGCGTTGAGCCTGGAGGAGCCGCCCGACACGCCGACGGTGGAGCTGATTCGCCGCGTGAAGGAGAAGTTCAAGACGCGGATTCCGCCCCGCGAGGTCGCCCGGAATGAGGCGCCCGTGTACGAGAACACGGTCACCGGCGCGGACGTCGATCTCAATGCGCTGCCAATCCCGACCCATTGGCCCCTCGACGGCGGCCGTTACGCCGGCACCGCCGACGCGGTGATCACCCGCGACCCTGACAACGGCTATCTCAACATCGGCACCTACCGCATGATGTTCCAGGGAAAGGCGCAGGCGGGCCTCTATCTCTCGCCGGGCAAGGACGCCCTCCTGCACATCACGCGCTCCTGGCAGAAGGGCGAAGCGGTGCAGGTGGCGGCTGCGTGGGGTATCGATCCGCTCTTCATGCTGGTCGGCTCCCAGAAATTTCCGAAGGACATCTCCGAGTACGAGTACGCCGGCGGCGTGAAAGGGGAGCCGATCCCGGTTGTCCGCGGGACGACCACCGATTTGCTCATCCCCGCCAACGCTGAGCTCGTCGTCGAAGGCCTCATCCAGCCGCAGTCGAGAAAGGCCGAGGGGCCGTTCGGCGAGTTCACCGGATACTACGGCAAGCCCGAGGCGGCGGCGCCGCTTGTCGACATCACCGCCATCCATTACCGCACCAACCCGATCCTGACCAACGCGCTCATGGCCGACTACCCGTCGTGTGAGCAGAGCGGCTTCTTCGCCATCCTGCGCTCGGCGCGGATCTGGGACGATTTCGAGAAGCTCGGCGTGCCAGGCATCAAGGGGATCTACTCGCATCCTGCCGCCGCCGGCGGCTTCGGGATGACGGTCGTCAGCCTCGAGCAGAAGTACCCCGGGCACGCGGCGCAGGTGCTCGCGCTCGCCGCGCAGGTGCCGGGCGGCGCCTACTTCACGAAGTGGATCATCGCGGTGGACGATGACGTCGATCCGACCGACATGGATCAGGTGATCTGGGCGATGGCCACGCGCTGCAACCCGATCGACGACATCGACATGCTGCGAAACACGTGGAGCACCGGTCTCGACCCGTCGCAGAACCCTCCGGAGAAGCGGCTGTACGGATCGAAGGCGATGATCAACGCGTGCAAGGACTATCGCAGCATCGCGACCTTTTCGAAGCGCAGCATGCTCCGCAAGCCGGTGTACGACAAGGTGGCCGCGCGATGGAGCGAGCTGGGACTCCCGGGGAGTGTTCCGACCGTGTCCGCATTCGAGACCGAGCCGCCCAAGGCAAAAGACTGACATGGCGCGGCATCGTACCGGCGAGCTGACCGATGAACTCTATCGACGCCTGAGCGGCGAGGAGATCGAATCGCTCGCCGCGCTGGCGTTCGTCGTCTGCACGGTGGACGCCGGGGGCTGGCCGCATCCCGCGATGCTCAGCTACTTCGAGGTTGCGGCGCTGGATCGTCAGAACGTGCGCCTCGCGGTCTACAACGACAGTCGCACCTGCGCCAACATGCGCGAGCGCGGCAAGGCGACGCTCATCATCGTGGACCAGAACCTGGCGTGCTACATCCGCGGCGTGGTGGAGCAGGTGGCTCCCGCGATGGCCTCGGCTCCGTTCAACGCGATGCTGAACCTGCGCGTCGCCGAAGTGACGTTCGACGAGCCCCCGCCCGACCTCGAGCCCGGCGCATTTGTCACTGGCGGCATCACCTATCGCCCGCGCAGCGGCGCGCCGCTCGCGCAGGCGCGCGCCGTGCTTTCCGAACTGCAGCATCAACCGTAACTGCGGCGCCGGCGGGCGTTCTCGAGGTGTAGAATCCGGATGTGACGCGACGGGTGTTCTCGGCTCGCCTCTCGCTGGTGGCCGCAGGCTTTGCTCTGTTCGTGGTTTCCCAGGGCGCTGCACCGGCTGCATTCGATCGGCACAGCATCATTCTCCCGCCGGGTTTTACCCTCTCAACCTACGTGAGCGGAACCGGGTTCGGGCCCAAGGCGAATGACCGCGGCATTCCGGCCGTCGTCGCCGCCACGTTCGATCTGGGGGGCAATCTCTACCTGGCGCGGACCGCCAACCGGCTTCAGGAGATCGACGGCCGGTCTGACGCTTCCGTCTACCGAATCCCACCCGGAGGGGCGACCGTCACTCGCGAAACGGAGGCTGGTTTTCTCCTCGGTGCTCCGCTGACCGATCCTCGCGAAGTGGCCGTAAACAAGAAAGGGGACGTCTTCGTCAGCGCCGGCGATCAGGCAAGTGGCTTTGGAAGCGTCTACCGCATCAACGCTTCCGGCGAGGCTGCGCTATTCGCCGGTGGTGCGCCCGCGCCTGGACGTCCGCCCTTGCTGAAAGACCCGCAGGGCATCGCCTTCGATGAGGCGGACAACGTCTACGTGATTGACGAGGCGCAGGGCACGATCGTCAAGTTCGATCCTGACGGCCGCGTGCTGAATCCCCGGCTTGTGAGCGATCTCGGACGAGGAAGGACCTTGACGTTCGATGGTCGAGGGCGGGTCTGGATCGGAAGTGACGGACCGCACAACACCCCTCACGAGGACGGTTCGGGAATCATTTTTCGCGCCACGTTACCGGACTGGAAGCTTCAGAGGGTGCACGCCGGACCGCTGCCGTCGGGCATGAGCCTGAGTCCTGGCGGCAACCTGTTTGTGGCGCAGCGGCGGTCCGGCCGGATCTTTGCGCTGACGCCCCAGGGCAGACGAATCCACTTTGCGTCCTTCGAAACCGGGGCGGCGCTGCGAACGCTCGCGTTTTCGCCCGTCACCCCGGAGACGCGAAAGGCCGGAATCGCCGGAAGCCTGTTCGTGATGGTCTTTCCAGAGCTCGACTACCCCGTGCGAGAGATCATCCGCATTTCAGGGCCGTTCGACATCTACGTCGGACAGGCGCCGGTGAGCCGGTAGCACATAGTCCACCTCACTTCGGCGCCATCCGTATGGCGCCGTCGAGGCGGATCACCTCGCCGTTGAGCATCTCGTTCTCGAAGATGTGCTTCACCAGCCCCGCGAACTCCTCGGGGCGGCCGAGGCGTGAGGGAAAGGGCACCTGCTGCGCGAGCGACTCTCGCGCTGCCTCCGGAAGGCCGGCCAGCAGGGGAGTGTCGAAGGTCCCCGGCGCGATCGTCATCACCCGCACGCCCATCCGCGCGAACTCCCTCGCAATCGGCAGCGTCATCGCGACGATGCCGCCCTTCGACGCGGCGTAAGCAGCCTGTCCGATCTGACCGTCGTATGCGGCGACCGATGCCGTGTTGACGATGACGCCGCGTTCACCGGCCGCGTTCGGCTGGTTGGCGGCCATCGCCGCCGCCGCGAGACGGATGGCGTTGAAGGTTCCTATCAGGTTGATTTGAATCACGCGCGCGAAATGGTCGAGCGGCTGCACACCCTCTTTCGGCAGCACGCGCTCGGCGTTGCCGACACCGGCCGCGTTCACGAGTCCGTGCAGGCCGCCGACGTCTGTGACGGCGGTGTCCACCGCGCGCTGCACGTCGCCTGCATTCGTCACGTCGCCTTTGACGAATCGGGCCCTGGCCGGGCCCAGCCGCTTCACCATCTCGTCACCCGCCGCCTGGTTGAGGTCGATGATGACGACGCGTCCGCCGGCCGCGACGACCATCTCGGCGCACGCGCCGCCGAGCCCTGACGCACCGCCCGTGATCAGTACCGTTCGCTGGTCGAGAAGCATGTAGCGATTCTAGAACGCCACCAGGTAGGTCATCTTGGCAATCACCGCGCGGCTCAGCATCTGGCCGGTGCGCTCGTCGCGCCCCTCGTTGTAGACCAGGAAGAAATCACTCAACGGGCGGTGAATCAGGTTGAACCGCAGGTTCGAGGTCCACTGGCGGCTGTCGCTGTTGTACTGCACGAGCGCGTTGACGAACATCGTGGTGTTGAAGTTGTAGTTGACGCGCGTGGTGAGGAGCTTCGATGTGAATTGACCGGTTGAGAGCGAGATGTCGTTGATTTGCAGGTTCAGCGACGCGTTGAAGTGCTCGTTCAGGCGCACCGACGGCCCGAACGTATACGACCGGCGGTAGCCATCGTAGAACTCGCCGATCGAGTAGCGGTTGTTGAACGCCACCCGCGCCGCGGCATTCGTATTCCAGAAGACGAAGTATTCGTTGAACTCGTACCGGCCCGGGTTCACGCGCACGCCGCGCGACGCGTTGATCGTAAACGGGCTGCGAACGACCTCGACGTTGGGATTGACCCCCACCTCCATGTTCGAACCGTCCTGGAACTGAAGCGGCCAGTGGAAATCCTGGTATCGCGATTCGAGTCCGCCGCCGTCCTGGCGGACGAAGGCATCGACCTGCCAGTGCGGTCGCGTCTCGCGAACCCAGCGCGAGATCAGCCGCGGCCTGAAGCGCCGGCCGGCAAAGAAGAAGGCATTGTCGACACCGAGGCGCGGCACGAAGCCCATCTCGTCGTTGAACCGCGCGCCGATGGTGTCGTAGCGCCCATTGAACTGCCACGCGCGGCCGTCGTAGCGCCCCCCCGCCCGCATGGTGTACTCCCGGCCCTGCGAAGCAACCGCGGCGGCTGGAGAGAACGACTTCGCGCCGTACGCGTTGAGCGACACCAGCGGTCCGAACCTGAAGTTGGCATCGACGCCGACGACGCGGTTGAAGGCAGCGCCCTCGGCCTCCTTGTTGAGGAGGACCGCGCCGATGTCGGAGTTGGCGAACAGATCCCGCCTCATGCGCAGGGCGGTGAAGTTGACCGCCGGCGCGGCACCGGCCGATCGCTGCTGAATGTTCAGAACACCAATCGAGTAGGCGCCCTGGCGTCCCGTCAACCGCGTGCCGGCGAGGATCGGCACTGCGCCGCCGGTGTCGGACAGGCCGATCCGTCGGCTGAAGAACAGTCGCGTGTCGCTGGACGCGTTCTGCCGGCCGCCGACGCCGGCCGGGGGGCCGCCGCCACCGCCGCCAGCAAAGCCACCGCCGCCCGCGCCGAAAAGGAAGATCCCGGAGTTCTCGAGAAAGAAGTCGCGCTTCTCCGGAAAGAAGAGATTGAAGCGCGAGAGGTTGATCTGCTGCTCGTCCGCCTCGGCCTGCGAGAAATCAGTGTTGACCGTGAAGTCCCAGGTGAGGCCGCTCGTGACGCCGTACTTCACGTCGAAGCCAGCATCGAAGTCGCCATCCGCGGCGGCGCGCCCAAGGGTATTGGAGCTTCCGAGCGCATACGGCTTGACGCGGATGTTCCTGCCGGGCCGCAGGCCCAGCAGATCGTGAATCGTCCCTGCCAGCGACACGCGCGTGATGTCGTAGATTCGCGGAATCGGCGACCAGAAGCTGTCTTCGTTGAGGCGCCTTACCTTGCGCTCGAAGTTCAATCCCCAGGTCTGCGCCTCGGCGTCGTCGAACTTGAGGGTCCGGAACGGAATGCGAATCTCCGCCACCCACCCTGTCTCGGTAATCCGCGTGGCGACGTCCCAGATGCCGTCCCAGTTGGCGTTGGTCTCGCGCCCTTCGTTCGACATCTGGGCGTCCCATTTCGCACCCGCGGGATTGGTGGCGAACTGGTAGCCATTGCGCTCGTCGTGGAAGGTGTCGAGGATGATCCGGAAGCCGTCGCTGCCGTCGGTGTTGTAGTCCTTCTTCAGGTCGTTGACGATCAGTCGTCCGGGCTCGTCGTCTTTGGCGAACACCCCGAAATACAGCGCGTCATCGTCATAGAGCACCCGCACGTCCGTGTCGAAGCTCGCCGGCTCGCCTTCGCGGGGGTCGCTCTGGATGAAGTGCTGGGCGACGGCGGCGCTGTTCCACGCCGGTTCATCGAGCGCGCCGTCGAGCCTGATCGGACCGGCGGCTCGAACCGCGGGCAGGCGGCGCTCACTCCGGGCCGTTTCATAGTTGATGGTCGCCGGCTGTTGTGCCTCGACCACGGCCGGGAGAAAGCCGAGACCCATGAAGACGGTGAGTGCCGCCGCACCGGCGGCAGCGGTCGAGCGAACCATCTCCGGGCTTACCGGCTGCTCGTGGCCGTGGCGGGCGATTTCGCAATCGTCACCAGGCCGATCCGGTTGCTGCTGCTCTGGTGGATCACGAGATTGCCGTCCGGCGTGGCCGACATGTGCCGGATGATTCCGTAGCCGGACGGGATCGCCCAGCTCTGAAACTTCTCGGTCTTCGGGTCGAACCGTACGAGCGCGTCGGGCCTGCGGCGTGACTCGTTGTACCAGATCACGTCATCGACGACGGCGATCGCGTAGGGGTGCGTATCGGCGCCGCTCGGCGACGGCCATTCTTTGACCTCGCCGGTTTTCGGGTTGAGGCGTCCGAGCGCGCCGAGCGACGAGTTCACGAACCACACCATGTCGTCGCTCGTGATCGCCAGGCGGCGCACGGTCGTCCCGGGCCTCGGGAGCACGTGCTCGCGGATGGCCATCGTGACGGGGTCGAGCTCCGCGAGCTTGTTGGAGCCGTTGTAGGAGAACCACGGGACTCCCTGCGAATTGATCTTGGCGCCGTAGGGCAGCGCGCGGGGGGTTGGCACCGCCACGAGCGTGATCTCGCCGGTGAGCGTGTTCATCCGGCCGATCATGTTGCTCTGCTGGAGGGAGAACCACATCGTGGTGCCGTCCCTGGCGAAGATCGGCGTGTGCGGATCGCGCGCGTTCGGGTCGGGCATCTTGAAGACCGTGATCTCGCCGGTGGCGGGATTCAGCTTGCCGATCGTGCCGTTGCCGTTGCCCGTGTACCAGATGTTGCCGAACCGATCGTTGATGATGCTGTGCGGACGCGCGGCGCGATCGAGCTTCCACTCCTTCATCTCACCCGTGCGCGGGTTGAGCCGGCCGATCAGGCTCCCGTACTGTCCGGCCCAGAAGATGGTGCCGTCGGTCATCTGCAGCGGGTCGCGCGAGCGCTGGCCGAGCGTCGGCGTGATCCATTCCTTGAACGTGACGCTCACCGGCCCCGGCACCAGCACTGGCTCCCGGCCGGGCTTGGGCGGGAAGTGGGTGGCCAGATACTGCGTGATGATGGCGGTCTGCGCCTCTGGCAGCCTGACCATCGTGCTGATGAGATCCTGCCAGCGCTCCTGGGTGTAGCCCGTCGATCCGGTGATCAGGTTGACGCCGTGGCAGGCGCTGCACATCGTCGTCACCGCCTCTTTACCCGGGCCGTCCGGGAGGGCCGCCGCCTGCTGGCCGCGACCGCCCTGGCGCCCCTGACCGCCTTCGCGACCCTGGGCCTGAATCACGCCCGTCACCGTCGCCGAAAACAGGGCTGCTGTGACCACCAGGCTTGAAATTCGGAACATAAGTGCGTCTCCTGAACGAACTCGGTTTGGCGCGTACGGAGCGTATGGTAGCACCGCGGCGGCGGCGCGACGGGTGGGTGCCCCGGCCGCCTCAGAAGCGGAGCAACCGGTTCACCTTGACGATGAACGCCCGATTGGCCAGGTCCGGAAAACGAGGTGTCAGCGTGTCGCGCTCGTCGTTGTAGACGACGAACAACTCGCTGCCCGGTGCGTATTCCCACCGCAGCCGCACGTTGGCGGCCATCGTGTGGTTGGTCGAGTTGTACTGCAGCAGTGCGCTCGTGAAGATGAACGGCGTCATCGTGTAGACGATGCGCGACCCTGCCAGGTGCGTCGTGAACGAGCCTTCGTCAAGATCGACCTTGTTGATCGAGTAGGTGGGCTCCAGAGAGAATTGCGGCGTCACGTTGAGGCGTCCGCTGCCGAACCCCAGCGCGGTTCGACGGCCGCTGTAGAAGGAGCCGACATCCAGCGACAGATTGCCAGCCAACCGTCGCGGCGGCCCAAGGTTATACGTGACTGCCAGCCGCTGGTACTCGTAGTCGCGCGACGGCAGCACGACGCCGGGGGCGATCCGGAACGGGGCGCTGAGCAACTCGTAGGAGTTGACGTATCTGGCGGTGAACCGGTCGGCGTTGTGGAACTCGATCCCGAATTCCCCTTCGGCGTCCCTGGTCTCCGGCCGGCCGGCGCCATTCTCAACGTAGTCGAGAGATCCCGTCCACGACAGCCGCCGCACCAGCCGGCTCGCCCTGGGCCGCGGGCTGAAACGGAGACTGCCGTAGCTCCGGCGTATGTCCGAGCGCCTGAGGAACCCCACCTCCGGATTGAAGTGCGCACCAACGGCCAGGCTATCCAGCACGACGCCGTATCGATCCCCGCCGTAGTCGAGCTGCGTCTGGTAGCTGACATCGTCGCCCGACACGGCAGATGTGCGCGTCTTGGCCCAAAAGGTGTTGATGTTGAGATTGTCGAAAAACGAGAAGAGGCCGTCGACGCCATACGCGGCGTTCGACCCGCTGCCGTCGATCGTCACGGACCTGTGGGTCGCAATCAGGCCGACGCTGCTCCTGCGCAGCACGTCCCTCCTCAGACGCACGACGGCGAAGTTGGTCGGCTGCGACAGGGAGACGCGTTCTTCTCCCGCACGGATGTTCATCACGCCGATCGCGTACTTTCCGACGCGTCCGGTGAGGCGGCCGCCGCCCTGGATCGGCACGACCCGGCCGCGATTCAGTCCGATGCGGCGGCTGTAGAACAGGAGGGGCGCATCTCCCGAAGACCCAAATCCGGTGCCGACGCCGCCGAAGGTGAACAAGCCAGGGTTCTCGAGAAAGAACTCACGCTTCTCGGGAAAGAACAGGCTGAACCTGGTGAGGTTCACCTGCTGCTCGTCGGCTTCGACCTGCGCGAAGTCGGTGTTGTAGGTGAAGTCGGCGGTCAGGTTCTGGGTGACGCCGTACTTCACGTCCACGCCAAATTCGCCATCGATATCGTTCGAGACTGCCGGCGTGGCGGCGCGATCGGTGGTGAGGTTCGACACGGCGTACGGCTTGATGTCCAGGTTCTTCGAGCCGGCCGGAACCTCCAAACCGACCACCGTCGCGGCGAGCGAGATCCGGAAGAGGCCGTTGCTGGCCTGGGCGTTGGGGATCGGCGTTAGATGCGAGATCTCGTTCTTCCACTTGTTCGAGCGGCGCGCGTTGAAGCCCCACACTTGCGAGGTGCCGGGACGATAGCGAAGCGACTTGAACGGAACGGCGAATTCCACCGTCCAGCCTCCCTCGAAACGCCCGGTCGCGAAGTCCCACAGCGTGTTCCAGTCGCGGTTCCATCGATCGTTGGTGATCTGTCCGTCGGTCCGCCCGCCAATCGGATTGATGATGAATCCGACCGCGTTGCGACGGTCGTAGAAGGTGTCGAGGATGAAGGAAAAGGTCTCGTTGCTCAAGAACATCGTCGGGCTGTCCTTGCGCATGTCGCTGACGATCATCCGCTCGGGCTGACTCTCCCACATCCGCGCCGAGACGTAGACGTTGTCACGGTCGAAGAAGATCCAGATGTCGGTCTTCTCGGTTGCGGCCGCGCCCTCCTCCGGGTCCGCCTGGATGAATGCAGACGCCGGCATCACCTCCCGGTAAATCGCCTCGTCCAATTTCCCGTCGAGCTGAAACGGAGAGGTCAGCCCGACCGCTCGAATCGTCGCGCGGCCCTCGGCGTCACGCGAGATGGATTGGGGAAGTACGGGCGGCGGAGGCCCGCTGAAGCCCTCGGGACGCGTGGACACTGCCTCGGCGGCGGGCGGGGATCCGGCGCCGATCTCCACCGCCTGCCCCGCACTATCGGTCGGCGCGCACAGCCATGCGGCGACGAGCAGCGCCGTCACTCGAAACGAGAAGTTGCAGTGCATGTAGTGGTAGATGGTGAGCGCCAGCGGCACTTCGCCCGAGATTACCATGTTCGTCTTCGCTCAGGGTCGCGGAGCGGGCCGCAAAAGAAAAGGCCGGCGATCCGAAGACCGCCGGCCCGAACCTGAACACGAACCCGGAACCAGGAAGCGTGAACGACGCGTCGTTACACCGTGGGCTTGTGCGCCACTTCCTGCAGTTCCTGCTTCTTCTTGGAGCCGCCGAGCCCCTGGATCTGCAGCACCGGTTCCGACGACTCCTTGAGCACTTCCTTGCGGTAGAGCGCTTCCATTTCGCGGTTGTGGCGGATCTGCTCTGGGGTCATGTTCGCGACCTTCCGTGCGGCCAGCTTCTCTTCGCGCGCGTTCTTGGCGATGCCCAGGTCGTCGAGGTCGGTCTGCTTGCCCTTGGCCACCGCCTCGGCGTTGAGCACCAGCGAGTGGTCCTTGCTCGCCATCACGACTTCCTTGCCGCCGGCGAAGATCTCGTGGCGGCCGTGCTCCTCGTACCACTTGGTGAGCGTCGCCGTCATGTGCATCTTCTCGATGATG
>CANIBQ010000034.1 GCA_947465645.1 Acidobacteriota bacterium | reverse complement strand
CCGCTGACGTGGGCGAACTGGCCCGTCGGTTCGTCCCAGCGGTAATTGAAGCCCGCCGCCGAGGTCACGCGCTGGATCGTCGCTTCGTCTCCCGTGAGGAAGTGCCACGCGGCCGCCGTGTTCTCCGCCGACCAGTAGGTCAGGTGCGCCTGTTTCTTCTCGGCTGCGACGGCTGGCGTATCCCGCGGATCGAAGCTGACGAGCACGACGTCGAAATCTTCGCCGGCCTGGAACGGCAGCACCTTCAGCGCGCTCGAGATCCCGTTCATCACCTGCGTGCACAACATCGGGCACGAGTAATACACGAACGCGAGCACGACCGGCTTGCGGCCGAAGTAATTCCCAAGCGCGACGGGGCGGCCAGCTTCGTCCGTGAACATCGCGTCGAGCGGCAGCGTGTCGTTCAGCCGCTGCTTGAACGTCACGTCCTTCAGTTGCGGCGGTGCCGTGTTCGACGGTTCGCCGCGGTCAAGCTTCTCGCCCGAGTAGCGCGTGTAGCTGCTCGGCGCCTGCGGCTGGGCCTCGGCGAGCGTCAACGAGCCGAGCACCAGGAACGCGGAACAGAGAGCTGATGACCGGCTCATTGCCGTCTGCGCTCCATGACCCGTCCGGAGCTGGAGTCCGACGGCATCATCCCGGGGGCTTCGACCGGCTGCGCCGGGTTCTCCACGCGGGCTGGCAGACCCCTCTCGACCACCACGCGCATCGCGTCCGCGATCGGGATGTGCACCGTGCCCGCGTTCTTGTTCATCCACCCGTAGTGATTCAGCAGTTCGTCTTCGCTCAACCGGAACTCGTACCGCTCGTTCTGGGGAAACTGCTGCAGCCGCGGTGTCGCGGGCAGCCGCCGCTCGGAGGCGGGCGCGGCCATCGGATACGGCCGATCGCCCGTTTCCTTCGACTGCTCGATCAGCAAGCCGTACATGAGCCCAAGGCCGAAGTGAATCACGACGGCCGAGATCGTGAGCCAGACCAGGAACTTGATGATGATCCAGACGTTGGCGTCGGTGTGCTCGTACTCCGCCCCTGGGGGCGTTTCGAGGTACTCGTCCTCTGGTGACGCGTGGCCCACGGCGTGGTGATCCGCCATCAGTGGCCTCCCGTGCTCTGAAGCGCCTCGCGCAGGTACGGATCGCGGGCGGCCAGCAGAGGACGCTGGGCGAGCTGCGTGAAGAACATCCAGACCCAGAGCCCGCCGATCGCCAGCGGCGCCGCCAGGTCGAGCCAGTGCACGAAGAAGTGCGGGTCGTGTTCACCGTGACCCATGTGCAGGTTCTCGCCGGTCGCCGCGAACTCGGGCGACACGAGCATGAAGATGTCGATGAACCGCACGACCAGCAGCGCGGCCGCGACGACGACGAGGCGCCTCGGCGTCCGCTTCAGATCGCGCGACAGGAGCAGCGCAAACGGCACGGCAAACTGGAAGACCACCAGGAACAGCGCGGCGTACTGCCAGCCGTGGCCCGTCCGCACCGTGAAGTAGGGGATCTCTTCGATCAGGTTGGCCGCGTAGATCAGGAGGTACTGCGAGAAGTTGAAGTACGCCCAGATCATCACGAACGCGAGCGACAGCTTGCCGAGGTCGTGGAAGTGGCTGGGCTTCAGCAGTTGATCCATCGGCGGACGCCGGCTGAGGAAGGTGCTCGCCACGATGGTGAAGGCGAGCGCCGACAGCCCCTGTCCGCCAAGAAAGATGAACCCGAACAGCGTCGAGTACCAGTGCGGGTTGAGCGACATCACCCAGTCGATCGACGCGGCGGTAATCGAGAACGCGTAGAAGACGATGCCGGCGCCACTCACCCGCTGAATCGTCATGTTCACGCTCATGTCGCCTTCGTCCTGGCGGCGCGACAGGCGCGTCAGCGTCCACGCCGTCAGGATCCAGCCGCCCATGTAGATCAGCGCGCGGATCAGAAAGAACGGAGTGTTGAGGTACGGCGCCTTGTGCTGCAGCACTTCGTCGGCGGCCACCAGCTCGGGGTGCGTCCACGGGTAGAGCGTCTGCATCCCGAGGACGATCGGCAGGAAGAGGATCGCCAGGAGCGGAAGCGTCCGGCTCGAGGCCTCGAACACCCGGCGGAAGATGCCCCAGGAGCCGCCCGAGAGGTGCTGGACCATCAGGAAGGCCATCGACCCGAGCGCGACGCCGAGCCACAGGAGATAGCCGATCAGCCAGGCCCGGAAGAAGTGGTCGCGGTCGAAGATGAACCCGACCGCGCACGCTGCCAGGCCGACGCCGCCCACCATGAGGGCGCGCGAACGGGCGGCGTCGAGATCCGACGGCGGCGCGTACGTCAGGTCGGCAGCAGTCATGTCTGCCATCAGCGTCCCTCCGGCGGCGCCGGTTCGCCGGCGGGTGCTCCGGCCGCGGGGGCCGGTTGATCGAGGCTGGCGCGCTGGTCAACCGGTACGTCGGCGACCGTCGCGTTCTGGCTGTACTGGAGCGCGCGGATGTACGCGGCGATGGCCCAGCGGTCGGCGACCGGCACCTGCGCGGCGTAGTCCTGCATGGCACCGAAGCCGTGCGTCATGACGTCGAAGAAGTAGCCGACCGGGGCGTTCCGCAGGCGGTCTTCGTGATACGAGGGCGGCGCGCGAAAGCCGCGCTGGACGATCATCCCGTTGCCCTGCCCGGTACGACCGTGGCACGGCGAGCAGAACACGTTGAACCGCTCCTGGCCGCGCGCCATTACCTCCGCGGTCACAGGCATGGGAAACGCGTCGGCGAGCTGGCCGTCGATCTTGCCCTGGTACAAGTGCGGGTCCTCTTTCAGTTGGCCGCGCGCCACGGTATTGGCCACGGGCAACCGCGCTGACCGGCCGTCGCCGAAGAAGCTGCTCGCCTCGAGCGCCTCGTGCCTCGGTGCGTCATGCATGTCCTGGCGGCACGCAGCCATCGCGACGGACAGGACGACGATGGCGAGTGCACGGGCACGGGGCCCCGTGCACGGGGCCAGTGCACCGTGCACCGCACGCTGCACCGTGCACAGGGCACGTTGAACGTGTTCAAGGTTACGGCGCAACTTCGGACACTCCTACCGGATGCTGGGCCTCGAGAAACTGCTGCGTCGAGTGCCGGTCGAACCTCGGGTCGGTGGATTCGATGACCAGGAAGAACCGGTCGCTCGACGCGCGGGCGAACGCGGGCACGTTGAATACCGGGTGATACGGCATCGGCAGCTTGTTGAGCGCCCACATGCCCACAAACGCCGTCAGCGCCGCGCCGAGCACGGTCGTCTCGAACGTCACCGGGATGAAATGAGGCCAGCTGTGAAGCGGCCGGCCGCCCACGTTCAACGGATACGCAATCACCGACGACCAGTACTCGAGGCCGTAGCCGCCGACGCCGCCCAGGATGCCGCCGAGCAGCACCAGCATCGGCAGGCGCGTGCGCCGCAGTCCGAGTGCGTCGTTCAGCTCCTCGATCGGAATCGGCGAGTAGGCGTCCATGTTCCGGTACCCCTCGAGGCGCGCGCGCTCGGCCGCAGCCACCAGCGCCGTGGGGTTGTCGAATTCGGCCATCAGGCCGTGGAGCGTCGGGGCGGCGTGATCGTGCGCCATCAGTGGTGGTCCCCCCGAAGCTTCGCTTCCGGCACGATCGTGCGCATCTCGAACATCGCCAGCGCCGGCAGGAAACGGATGAACAGGAAGAACAGCGACAGGAACAGCCCGATCGTGCCGGTGAACATCGCGAAGTCCCACCGCGTCGGCGAGTACATGTCCCACGACGAAGGAAGGAAGTCGCGGTGCAGGCTCGTCACGATGATGATGAAGCGCTCGAGCCACATGCCGACGTTGACGAAGAGCGACAGCACGAAGAGCAACGCGACGTTGTCGCGCACGCGGCGGAACCAGAACAACTGGATCATCAGCGCGTTGATCAGGATGAGCGACCAGTAGAAGACCGCATACGGGCCGGTCATCCGGTTCATCATCATGTACCCCTCGTAGGGGTTGGCGCTGTACCAAGAGAAGAAAGCTTCGTTGACGTAGCCGTAGGCCACGATCATCCCGGTCACCAGCATGACCTTCGTCATGTTGTGGATGTGACGCATGGTGATGAAGTCCTCGAGGTGGTAGAACTTCCTCAAGGGCACGGCCAGCGTCATCACCATGGCGAATCCGGAGTAGATCGCGCCGGCGACGAAATACGGCGGGAAGATCGTCGCGTGCCAGCCGGGCAGCACCGACACCGCGAAGTCGAAGCTCACCACCGAGTGCACCGACAGGACCAGCGGAGTCGAGATGCCCGCCAGCAGCAGATAGGCCATCTCGTAGCGATGCCAGTGACGCGCGGAGCCGCGCCATCCGAGCGCAAAGATGCCGAAGATCCTTCTGGCTACGGGTGACTGAGCCTTGTCGCGCAGAGTCGCCAGGTCTGGCACGAGGCCCGTGAACCAGAACAGCAGCGACACGGTGCCGTAAGTCGACACGGCGAAGACGTCCCAGATGAGCGGGCTGCGGAAATTCGGCCACAGCGTCATCGAGTTGGGATAGGGGAACAGCCAGTAAGCCGCCAGCCACGGACGGCCGGTGTGCAGCAGCGGGAACATCGCCGCGCAGGCCACCGCGAACAGCGTCATCGCTTCGGCGAACCGGTTGATCGACGTGCGCCACTGCTGGCGGAAGAGCAGCAGGATCGCGGAGATCAGCGTGCCGGCGTGCCCGATGCCGATCCACCAGACGAAGTTGATGATGTCGAACGCCCAGCCGACCGGCACGTTGTTGCCCCAGATGCCGATGCCGGTCATCAGGAGGTGGCCGATCGTCACGTTCAGCAGCATCAGGAACGCAAACGCGATCGCGAAGCCGAAGAACCACCCGATCGGCGTCCGCTTCGTCAGGACGATGCCGCTGATCTTGTCGGTGACCGAGTTGAAATCATGACCGGGCGCGATGACCGGTGGCGTCCGGTGGCCGTCCTGGCTCATGCCCGCGTGTGGGTCGTGCGGACGCTCGAGCGTGTCAGCCATTCGATCGCTCCTCGCCCGCGGGGGTCGCCGGTTCCAGCTCGGTGTTCGGGTTGCGCACGATCGCGAGGTAGGTCGTCCGCGGGCGCGAGTTGAGCTCCTCGAGCAGGCCGTAGTTCAGCGGGCTCGCCTTCAGCCTCGATACCCGGCTGTTCTTGTCGTTGATGTTGCCGAAGACGATCGCCTGCGTCGGACACGCCGCTTCGCAGGCGGTCGTCACGTCGCCGTCGCGTATCTGCCGATCCTCGAGCTTCGCGGCCACGCGCGCGTGGTTGATGCGCTGCACGCAGTAGGTGCACTTCTCCATCACGCCTCGGCTGCGCACGGTGACGTCGGGGTTGCGCTGCAGCTTGAGGCTTGGCGTGTCAAAGTCCTGATACAGGAGGAAGTTGAAGCGGCGGACCTTGTAAGGACAGTTGTTCGAGCAGTACCGCGTGCCGACACAACGGTTGTAGACCATGTCGTTCAGGCCTTCTTCGTTGTGCACCGTCGCCGCCACCGGGCACACCACCTCGCACGGAGCGGCCTCGCACTGCTGGCAGAGCATCGGCTGGTGGTAGGTGTCCGGATTCTCGAGATCGCCCGTGTAGTACCGGTCGATGCGCATCCAGTGCATCTCGCGGCCGTTCATGACCTGCGCCTTGCCGACGACGGGGATGTTGTTCTCGGCCTGGCAGGCGACGACGCAGGCGTTGCAGCCGTTGCAGACGTTCTGATCGATCGCCATGCCCCACGAGTAGCCTTCGTACTTGAACTCGCCGTACATCGTCAGGCCGTTGAGGGGCTGGAGTTCCTGCTTCTTGGCGAACTCCGGGTCCGCGGCGTACTGCGCGGTGGTGGCGACGCGCACGAGGTTGCGGCCCTCGAGCGACCAATGGTCCTGCGTGGACGCGAGGTCGTAGGTCTCGCCGGTCTTGACGAGCTCGACGCCCGTCAACACGTCGGGCGCGGTGGTCGTGCGCAGCGCGTTGACGTTGAACCCGATGCCGTTGGCGGCCCGTCCCGCGCGGGTGCGGCCGTAGCCAAGATTGAGCGTGAGCAGGTCGGGACCATGGCCCGGCACGAGCCACACGGGGATGCGAAGCGTTCGCCCGCCCTGTTTCAACTCGACGACGTCGCCGCTGATCAGGTTGAGCCGCCCGGCGGTCGCCGGCGAGATCAGCGCCGCGTTGTCCCAGGTCAGCTTCGTGAGCGACTTGGGCAGCTCCTGCAGCCACGCATTATTCGCGAAGCGCCCGTCGAAGACGCTGGGATCCGGCCGGAAGACAACCTCGATTCCCGAGGCCTGCCCTGCGGCGGCCGTGACCTGCGCGGCGACGTTGGCCTGCACCGCGACCGTCCGCGGCGCGAACGCCGTGTCGGGCATGACACCGTCATGCAGCCACTTGCGCCATTCGCGATCGAAGGGCGACACGGGAGGCACCGCCGCCGCCGCTGGCGGCGCTGCGTTCGTCGGTGCGATCGCACCCGGGCCTGCCGGTGCGACTTGAGCTGCGCCGGTCGGTGCGACTCCCCCACCGCCTGTCGGTGCGACCTGTGCCCCGCTCGCCGGTGTGACAGGGGCGACAGGGGCGGCAGGGGCGGCGACGGCCACAAGCGAAATGCCGGTCTGCGCCGACCAGTATTCGCGCACGAGATCGTAGCCGGAGCGCTCGCCGCTGTCGCCGAGTGAGGAGATCACTTCATGCGGCGACTTGCCGCCGTACAGTGGTGCGATGAGCGGCTGGACGATCGAGACGGTGCCGTCATCGGATCGCACGTCGCTCCACATCTCGAGGAAGTGCGTCTCAGGGATGTGCCAGTGGCACAGCGCGGCGGTCTCGTCTTCGTACAACCCGAGATGCGCGCGCAACGCGACCTTCTGGAGCGCATCCGCGAACCTCAGGTCGACCGGCGCCGAGTAGACGGGGTTGCTGCCGAGGATCAGCAGCAAATCGACGCGTCCGGCGTTCATCTCGCCGACGAGTTCCTGCAGGCCCGCCCGCTGGTTCATCGGCTGCGCTTCGGCGGTCTGCGTGTACGAGACCGTCGCGCCGACGTTGCCGAGCGCATCGTTGATCGCATGCGCGAGCGCGTGGACGATCGCCGGCTGGCCATCGCCAGCGATGACAACGCTGCGGCCGCGATTCGCCTGGAGGTCCTTGACGAGGGGGCCGAGCCATCTGGTGGCCGCCTCCGGCACTGTTCCGCCCCCGGCACCGCCGACGCCGAGCTGCGACGCCACCGCGCGAGCGAATATCTCGATCTCCGACGCGCGAAGCGGCAGGCGATGGTCGGCCCTCGAACCAGTGTTCGTGGGTGAGCTCTCGACCGAATAGAGCCGGTTGATCTGCGCGCGGTCGCCGTCGAACCGCCGGCGGGAGGCGAACGCGCGGGAGTGCGTCAATCCCGACGCGCCGGTGCACAGGAAGTCGGCGTCGAGCGAGAGGATGACGTCGGCCTTTTCAATCGCGTATTGCGCGTCCACGTAGTCGCCGAACGCCAGGCGGCTGCCCTCTCTCGCGTTGTGCCGGCCCGCGGGGTCCCACTGCACCCACTTCGCCTGGGGGAAGCGCGTGAGGAATTCGCGAATCTGCGCCGCGAGCGTCGGCGACGCCACCGTCTCGGTCAGGATCCGGATCCCGACGCCCTGGCCCGCCTGCTGCGCTGACAGCACCGACTGGATCGCGTTGACGAATGAGCCAAACGACCGGATTTCGCCGAGGTTGGTGATGGTCTGTGACCGGTCGGGGTCGTAGAGGCCAAGGATGGCTGCCTGCGCGAAGAGGTCGGTCGTGCCGCGGCTCGAGGGATGCTGCGGGTTGCCTTCGATCTTGGTCGGCCGGCCCTCGTGGCTTTCCACGAGCAACCCCATCCCGGCGCCGTTGAACGTCATCGCCGTGGCGTAGAAGAGCGGCTTGCCAGGCACCAGTTCTTCGGGTTGGCGGACGTACGGCACCAGCTCCTCGGTGGGCTGGCGGGTGCACGCGCTCACGCCAGCCAGCGCCAGCGACGCCCCCATCAACTTCAGGAAGCCGCGGCGGCCCACCGGGTCGAGCCACTCGGACGCGTTCTGCGGGAACTCGCGATGCAGGAATTCCTTGAACTCCGGCGTTTCGGAGACCGCTTCCAGGCTGCGCCAGTATTCCCGCCCACGGGAGCCTTCGAGCCTGGCGCGAAGCGCGTCGATGTCGGTCGTCTCGTTCATGGGCGAATCACCGGTGGCACGTCGAGCAGGAGATGCTGGGCTGAATCTGGTACTCCTTCACGAGCTGCGGACCGAGCACCGCCTGGGGCACCGCCGGACGGTAACCCATCGTGAAAATCTCGCTGCGCGGACGGACGAACTGCTCCGGCGCGCGGTGGCAGTTCAGGCACCAGTCCATCTGCAGCGAGTTGACCTGTTGTACCAACGGCATCTGGTCGACCCGGCCGTGGCACGTCTCGCAGCCCATCCCCTTCTTCACGTGGATGCTGTGATTGAAGTAGACGAAGTCGGGCAGGTCGTGCACGCGAATCCAGCGCAGCGAGGTGTCGTCACGCAAGCTGGCGCGGACCGGCTCGAGGAACGGGCTGTTCGCCCAGAGCTGGGAGTGACAGTTCATGCACGTCTTGGTCGGCGGAATCCCCGCAAACGACGATGTCTCGACCGAGGTGTGGCAATACCGGCAATCGATGCCGTCGTCGGCAACGTGATGCAGGTGGCTGAACTGAATGGGTTGCGCGATGGTCTCGTTGGCGCGCGTCACGTACGACGAGCGCCCGAGCACCATCACGAGGCCAATAAGCCCGCCGACGAGGAGAAGCCCGCCGACGAGGCTGACTTTCGAGAGCGTGTTCGCGCTGCGATTGAATAGCTGCGGCATCAGAAGTTTAGAGCGGTCGCGCCCACGACGCGGACGCGGAACTCAACGCGCGTCTCGGAGGAACGGATAACAGACGTCGTGCTCGTCTGCGTGTGTGCGACCTTCCGACTTGTACCATTTTGTGAAAAAAGGATCAAGGCAACGAGAGGCCGCTTAAACGCTCGGCCAAACCGAAAAATTTAATCGACAATCGCCCGTAACACCATGTCCAAGTTGATCCGGCTCGGCCATCGCGGTCTTCCGTGGCACGATCGGCAGAGCCGGGGCTTGCCTGAGGGCGTAGAATCCTGACTGCCACATCAGCGTCCATCCATGAGTGACGACCGCAAGTACAGACAGCGCGGCTACCAGGACTCGAACCGCGAGCGGCAGCCCAAGCCCCAGGCGCCGCGGCCGGCGCCTGAGCCGGGCGCGCCCGCCGGCGCGCGTCGCATTTCGGGGCAGGATGGCCCAAAAAACATCAATATGCCCGGCTTTCGTGACGTTGTGCGTTGCACGCAGTGCGGCGCCGTCATCACCGAAGACGTCGGCCTGCAAAGCCGGTGTTCCCGCTGCGGCACCGACCTGCATTCCTGCGCGCAGTGCACGTCATTTGACCCGGGAAGCCGATTCGAGTGCATGCAGGCGATAACCGCTCGAATCTCACCGAAAAACGCCAAGAACGACTGCGCGTTGTACGCGGTGAGGACGACGGTCGAGCGCGAAACCACCTCCCCACGCCCCGATACCGCCCGCAAGGCGTTCGACGATTTGTTCAACCTGTAATTGCAGTCTGCTACGGGACGCCGCAGTACTGCGTCTGCCCTCCCGGCGCGCCCGGAATCCCCTGCAGGCGGACTGCTAAGGCTAAGAGCACAGCCATGAAATACTGAGCCGTGGATCCGCTGACGCACGCCCTCGTCGGTGCGGCGACGGCGCGCGTCGCGCTCTCCCGCCCGCTGGGGCATTCGGCATGGCTGCCGGGCGCCGCCGGCGCGCTGCTGCCGGACGTCGATGCGCTCATCCGCAGCAGCAGCGATCCGCTTCTCTACGCCGAGTTCCACCGCCACTTCACGCACGCGCTGGCGTTCATCCCGATCGGCGGCGCGATCGCTGCCACGCCGTGGCTGATCTCGCGGCGGACGCGACCGCGCTGGAAGGCGTACCTCGGCGCCGCGACCGCCGGATATGCGACGCACGGGATGCTCGATGCGGCGACGACCTACGGCACCCTGCTGTACTGGCCCTTCAGCGATGTTCGCGTCGCATGGAACGCGATCGCCATCGTCGATCCGCTGTTCACGCTGGCGGTGCTGGCCGGCGTCGCGCTGGCGGCGTGGCAGCGGCGGGCGGCGCCGGCGGCGTTCGCGCTGGCGGTGTGCCTGGCGTATCTGATCACGGGCGCATGGCAGCGCGACCGCGCGCTCGATGCCCAGGCGCAGGTCGCCGCGGCGCGCGGCCACGAGATCGTCCGCGGCGCCGTGTTCCCGGGCGTCGGCGCCAACGTGGTGTGGCGCTCGCTCTACCGGGCCGGCGCCGAGTTGTACATGGACCGGATCCGTGTGCCGTGGTTCGGCGCGGCGTCGTGGCGGCCCGGACCGCGCGTGCCGTCGCTCCCAGAGGCGGACCTGCCGCCCGAGGCGCGGCGATTCCAGTGGTTCACGAACAACTGGATGGCGCGCGCGCCTGGCGAGCCGGACGTCATCGGCGACGCGCGCTACTCCGCGTCGATCGATCGTTACGAGCCGGTCTGGGGAATCCGGCTCGGCGCCGGCGCGGAGATCGACTGGGTCGATCGCTCCCGCGCGCGCCGGATCGATCTCCCTGGGCTGTGGCGCGAACTGTCGGGTGACGACCCGCGCTACCGGCCGGTCATCACCGCGTCACTTCCTGCCTTGTCTTTTTCGTTGGCGGAGAGAGAGGGATTCGAACCCCCGGAACCCTTTCAGGTTCAACGGTTTTCAAGACCGCCGCCTTAAACCACTCGGCCATCTCTCCACGGAACCCGGGACTATTGTCGCGTGATTTTTTCCAACCCGTCCATGTACGGCCTCAACGCTGTCGGGATCACCACCGACCCGTCTTCCTGCTGGTAATTCTCGAGGATGGCGATCAGCGTGCGGCCGACCGCGAGGCCCGAGCCGTTGAGCGTGTGCGCAAAGTCGGGTTTTCCGGTGCCGTCAGGACGGAACTTGATGTTCGCCCGGCGCGCCTGGAACGCCTCCGTGTTGCTGCACGACGAAATCTCGCGATAGGTGTTCTGGCTCGGCAGCCACACTTCGATGTCGTAGGTCTTCGCCGAGGCAAAGCCCATGTCGCCGGTCGAGAGCAGCATCGTGCGGTACGGCAGCTCGAGACGCTTGAGCACTTCCTCCGCGTTGGACGTCAACCGTTCGAGCTCGTCGTACGACTTATCCGGCGTCGTGAACACCATCAACTCGACCTTGTCGAACTGATGCTGGCGAATCAGGCCGCGCACGTCCGCGCCGTACGATCCGGCTTCGCTGCGGAAGCACGGCGTGTACGCGGTGTAGCGGATCGGCAGCTCGCGGCCATCGAGGATCTCGCCGCGGTGCATGTTCGTGAGCGGCACTTCGGCGGTCGGCACCATGTACAGATCCCAGTCGCCGGCGATCTTGAAGAGATCCGCTTCGAACTTCGGCAGGTTGCCGGTGCCTGTCATCGACGCCGAGTTGGCCATGAACGGCGGCTCGACTTCGACGTAGCCGTGCTCTTTCGTGTGCAGGTCGAGCATGAAGTTAATCAACGCGCGCTCGAGCCGCGCGCCCCCGCGGATCAGCACCGTGAAACGCGCGCCCGCGATCTTGGTCCCTCGCTCGAAGTCGATGATGCCAAGTGCGGGTCCGATGTCCCAATGCGCCTGCGGTGCAAATGACATCGGCCGAGGCGCGCCGTGACGGCGTGCCTCGACATTGTCCGCAGCGCTCTTCCCCACCGGCACGCTCGCATGCGGCAAGTTCGGGATTGCGAGCAGCCCCCGGTTCCGGCGCTGCTCGATGGAGTCGAGCTCGACGCTCTTCACCTTGATCTCCTGGCCGCGCTGGCGGCTCGCGTCCTGGATCGTTGCGGTGTCGAGCCCCTGGCGTCGCGCGCGCGCGACCTCGTCGCCCGAGGTGTTCTGCTCGCGCTTCAGCCCTTCGACTTCGGGCAGCAGCCGCCGGCGGCGGTTTTCGAGGATGACAAGCTCATCGAGCTCGGCTGTAAGGTCGAGCCCCCGGTTCTGAAGCCCGGTGCGAACGGTGTCGAGGTGGTCTCTGAGAAGAGCAGGATCAAGCATGGTGAGTCTGCAGTCCTCCTGAGTTTATCTGAGTTACGATGGCATTCATGAACGGTCCGATCCGCAAGGCTGTGTTTCCGGCGGCGGGGCTCGGCACGCGCTTTCTCCCCGCCACGAAGGCCCAGCCGAAGGAAATGCTGGTGCTGGTCGACAAGCCGATCATTCAGTACGGCGTCGAGGAGGCTGTTGAGTCCGGCGTGGACAACATCGTCATCGTCACGGGCCGCGGCAAGAACGCCATCGAAGACCACTTCGACGTGGCGGTCGAGCTCGAAAGCTATCTCGAGCAGCGCGGCCAGACCGCGCAGCTCGAAGCCATCCGCAAGATCACGCAACTGATCAACGTCTCCTACGTCCGGCAGGGCGAGCCGCTCGGCCTGGGCCACGCGGTCCTTGTCACCAAGAACCTGGTCGGCAATGAGCCGTTCGCGGTGATCCTCGGCGACGACGTGATCGATGCGAGTCCGCCCGCGCTGAAGCAGATGATCGACGTGTACGAACGGGTGCAGGGCCCCGTGCTGGCAGTGGAGCGCGTCCCGGTCGAAGACGTGTCGAGCTATGGCGTCGTGGCTTTCGATGCGTCCGAATCGCTGGGACGCGGCGTGTACAGAATCACCGATCTCGTCGAGAAACCCCGCCAGGAGGATGCACCCTCGAACCTGGCGATTATCGGTCGCTACATCCTCACGCCCGACATCTTTCCGGCGCTCGAAGCGACAGCCAGGGATGGTCGCGGCGAGATCCAGCTCACTGACGGGTTGCGCCGGTTGCTCCGGGAAAGACCGATCTACGCGTACGAGATCGAAGGTGTCCGGCATGACACCGGTAACAAGCTGGGTTTCCTGAAGGCGGTGGTGTACTTCGCGCTTCGGCGTCCGGACCTCGCGAAACCGTTCCGCCGTTATCTGGAATCGCTCGACCTGAAGATTGGTGTAGGAACCTAGTCCTTCTTCGTGCTCGTCGACGGCGGCGCCGAACTGGTCGGCGCCGCGGGTGCGTCGCTCTTGGTACTGCTGTCCTTGCTTGCAGCGCCGTCGGTCTTGGCATCGGACGTCTTGCTGTCGCTGGTGCTCTCCGCCGTGCTCCCGTCCGACTTCCCCTTCGACCCGCTTCCCTCAGACGATCCCTTCTTGGCGTAGTCGGTGATGTAGAAGCCGGATCCCTTGAACTGGATGGCGGGCGACGACTGCATCCGGTGGACGGGACCCTTCCCGCACCTCTCGCACGCCTCGGGAGGCGGCGATGAGAACGATTTCTGAATCACCTCGAACCGCTCACCGCACGCGTCGCATTCGTATTCGTACAGGGGCATGCGTGATTACTCCAGCACCGCAGCGTCCGATGCATCGTCGAGCAGCAGACGCCGATGCGCCCAGAATGGCGCGCTTCCCTGCGCCAGCACGGCGTCGTGGAACGAGCGCAACGAGAACTTGCTCCCCTGCTGCTCCTTGTAGTCGCGCCGCAGCTTGAGCATCGCCAACTTCCCTACGGAGTACACGAGATACGTCGGGTCGAAGGTGCCGCGCTCGGCCTCGCGCCTCGCGGTGGCCTCCTCGAGGAAGGCTTCATCGCGGAAGAACCGCATGCCCTGCTCCACCGACAGGTCCTCGCAGTGCAGGCGGATGGCGACGACAAAGCGCGCGAGGCGCACGAGCGCTTCGGCAAGCTGGCCGAGCTTGATCGTGGCGTCGCCGCGGCGGAAGCCGGCCTCGATCATCATCTGTTCGCAGTAGTGCGCCCATCCTTCGACAAACGACGAGGGTGCAAAGAACGTCGATTTGCGCACCTTCGACTGAACCTGCCGCAGATGCTGATAGTGCAGGAAATGCCCCGGGTAGACCTCGTGGATGGAGATGTTCCACAACGTCGGGAAATTGAAATCCCGCATGTGCTCTTCCTGGCGTTCGGCAGACCATCCGCGGTCGACGTCGGTCACGTAGTAGTACGCGCGGCTTGGCCTGCTCTCGAACGGGCCTGGCGTCCACATGCTGGCAAAAGCCCACCGGTAGAACTCCGGGGACGGCGCGACGACGACGGGTTCCGATTGGGGCACGGTCACGATCGACTGGCGCTGCAGAAACTCGAGCAGTTCCTGCACCTGCCCCTGCGCGGCGGCGACAAGCTTGCCCGGCTCCGGGTGCTTTTCTTTCGCCTGGCGCCATGCGTTCATGGGATCGCCGCCATTGAGGCGCCCCGCCACCGAGCGGAACTCCTCCTGCACCTCACCGAGCTCTCGCAGGGCGATCGCGAGCAGACGGTCGGCGGTCAGCGTGATCCCTTCCTCGTGACGCAGCTTCTGCTCGAAGTTGTCGCGGCCCAGGCGGAATGACGACTTCGCGCGCGGTGCCAGATCGGTCTCGAGGTAGTCGATGTAGCTGGTGATGGCGCCGGCGGCCTCCGTCGACGTGTCCGCGAGATCGCCGAGGATGTGCAGGTCGTCGAGGGACTTGAACGCCCGCGGCAGGTCCGTTTCGATGAACTTCAGCGTGCCTCGCCACGTCTCCAGGCCGATCTTGACGAAGATTCCCGGGCTCTCCTTGATGTTGTCGCGCGCGGCCTGGACGAGACGCGGCACCTGGCGCAGCTTGGAGACGATGCGCCGGGCGCGCTCGGCTTCGGGCGCGTAGGCAAACAACGCCTGGCTGGCGAGGCTGGTGCCGATCGCGTCGGCGTAGAGTTGCGGGTTGCGGTCCCAACTGCGCACCGTCTCGAAGTCGAACATCCGAGCCTCGATGTTCGCGCCGACGATCGGATGCTCGATGCGTTCGGTGGAGGGAAGCTGGCCGGCGTCGATCTGGCGGAGCCGCCGGCTGAAGCCGGACATCGCGCGGATATGCGCGTCGATGGCGGGTCGGCTCAGGTCCTCGAGGAGATCGTCATGCAGGTGCACGCCGTCCAGGCTGGCCTGGCTGGGGAACACCTCATGGAGATAGGCGAGGTAGTCGTCGACGAAGTGCGGAAATGGCTCCGATGGGTACATGCGTCGTCATAACTGGCGCTCTGTGAGACCCGTCGGGGAGCGCGCATCCCTCAATGGTACATTAAACTTCCGGTCCGATGCCCGGCACGCTCTTCGTCGTCGCCACGCCGATCGGCAACCTCGAGGACATTACGCTGCGCGCGCTGCGTGTGCTGCGCGAGGTCGACGTGATTGCCGCCGAGGATACGCGGCGGACGGCCAAGCTCCTCGCCCATCACGCGATCTCCACCCCAACGCTGAGCTTCCATGAACACAACAGCCGATCGCGACTTCCGCAGCTTCTGGCCCGGCTCGAACGGGGAGAAAGCATCGCGCTGGTGACTGACGCCGGGACTCCGGGGGTCTCCGACCCGGGGGTCGAATTGGTGGCGGCTGCGGTAGAGAAGGGAATTCCGATCGATCCGATCCCGGGGGCGAGCGCGCCCCTGGTGGCAGGAATTGCTTCAGGATTTGCCTTGGAGCCACTCACCATCCTCGGATTCCCACCGCATCGGTCAAACGCCAGATTAACGTGGTTGAAAGAGGCCAACGAGATCAAAGGCACGTTCACGTTCTTCGAGGCTCCCCATCGGATTCGTCAGACATTACTGGCAGCGGCCGATATATTTGGTGATCGACCAATAATGGCTGGCAGGGAGCTGACTAAGCGGCATCAGGAGCTGATCAGGGGGAGCGCTGCTGATGTTGTTGGTCAATTAACAGAATTGCGGGGTGAGTTCACTGTTGTGGTTTCCCCGGTCCCGGTTCCTGTCGCGGCCCGGGTTGAAGCTCCGGATGACAAGCTGGTGGCTGAATTCTGGCAGATGACAGAAATGGCGGCCGGCTCACGCCGCGAGACGGTCTCAGCCGTGGCAAAGAAATACGGCCGGTCAACCCGGGATGTCTACGCCATCATCGAGCGCGCTAAAAAATCTGGTGTTTGACCAATCGTGGCCGGTTAGCCTCTTGCAAATGATTTCGAAGTACCCTCATGGACAGAAGCTGATTGACTGACCTCCACGTCGTCGTGCTCGCGGCCGGCCAGGGCACGCGCATGAAATCGGCCCTTCCCAAGGTCCTGCATCCGATTGCCGGCCGGACGATGGTCGAGCGCGTCCTGCGAACGGCCACATCGCTCCTCCCCGTAACCACGACGCTGATCGTCGGGCATCAGGCCGCCGTCGTCCGAGGGCGGCTGTCCGCCGGTCATCCGCACCTTCAGTTCGCGGTGCAGGAGCCCCAGCGCGGCACGGCGCACGCGCTGCAGCAGGCCGAACCCGCCCTGGCCGGACGAACGGGCACGGTGGTGCTGCTATCGGGCGATGTGCCACTTCTGACCGCCACCACCCTGCGGCGACTGATCGAGACGCACCAGGCCGCCGGGGCCGCCGCGACGGTTGTCACCGCCGTGCTCGACCGCCCCTATGGATACGGCCGCATCGTTCGGAAAGACGGCAAGATCGCGCGGATCGTCGAGGAGCGCGACGCATCGCCGACCGAGCGGCAACTACGCGAGATCAACAGCGGCATCTATGCCTTCGCCCTGGAACCGCTCTTCGACGCGCTCCGGTCGATCGCGTCCCACAACGCGCAAGGCGAGTACTACCTGACCGATCTGGTCGGCATCTACCGGAAACGCAAGCTGCCGGTGGAGACGCTGACGGTCGACAACCCCCAGGAAATCCGCGGCATCAATGGCCGCTCAGAGCTGGCGGAAGTGAGCATCCTCGTGAGACAGAACAAGAACGAAGAACTGATGGCGGCCGGCGTCACCATTGTTGACCCGGCTACGACCTACATCGACCCGGACGTCGAGATTGGCGCTGATACGGTGATACACCCCGGTGTCGTCATCGAGGGACAGACGAGGATCGGGGCCGCCTGCGAGATTCAGGCGCATGTCCGCATCCGGGACTCCGAAATCGCCGACCGGGTCACGATCAACAACTTCTGCCTCATCGTTGGTGCGCGCGTTGCAGATGGGGTGTCCATCGGGCCGTTTGCTCATCTGCGGCCCGATACCGCCGTAGGCGAGGGGGCAAAGATCGGCAATTTCGTGGAACTGAAGAAGACCACGCTTGGACCGGGCTCAAAGGCGAGCCACCTGTCGTATCTCGGCGATGCGACCATCGGCGCCAACGTCAACGTGGGGGCAGGCACCATCACCTGCAACTATGACGGGACCAGGAAGTCCCAAACGGTGATCGAGGACGGGGCGTTCATCGGGAGCGATACGCAGCTCATTGCGCCGGTCCGCGTCGGCAAGGGCGCTTACGTCGCGGCAGGCTCCTCGATCACCAAGGACGTGCCCGCCGGCTCGCTCGGCATCGCCCGCAGCCGCCAGGCCAACGTCGAAGGCTGGGTCGAGCGTAAGAAGGGCCCGGCCGCAAAAGCATAAACGAGCCCGGGAACCGCGAGCCAGCGAACCCGGAACCAGGAACTCGGAACGGGGAACTGTGTATGTGCGGAATCATCGGATACATCGGACCGAAGCCTGTCGTCCCCGTCCTGATCGAGGGACTGCGACGTATGGAATATCGCGGCTACGATTCAGCGGGCGTCGCGCTCGTCACGCCCGAAGGCATCTCGCTGCGGCGATCGGCGGGGAAGCTGGCAAACCTCGAGAATGCGATCCGAATCGACCCGGTCGACGGCGTCTACGGCATCGGCCACACACGCTGGGCCACGCATGGCCGACCCACCGAAGAGAACGCACATCCCCATCGCGACTGCACCGGCCGCATCGTCGTCGTCCACAACGGCATCATCGAAAACTATCTCGAGCTGAAGCGCGAGCTGCAGACGCAGGGGCACGAATTCAAGACGGAAACCGATACGGAGATCGTGGCGCACCTGGTCGAGCGCGAAATGCGCGACGACGGCCTCGAAAACGCGGTGCGCCGCGCGCTCGTGTACATCCGGGGCATGTTCGCCATCGTGCTGGTCTCCGTTGAGGATCCTGAAAAGATCGTGGCCGTGCGAAACGGTCCGCCGATCGTCATCGGCCTCGGCCAGGACGAGTTCTTCGTCGCCTCCGACATCCCGGCCATCCTCTCGCACACGCGCGACGTCGTCTTCCTTGGCGACGAGGAGATGGCGATCATCACGCGGTCAGGCGTCAAGTTCACCGATTACAGCGGCCGGACGGTGTCAAAAACGACGCAGCGCGTGTTGTGGGATCCGATCGCGGCGGAGAAGGGCGGCCACAAGCACTTCATGCTCAAGGAGATCTTCGAGCAGCCCACCGCCGCGCGCGACACGATCCTCGGACGCGTCTCGCTCGACCGCGGTGAGATTTTCCTCCAGGACCTGAACATCCCGCTGGAGACGTTCCGCGCGCTGCAGAAGGTCACGATTATCGCGTGCGGCACGTCGTGGCATGCGGCGCTGGTGGGGAAGTATCTGATCGAAGCGCTGGCCAAGGTGCCGGTCGAAGTCGACTACGGATCCGAGTATCGCTACCGCAATCCGATCATCGCGGACCATGAGCTCGCCATCGTCATCACCCAGTCGGGAGAGACCGCCGACACGCTCGCCGCACTGCGCGAGGCCAAGCGCAAGGGCGCCAGCAGCATTGCCATCTGCAACGTCGTCGGCAGCATGGCGACGCGCGAGGCGAATGGAACGGTGTACACGCACGCCGGGCCAGAGATCGGCGTCGCGTCAACGAAGGCATTTACGTCGCAGCTCGTGGCCTTGCAGCTTCTGGCACTCTACATGGCACAGACGCGCGGCACGTTGCCGCCCGCAGACATTCGGCGCCACATCGCCGAGTTGCTGCAGATGCCGCAGGTCATCGAGCAGGCGATCAAGGCGTCAGCCGCAACCGAGAAGATCGCGGAACGCTTCTACAACCGCACCGACTTCCTCTACCTCGGTCGGGGCATCAACTACCCGATCGCACTGGAGGGCGCGCTCAAGCTCAAGGAAATTTCCTACATCCACGCCGAGGGTTATCCGGCAGGCGAGATGAAACACGGCCCGATCGCCTTAATCGACGAGCAAATGCCGGTGGTGGCTATCGCGCCCAACGATCACGTGTTCGAGAAGATGATCGGCAACGTGCAGGAGGCGAAGGCCCGCGGCGCGTCAGTGATTGCGATCACGACGGAGGGGGATACCCGTATGACGGGTGTGCTCGACCCCAACGCCGACTTCATCCTGCCGATGCCCGAGACGACGGCGATGCTGACGCCCATCGTCATGACGATTCCGCTCCAACTGCTCGCGTATCACATCGCGGTGCGGCGCGGCTGCGACGTCGATCAGCCGAGGAACCTCGCGAAGAGTGTCACGGTAGAATAGTTGTCAGTTGTCTGTTGTCAGTTGTCGGGACGGATCGAGCCAGCTCGTTGCCTTCTGACAACTGACAACTGATAACTGACAACAATGGACCTCCTTTCCAGTCTCAACCCCGAACAACAGGAAGCCGTTCTTCAGAGCGAGGGCGCGCTTCTGATCCTCGCCGGCGCGGGATCGGGGAAGACCCGCGTCATCGCACACCGTATCGCGCACCTCGTCAGCAGCGGTATCTCTACGCCCGACCGCATCGTCGCGGTCACCTTCACCAACAAGGCCGCCGAAGAGATGCGCACGCGCGTCGAATCGCTGCTGGACGTCGACTGCCGGCAGATGTGGATCTCGACCTTTCATGCGCTGTGCGCGCGGATGCTGCGAAGGGAGGCCCCTCATATCGGCCTGTCGCGAGACTTCGTCATCTACGACTCCACCGACCAGCTCACGGTGATCAAGCAGGCGTTGCGCGAGATCGGGGTGGAAGACACCGCCGTGCAGCCGCGGGTCGCGCTCTCGCGCATCAGTCATGCGAAGAACCGCATGGAGGGCCCCGAGACGTTCACCGCCAATGCGACCTGGAACCCTCGCGACCAGCAGATCGGCACGCTCTACGAGAAGTACGTGAAGGCCCTGAAAGACGCCAACGCGCTCGACTTCGACGACCTGCTGCTCAAGACCGTGGAGCTGTTCGAACGATCGGAATCCGTGCGCGAGCGGTACAGCGAGAAGTTCCGTTTCGTCATGGTCGATGAGTACCAGGACACCAACCGCCCGCAGTACCTGCTCATCCAGCGCCTGTCCGCCAGGCACCGCAACCTCTGCGTCGTCGGCGACCCTGACCAGTCGATTTACAAGTGGCGCGGCGCCGACCTGAAGAACATCCTCGATTTCGAGCACGATTTCCCGGAAGTCAAGACCGTTCGGCTCGAGCGAAACTACCGCTCGACCCAGGTCATCCTCGACGCCGCATCCGCGGTCATCGCGCAGAACAAGAACCGCAAGGAAAAGCGGCTCTACACCGACCAGAAAGGCGGTGCACGGATTTTGTACTACCGTGCGGGGGACGACCTCGACGAGGCGGAGTACATCGCGCGGACGGCGCGGAGGGCGCTGCACGACGACGTCGAGAACACGGTCGCGATCCTGTATCGCACCAACGCCCAGTCCCGCACGCTCGAGGACGCGCTCCGCCGATCGGGGACCGACTACAAGATCATCGGCGGGGTCCGCTTCTATGAGCGGAAGGAGGTCAAGGACTCCCTGGCGTATCTCAAGCTGATCCTCAGTCCCCACGACAACGTCAGCCTCCGGCGGGTCATCAATGTGCCAGCGCGGGGGATTGGCAAGGGTGTCATGGAATCACTCGAGGCCGTCGACCTGCCCGACGGCGACGATGCGCCGCCGCTGCTGGCGGGCCTGCAGCCGGTCGCGGTAAGCGACTCCTTGTGGGCGCGGCTCGTCTACGCCATCGAGCGCAGGATGGTGGCGCCTCGCGCGCTCGCCTCGCTGACGGCGTTCAGGGATCTCCTCACCAGTCTTACGGCGATGGCGGCGCAGGAGTCGGTCTCGATCGCGCTCGGCAAGGTCCTCGACCAGAGCGGCTACATCCAGGATCTCCGGGAAGAGCGCAGCGAAGAGGCCGAGAGCCGCATCGAGAACCTGGCGGAGCTCGTGTCGGCCGCTCGTGAATACGAAACCAGGAGTCCCGAGCCGTCGCTTGGCGGCTTCGTCGATCAGTTGTCGCTGCTTTCGGACGTCGACGAGGAAGCCGGCTCGCGCTCCGCGCGCGTGCTGATGATGACGATGCACAGCGCGAAGGGACTGGAGTTCCCGATCGTCGTCATCAGCGGCCTCGAGGAGGGATTGTTCCCGCATTCGCGCTCAGTCGAGGACGAGGCGGAGCTCGAGGAGGAGCGGCGGCTCTGTTACGTCGGCATCACGCGCGCACAGCGGCGCCTCGTCCTGACGTCCGCCGCCCGGCGGCGTGTCTTCGGCGAGTACCACTCGACCGACCCCTCGCGGTTCATCGATGAAATTCCGAGTGAGCTCATCGAGGAAGTGCCCTCGACGTTTGCCTCGCCGCAGACATCGTTTTCGCATTTCCGGGCGACGCCGTACGGGAAAGGCGGGGGATACCGGAAGGCGCGAGAGGAGCAGCCGGCCTATGCCTACGAGAACGAAGATCAGTCCGTCCCCGGCGGACTCAAGCCAGGCCTGCGGGTGAAGCACCCGGCGTTCGGCGTTGGAACGGTGCTCAGCGTCGAGCCGCTGGACGACGACACCAAGCTCGTCGTCCGGTTCGCATCGGTGGGGCAGAAGACGCTTCGCGCGAAGTTCGCGAAGCTCGAAGTCGCCTAGCTAGGGCGCCTATTCCTCGGTCTTGGGGACGTCTTCGCCGGCTTCCTCGCCGGGAGCGTCGTCCTGTTCGGCCAGGCGCGCAATCGATACCGCGCGGTCCTCCCCCTCGATATCGATCAGCTTCACGCCCTGAGTCGCGCGGCCGATGGTGCGGACGTCTCGCGCCGCCATGCGAAGTGTCTTGCCCTGCTCGGTAATCAGCATCAGCTCGTCATCGTCGCTGACCTGCGTGATGCCGACGACCTTGCCGTTCCGATCGGAGGTCTGGATGTTGATGATGCCGATCCCGCCTCGCGACTGCACGCGGTATTCGTCGAGCTCCGTCCGCTTGCCGTAGCCCTGTTCGGTGACCGTGAGAATCGTGCCGCCAGGCTTGAGGACCTCTATCGCCACCACCGCGTCGCCCTCGCGCAGCGAGATGCCGCGGACGCCGTACGCCGTGCGGCCCATCGACCGTACGTCGCCTTCCGGGAAGCGGATGGACATGCCGTCGCGGGTGCCGATGAACACCTCGCCGTTGCCGTCCGACACCTGGACTTCCATGACGACGTCGCCTTCTTCCACGCCCATCGCGATGATGCCGCCCGCGCGCGGATTACTGAAGGCAGACAGCTCGGTCTTCTTGACGACGCCGTGGCGCGTGCCCATCACCACGAACTTGTCGTCCTCGAACTCCTTGACCGCAATCGTCGCCGCGATGCGCTCGCCTTCTTCCATCGAGACCAGGTTGGCGATCGCCTTGCCGCGGCCGTCGGGACCGACGTCAGGAATCTCGTGGACCTTGAGCCAGTAGGCGCGGCCGCGGTCGGAGAAGATCATGATGTACGCGTGCGTCGACGCGATGAAGAGACGACTGACGAAGTCCTCTTCGCGCGTGCGCATCCCGATGCGGCCCTTGCCGCCGCGGCGCTGGCTGCGGTAGTTGGTGACCGCGGTGCGCTTGATGTAGCCGGTGTTGCTCACCGTGATCGCCATGTCTTCTTCGACGATCAGGTCTTCGATGCGGAACTCGCCTTCCTCGGCGATGATCTGCGTCCGGCGGTCGTCGCCGTACTTGTCGCGCACCCGCCGCAGCTCATCGACAATGATCTGCATGACCAGCTTGTCGCTTGCCAGGATCGCCAGGAGGCGCTCGATCAGCTTCAGGAGCTCCGCGAGCTCGTCGAGGATCTTCTGCCGTTCTAGCCCCGTCAGCCTCTGAAGCTGCATGTCCAGGATCGCCTGCGCCTGGATCTGGCTCAGGGAAAACTGGGTCATCAGGCCTTCGCGCGCTTCGCCCGGGTTCTTCGCCGCGCGAATCAGCGCAATCACCTGGTCGATGTGGTCGAGCGCGATCCTGAGGCCTTCGAGGATGTGGCGCCGCGCCTCGGCCTTGCGCAGCTCGTACTCCGTGCGCCGGCGGATCACCTCGCGGCGGAATTCGACGAAGTTGTCGATGAACTCGACCAGCGGCAGCACCTTGGGCCGCCCGCCGACGATCGCGAGCATGATGATGCCGAAGCTGCTCTGAAGCGCGGTGTGCTTGTAGAGGTTGTTGAGGATGACGTCGGCGACCTCTCCCCGCTTGAGGTCGATGACGATGCGCATGCCGTCGCGGTCGGACTCGTCGCGGATATCCGAGATGCCCTCGATCGTCTTCTCGCGCACGAGATCGGCGATCCGCTCGATCAGGCGCGCCTTGTTGACCTGGTAGGGAATCTCGTCGATGACGATCGACGAGCGGTCGCCTTTCTTCGATACCTCGATCTGGGTCTTCGCGCGCATGATGACGGAGCCGCGGCCCGTCAGGTACGCCTGGTGGATACCGTGGCGGCCGACGATGAATCCGCCTGTCGGGAAGTCGGGGCCCTGGATCAGCTCGATCAGCTTCCGCTGCCGGTCGAGCAGCGGCGGCGGCGCGTCCGACTGCGCGGTTTCGATCGTCCAGATCGCGGCGTCGATCACCTCGCGCATGTTGTGCGGCGGGATGTTCGTCGCCATGCCGACCGCGATGCCGGTGGAGCCGTTGACCAGCAGGTTCGGGTACGGCGCCGGCAGCACCGTGGGCTCTTCGGTTGTCTCGTCGAAGTTGGGGACGAAGTCGACGGTCTCCTTGTCGAGATCCGCCATCAGTTCTTCGGCCAGCGACTCCAGGCGCGCCTCGGTGTACCGATAGGCCGCCGGCGGGTCGCCATCGACGGACCCGAAATTCCCCTGGCCGTCGACCAGGGGATATCGCATGTTGAAGTCCTGCGTGAGCCGGACCAGCGTGTCGTAGGCCGGCGCGTCGCCGTGCGGATGGTAGTTGCCGATGACCTCGCCGACGATCTTCGCGCACTTGCGGTAGGCGCGGTTGGACGCGAGTCCCATCTGGCGCATCGCGAACAGCACGCGGCGGTGGGCAGGCTTGAGGCCGTCGCGAATATCCGGCAGCGCTCGTCCAATAATTACGCTCATGGCGTAATCCATGTACGACCGCTTCATCTCGTCTTCGATATTGACGGGGATCTTGTTCGAGGCTGATGTGCTCATGAATTCGGTGCGCCGTGTCGGATAGGACCCGGCCTACGCTTAAACGTCGAGATTCCTTACGTCGAGCGCGTTGTCCTCGATGAACTTGCGGCGCGGCTCGACCTGATCGCCCATCAGCGTGGTGAACATCTGGTCCGCTTCGGCGTGATCTTCGGCGCGCACCTGCATCAGGGTGCGATGCTCCGGGTCCATCGTCGTGTTCCAGAGGGTATCGGGGTTCATCTCGCCGAGACCCTTGTAGCGATTCACCGCCACGCCCTTCTTGCCCGCGACGATGAAGAACTCGACAAAGTCGTCGATGTTCTCGAGCGTCGTGTCCGCATCCTTGCGGGCGCGCGTGGCGGCCTTCGGCTCGGCAGCCAGCTTCGTCGTCTCGTCGAGCGGGGCGCCGTCAATTGGCGCGTCATCGGCGCCGGGCGCCGGAGAGTCATCGAAGACCTGGTCGTCGGTTGCCGAAGCCGTCGTCTTGACGACCACCGGGAAGGTGATGTCCTGGATCTCGCGATACGCGGCCAGCAGTGTCCGGTACTCCCCGGACGTGATGAAGTCGAGGCCGATGCCGTAGGTGCGAGCGTAGCCCTGTGAGCGATCCTCGACGGCCAGCGCGAACACGTTGTGCTCGTCGTCGCGGCTGACGCTGACGGTGCGCACGGGGGTGGTCATCCGCAGCGCAAGCGCATCGAGCTTCTCGCGCTGGTCGAAGAACGACTTGTCGCGCGCGCCGGCCTGGAGCAGCGCGGTCACGATATCCGGTGGGCTGCCGCGCCGCGTGACCTGCTGCAGCAGCTTGCGATACGACATCGTCCGCTGAAGCTGACGCTCGAGCGGCTCGCCGAAGATCTCGCCGCCGTCGGCCAGTTTTACGATCCGTGATTCGACCGCGCGCCTGATGAGGAAGCTCTCCAGGTCGTGCTCGTTCTTGATGAACGTTTCGGTCCTGCCCCGCTTGGCGCGGTAAAGCGGAGGCTGCGCGATGTAGATGTGCCCGCGGTCGATCAGCGGCCCCATCTGCCGGTAGAAGAACGTCAGCAGCAGCGTCCGGATGTGCGAGCCGTCGACGTCTGCGTCGGTCATGATGATGACGCGGTGGTAACGGAGCTTCTCGATGTCGAAGTCCTCCACCCCGATGCCACAGCCGAGCGCCGCGATCATCGTCTTGATCTCGTCGCTGCCGAGCATCTTGTCGAAGCGGGCTTTCTCGACGTTGAGGATCTTGCCCTTGATCGGCAGGATCGCCTGGAAGCGGCGGTCGCGACCCTGCTTCGCCGAGCCGCCGGCCGATTCTCCCTCGACGATGTAAATCTCGCTCTGGGCGGGATCGCGTTCCTGGCAGTCCGCGAGCTTACCGGGCAGGCTGCTTCCGTCGAGCGCGCCCTTGCGGCGCACGAGGTCGCGAGCCTTTCGGGCCGCTTCGCGCGCGCGGGCGGCGTCGACGGACTTGCCGATGACCTTCTTGGCGACCGCGGGGTTTTCTTCGAGATATTGCCCGAGCTTGTCGTTGATGATGGCCTCGACAATGCCCTTGACCTCGGTGTTCCCGAGCTTCGTCTTGGTCTGGCCTTCGAACTGCGGCTGCGGGATCTTGACGCTGACGACGCCGGTGAGGCCCTCGCGAATGTCCTCGCCGCTGATGTTGGCGTCCTTCAGATCCTTCGCAAGATTGTTCTTCACCGCGTAGGCGTTGATCGTGCGGGTCAACGCCGAGCGGAAGCCCGACAGGTGCGTGCCGCCTTCGTGCGTGTTGATGTTGTTGGCGAAGGAGAAGACCAGCTCGGAGTAGCTGTCGTTCCACTGCAGGGCAATCTCGGCGTCGATGCCGTCCTTGGTGCCCTTCATGAAGATCGGCTTGTCGTTGACGACGGCCTTGTTCTTGTTCAGGTGCTGGACGAACGAAACGATGCCGCCCTCGTACTGGAACTTGTGGTTCTTGCCGTCGCGCTCGTCATCGATGGTGACGAGGATGCCGCCGTTCAGGAAGGCGAGCTCCCGGAGCCGCTGCGCCAGCGTGTCGAAGCTGTATTCGACCGTTTCGAAGATCTGGGGGTCGGCCTTGAACGTGACCTTCGTGCCGCGCCGCTGCGTCGTGCCGGTCGCCTCGAGATCTGCGATCGGGGCGCCGCGTTCGTAGCTTTGCTGATAGACCTGGCCGTCGCGCCAGATTTCGAGATCGAGACGCTCTGACAATGCGTTCACGACAGACACGCCGACGCCGTGGAGGCCGCCCGAGACTTTGTAGCTGTCGTTGTCGAACTTGCCGCCCGCGTGCAGCACCGTCAGCACGACTTCGGCCGCCGACTTGCCGCTCGAGTGCATTTCGGTGGGGATGCCACGGCCGTTGTCGATTACGGTGATCGAGTTATCGATGTGAATCGTGACGTTGATCTGATCGCAGTACCCGGCCAGCGCTTCGTCGATCGAGTTGTCGACGATCTCGTACACCAGATGATGGAGGCCCGGCGCACCGGTCGAGCCGATGTACATGGCAGGACGCTTGCGCACGGCCTCAAGGCCCTCGAGAACCTTGATCTTGTCCGCACCGTAGTCGCCGCCTGAGCCGTTCCCGTTCGGACCCGCAGCGGAAGGAGTATCGGGTGTGAGGAGGGCGTCGGTCTGCTGGTCCTGCTGTTCCGGATGTTCCACTCGTGTCCTTAAATCAAATCCTCATCGGCATGATCACGTAGGTGTAGTCGTAACCCTGCGCGCCGACGGGCTTCATGACGGCCTGGCTCACTTCGTCCTTGAGCGACAGCGAGACGATGTCGGTCTCCACGACGCTGAGAAAATCCAGGACGTACTGCGCGTTGAAGGAGATGCTCATCGCCGTCCCCGTGTAGTCGACGGGAAGCTGCTCGCGCGCCTCGCCGAACTCGGAACTGCTCGACGTCACCTCGACCTTGCCTTTTTCGATCTCGAACTTCACCGCGCGCGATCGTTCATTCGAGAGCAGCGCCACGCGCTTGACCGCGTTCGTCAGCCGCTCGCGCTCGAATTCGATGTCCTTGTCGTTGCCCTTCGGGATGACGCGCTCGTAGGCGGGAAACTGCCCGTCGATCATCCGTGAGATCAACATACGGCCGCCCACCTCGAAGAACAGGTGGTTCTCGCCGCTTTCGAACATGATGTCGCCGTCGCCTTCCGCCAGGAGCTTCCCGAGCTCGAGCAGCGTCTTCTTCGGCAGGATTACGCCGACTTCGTCGGTGATGCCGACGTCGTGCTTCACCTCGACGAGCGCCAGGCGATGGCCGTCGGTGGCCACCAGCGTCAGGCTGTCGGGCTTCAGCACGAACTTCGCGCCGTTCAAAAAATACCTGGTGTCTTCGCCGGTGATCGCAAACTGCGTCTTTGCGACCATCTCTTTCAGCGCGTTGCGGGGCAGCGAGGCGCGGCCCTTACCGGTCGCGTCGGGAAGCGTCGGAAAATCTTCGCGCGGCAGTGTCTGCATCCGCGAGTCAAATCGGTCCGCGGCGACCTTCACGCCGTTCTTGTCTTCTTCGATGCGCACGTCCGTTTCCGGCAGCGCCTTCACGATCTCAAAGAGCTTCTTCGCCGGCAGGGTCAGCGATCCGCTCTTGGCGACGGTGGCGGCGCAACGGCTTCGGAGCGCGACCTCAAGATCGGTTGCCAGCATGCGAATCTCGTCGCCCTTGGCTTCGATCAGCACGTTCGCGAGAATCGGGATCGTGTTCTTGCGTTCCACGATGCCCTGGAAAAGTTGAAGTTCTCGCAGAAGCTCATTCTTCCGGACAACAATTTCCATAGGCTCGTGGTGACCTCGGCTGCGCAGTGGGGGTCCGCTGCTTAACGGATCCTAAATAAAGGAAAGAAGAAGAGATAAAGAATTATACAGAATATAAGGTGCTGTGCAAAACACTTAATACGCCTGTTAGTGCTTGAATATCAATAATTTACCGTGTGAATATTTTTCGCGTTAGGGCACCGCCGACACGCGGGAAAACTGTGCGGTTTTCTGCCCCCTTAAACGTGCACATGATCTGTGGATCCTGCCCTGTGGACGGCTTCGGATTCAGCGGAATGACTCAAGGAAAGTCGTGATAAGGCTGTTGAAAACTCCATCACGTTTTCGCATCTCCTCGACCTTCTTGATCGAGTGAATAACCGTCGAATGATGCTTGCCGCCAAAGCTGCGGCCGATCTCGGGAAGCGACGCGTGCGTCAGGTGCTTACACAGATACATCGCAATCTGACGAGGCATCGCGATCGACTTGGAGTTGTTCCGTGACTTCAACTCGCCCATCTTGAGCTGGTAATAGTCCGAGACGAATTTCTGTATCGATTCGATGGTGACCGCCCGACCCTCCGGGTCGATCACGTTCTTCAACACTTCCTGCGTCAACTCGAGCGTGATCTCACGCCCTGTCAGCGAGGCGTACGCGATCAACCGAATCAGCGATCCCTCGAGCTCGCGGATGTTCGACTTGATCCGGCCGGCGATATACATCGCCACCGCATCGGGCAGCGGTACCGCTTCGGCCTCGGCTTTTCGCTTGAGAATGGCGACTTTTGTCTCGATGTCGGGCGGCTGGATGTCGGCGATCAGCCCCCACTCGAATCGCGAGCGCAAACGCTCCTCGAGCGCGGGAATCTCGTGCGGCGGACGATCGCTGCTGAGGACGATCTGCTTCTGCGCATCGTACAGCGCGTTGAACGTGTGAAAGAACTCCGTCTGCGTGCCTTCCTTGCCCGAGACGAACTGGATGTCGTCGACGAGCAGAACGTCGACACTGCGATAGCGCTCCCGGAAGTCCAGGATGCGATCGTAACGAAGCGCGTTGATCATTTCGTTCATGAAGCGCTCCGACGAAATGTAGGTGAGCTTCAACTCGGGATCGTGCTGCAGCACGTACTGACCGATCGCGTGCATCAGGTGCGTCTTGCCGAGCCCCACGCCCCCGTAGATAAAAAGCGGGTTATACGAGCGCGACGGCGCTTCGGCCACCGCACGGCAGGCGGCATGCGCAAACTGATTCGAGGGGCCGACGATGAAGGTATCGAAGGTGTAGCGGAGGTTGAGGCCCGCCGGCGTTGTCGAGGCAACCGGGGCTGGCGCCTCGATTTCCGATTCCGAAATGGGGGGCGCCTCTTCGGTCAGCGAGGCCGGCAGCGCCGTCCCTTCGGCGACAAAGACCAGGGATGCATCCGGCCGCCGCACCTCGGCCAGCGCCTCTGAAAGCACAACGGAGTAATGCTTGGTGAGCCAGTCCTTAAAGAGGGAATTCGGCACCCGCACCGTGATCGACGTCCCGCTGTCGGCCACAAACGCCGTCGGCTTGAACCAGGTGTAGAAGCTGTGCCGGTTAACCTTGGTTTCGATCCGGGTGAGAATTTGGTCCCAGATGCTGACGTCCATGAGGATATGACCCGAGAAACAGATGAGAATTGGCCGGTGATACGACAGAAGCGACAATCTGCCAGACGGAAACCGGCGCAAAATCGCGCTTTCCCTCTAGAAACGCCCCGCAGCCCCCGTTTTCCACAGCGTTTTCCACAGTTGTGGAAAACTTGGGGGAGACACCGAAGGAACCCTCAGGGGCCTGTCCGATAGCCGCCCCCAGGCACGCGACCGCCGACTGTAGCACGTCTCCAAATCGATCATCGCGTTGACACTCTCTACGAGCCACGACTAGTATTGAAAGTTCCGCTCACGGGAATAGGAGATCATGAAGGGCAAGCGCACTTACCAACCGAATAAACGCCGCCGCGCCAAGACGCACGGCTTCAGGGTCAGAATGTCGACCAAGAATGGCCGAATCGTGCTTGCACGCCGCCGCGCAAAAGGCCGGAAGCGGCTGACTGTCGCCGACGAGCGGTAAGGTCGCGCGTGCCATGATCGGGCAAGGCCTGGCGGTTGCCGAGCGCATCCGCCGCAGGCCCGAATTCGAGCGCATCTACAAAGAAGGCGCTCGGATCCATGGCCGCTTCATGACACTGTTCGTGCTGCCGAACGGCGGAACCGCGCCGCGGTTCGGTGTGGCTGCCACGCGGAAACTCGGGTCGGCCGTCGAACGGAACCGCGCCAAACGCCTCGCCCGAGAGATGTTCAGGCGCCATAAAGCCGCCGCCGGCCTCGACATCGTCGTCGTGCCGCGCCGGGAAATGCTCGATGCCCCCTTCGCCAGCCTCGAAGCCGATTACGACGCCGTGCTCGAACGGCACCGTCGCGAGCGTCCGCGGCCAGGCGCGAGTCAGCGCCGGCCCGAGCGCCATGCTCGTCCTCGCCCTGCTTCGCGGGTATAAAATCCTGATTTCTCCGTTGTTTACGGGATGCTGCCGGTTTGAGCCGTCATGCTCGGATTACATGTCCGAAGCCGTGACCCTGCACGGCGCCACGCGCGGCGTCTGGCTCGGGCTTCGCCGTCTCGTCCGCTGCCTGCCCTTTGGGGGGCATGGCTTCGACCCGGTTCCCCGGGCCTAGAAAGAGTTAATGGAACGCAGGGTCCTGATCGCGGTTTTTCTCTCGTTTCTGGTGCTGTACGGGTACCAGACGTTCATCGTGCCGCCGCCTCAACCGCCACCGCAGGCCGCCGCGGGGCAGGCCGGGGGTTCAGCGGCAACACCGTCGGCTTCGACTTCAGCCGCGGTGGGCAGCCCGGCGCCCGCAGCACCGCCCGCCTCGCCGGCACCCGACGCAGCGCCGGCGCCGCCAGCGGTGACCACCGAGGCCGCCGAGCGGCGGATCGTGGTCAACACCGCAACGGTCGAAGCGACGCTCTCCAACCAGGGCGGACGCGTCCTGTCGTGGCGGCTGAAGGATTACAAGGACGAGCGTGGTGAGCCGCTCGATCTCGTGCCGTCCGCTGTTCCAATCGAACAGCCCAGGCCCTTTTCGCTCCGGGTCGACGACGAGGCGATCACCACACGCCTCAACTCGGCAATCTATCGCGCGACGGGCGACGTGAACGGACGCGTCGACGCTACCAGCGCCCCTGCGACCGTCGTGTTCGAATTCGAGGATGCGTCGGGCCTTCGCGCGCGCAAGGAGTTTCGATTCGATCCGCGCAACTACATCGTCGTCTTCTCGGCGTCGGTGACCAATGGCGGCAACACGTTGAATCCGGCGGTGGAATGGGGGCCGGGTCTCGGGGACGTTGGCGCGACGTCAGGCGGTGGAAGCTTCTTTACCGGCAACTACGTGCAGCCGCCGCAGGCGATCTACCACCGCGACGGCAGCGTCGAGCGGCTCACCCGGGATACCCTCCTCGAGCAACCGGCGCATGAAGGCGTTTTACGGTTCGTGGGTCTCGACGACCACTATTTCCTCGCGGCCGCCGTGAATCCCGGCCATGTCCGGGCGGAGTTTCGTCCCGTCACGCTGCCGGTCGAGGGCAGCCTCGAGACCCAGCGGCAGCTCTTGTCCCAAACGCTTCGATTCGCGCAGCCCCCTCAGAACGCCAGGTTCTTCGTCGGCCCGAAGCAATTCGAGCTGCTGAAATCCGTCGACGCCGAGCTGGTGCGCGCGATCAACTACGGAATGTTTGGCTTCCTGGCGGTACCGCTGCTGAGCGCGCTGAACTGGGTCCACGGATTTGTCGGCAATTACGGCTGGTCGATCATCGTGCTCACCATCCTGATCAACATGGCCATCTTTCCGCTCCGGCATAAGAGCGTCGTGTCGATGCGGAAGATGCAACTGCTGCAGCCGCAACTGAAGGCAATCCAGGAGCGCTACGCGGGGCTGAAGATTACCGACCCGGCCCGCCAGAAGATGAACACGGAGGTGATGAACCTCTACCGCGAGCGGGGCGTGAATCCCGCGAGCGGCTGCGTCCCGATGCTGCTGACGCTGCCGGTGCTGTTCGCGTTCTACTCGCTGCTCTCGCAGTCGGTCGAGCTCCGCGGCGCGACCTTCGGCTTGTGGCTGCACGATCTCTCGTTGCCGGATCCGTACTACGTCACCCCGGTGCTGATGGGCGCGACCATGTTCTGGCAGCAGAAGATTACGCCGACGTCGGCCGATCCCGCGCAGCAGAAGATCATGATGTTCATGCCGCTGATGTTCAGCTTCATGTTCCTGCAGGCGCCCAGCGGCCTTGTCGTGTACTGGTTCATCAGCAACCTGTGGGCAATCGGCCAGCAGTACTTCACGAACTGGTGGATCGGTCCGGCCCCCATGCAGACCGTGCGGCCGCCCGCCGAGCGCAAGCTGAAGAATGTCGGCGCTGGCCGCACGCCAGAAGCAGATGGAAAAGCGTAGGTATCGACACACATGTCTTTGACACAGCAGATCACCGGATTCGTTCAGAGCGTCGTCGACGCCATGGGCCTGACGCTGACACCGCGCATCGAGGAGACGCCGGAAGGCACGCACATCAATCTCGAGGGCGAGGATGGCGGCGTGCTCGTCCGCCGGGGCGGCGAGGGGCTGCAGGCGCTGCAGCACCTGGTGGCGACGGCCTTCCGCAAGCAGTTCGGTGACGACACCCGCATCGTGGTCGACTGCAACGGCTTTCGCCGTGACAAGGATGCCGAGCTGACGCAGATGGCGCGCTTCATCGCCGGGAAGGTGCGGTCGAGCGGGGCCTCGCAGGAGATGGGTCCGCTCAACCCGTACGAGCGGCGCATCGTCCACCTGACGATCGCCGCAGATACCGGCGTCACATCCGAGAGCATCGGCGACGCCTTCATGAAAACCGTCATTATCTCGGCAAAGAACTAGTCCGAGCCGGTAGCCAGTAAGCCGGGCTTCATGTTTTCTCCGGACGATTCGATCGTAGCGATCGCAACCCCGCCCGGGCGGGGCGGAATTGGAGTCGTTCGGATCAGCGGGCCGTCGGCATCGGAGATCGCCGGCAGAATCCTCGAGCGTGATGCACCGCTCGAGCCGCGCATCGCGACCTTCACCTCGGCGCGCGCGATTGACGAAGTCGTCGCCACATATTTTCCGGCGCCACATTCCTACACCGGTCAGCACGTCGTCGAGATCAGCGCGCACGGCAATCCCGTGGTGCTCGATGCGATCGTCGGTCGCGCGATTGACGCCGGCGCCCGGCTCGCCGAGCCCGGCGAGTTCACGCTGCGCGCATTCCTCAACGGCAAGCGCGATCTGATACAAGCCGAGGCGGTCGGCGACCTGATTGCGGCGGCGACGCCGCTGCAGGCGCGGGTGGCGTTCGATCAACTCGAAGGGACGCTCACGCGCCGTATCTCGGCGATCGACGCGGATCTCTTCGACCTGATCGCACGGCTCGAGGCGTCGCTCGACTTTCCAGACGAGGGCTATCACTTCATCGAGCCATCGGACGCGGCGCAGCGCATCGAGCGCGTGATTGGATGCCTCGATCGGCTCCTTGGCGACGCCAGACAGGGACGAATGATCCGCGAGGGAGCGACGGTGGTGCTCGCTGGTCGTCCAAACGTTGGTAAGTCTAGCCTGTTCAATATGTTAGCAGGAAATGACCGCGCCATCGTAACCGAGATCCCTGGCACCACGCGCGACCTGGTGACGGAACGGATCGATCTCGCCGGGCTGCCGCTCACGCTCGTGGATACCGCCGGCTGGCGCGATACGTCTGACGTGGTCGAGCGCGAAGGCGTTGCGCGCGCGACGAAAGCACGCGAAGTGGCTGACCTCGTCATCGTCGTGCTCGATCGCAGCGAGCCACTTACCGCTGAAGACGAACAGTTGCTCGCGCAGACAGCCACTCGCAATCGCATCGTCGTGGCGAACAAGATCGATCTTGCCGCGACGGTCCGCCTAAAGGCGGACACTACGTACGACGATGAATCTCCGCCTTCTCAATCGTACGTAGTGTCCGGCTTCAGCCGGACCGTAGAAACCGATCTCTGTGTATCGGCGGTCACCGGCGCTGGTGTCGATGATTTGCGCAAGGCGATCGTCGCCGCGCTGACGGGACGCGATTCCCTCCGCGACACCGCCGCGATCTCGAACATGCGGCACATCACGCTCATCAGCGCCGCTCGAATCAGCCTGGTCGCGGCACATGAAGCCGCCGCGGCGGGCGGGACTCCAGAGGAATTCGTCCTGACTGACCTGCAAACCGCACGGGCACACCTCGACGAGATCGTCGGTGTGCGCACGAGCGACGACCTGCTCGAGCACATCTTCGCCAACTTCTGCATCGGGAAATGACGATGGGTTCAATGTGCAGGGTGCAACGGTGCAAAGTGCGTGTGCAGCGTGCACGTGCTCGTGCAACCAGCGTCCCATTCGGGACTACGTCGTTGACAACAGTTCAGACTTGCATCGGAGCACGTCGCACGGAAGCACCCCGCGCGAAGCACCCCGCACGAAGCACCCCGCACGAAGCACCCCGCACGAAGCACCCCGCACGAAGCACCCCGCGCGAAGCACCCCGCGCGAAGCATCCCGCGCGAAGCACCCCGCACGAAGCACCCCGCACGTTGCACCCCGCACGTTGCACACGCACCGATGCACGATGCACTTTGCACCCTGCACCCTGCAGATGACTAAGCTCGACGTCATCGTCATCGGAGCGGGGCATGCCGGCGTCGAAGCCGCCTATGCGGCCGCACGGCTCGGGTGCAGCGTAGGTCTTTGCACGCTCTCGCGGGAGACCGTCGCGCATATGCCGTGTAACCCGGCGGTGGGCGGCACCGCGAAGGGCCACCTGGTTCGAGAGATCGATGCGCTCGGTGGCTTGATGGGGATGGCGATCGACGCCACGGGCATTCAGTTCAAGCTGCTCAATCGCAGCCGCGGTCCGGCCGTCTGGTCGCCGCGCGCGCAGGCCGACAAGCGGCGCTACGCCGCGTGGGTGACGGCGGCCCTCGATAGCGAGTCAAACATCACGTGGATTTTCGGCAGGGCGGGCCGCGTCCTGGTCGAGCACGACCGGATCACCGGTATCGCCATGGAAGACGGCGATCGCTACGCTTGCGGCGCGCTGGTGATCACCGCGGGAACCTTTCTCGACGGCCTCATTCACATTGGTCCCGAGCAACGCCCCGCGGGACGTCACGGCGAGCCACCGTCGCGGGAGCTGGCCGATTCGATCCGCTCGTTCGGGTTTGAAGGCGGCCGGCTGAAGACAGGCACGCCCCCGCGCCTCGATCGCCGGAGCATCGACTTCGCGGGAGCCGTGGCGTCCGGCGTGTTTGCGGAGGAGGGCGGGGACGCCGTGCCCGTGCCGTTCTCTTTCGCGACCACTACTCCGCCCCGCAACCAGATCCAATGCTGGCTGCTGCACACCAACGAGCGGGTGCGCGAGCTGGTGACAGAGAACCTCGGACGCAGCCCTCTCTATAACGGTCAGATTCAGGGCATCGGACCGCGGTACTGCCCTTCGCTCGAAGACAAGATCATGCGCTTTCCCGATCGGGAGCGGCACCAGATCTATCTCGAGCCAGAGGGGCTGGACGTTGACGAGATCTACGTCAACGGATTCTCGATGTCGCTTCCTCGCGACGTCCAGGAGCAGCTCGTCCACGCGCTGCCGGGTCTCGAGGATGCGCGGATGCTGCGGCCTGGATATGCGGTCGAGTACGACTTCGTCCAGCCGACTGAGCTGAGATCCACCCTCGAGACCCACCGCGTGCGCGGGTTGTTTTTCGCAGGGCAGATCAACGGCACCTCTGGGTACGAGGAGGCCGCGGCCCAGGGCATCGTTGCTGGAATCAATGCCGCGGCGTCGGTTCGCCGCGAGCCGGACTTCACGCTCGGACGGGACGAGGCGTATATCGGCATCCTCGTGGACGATCTCGTCACCCGCGGCTGCCTGGAGCCGTACCGGATGTTCACCTCGCGCGCCGAGCATCGCCTGCTCCTCCGCATCGACAACGCGGACCTGCGGCTGACGCCACCCGGGCGCCGGATTGGGCTGGTTGACGATGAGCGGTGGGCCAGATTCGAGGCGCGGCGTGGGCGCTACGATCGCAACGTGACGCGGCTCAGTGACACGATGGTGCGGAGCGAGCGGGGCGATCGCGTGACCGCCGCCACGCTGCTGCGGCAGCCGGCCGTGCGGCTCGACGCGCTGCTCAACCAGGGCGCGGTCGCGCTCGATCTGGACGTCGCCACGCGAGCCCTGGATATCGCGAGCCTCGAGAACGACATTAAGTACGCTGGCTACCTCAAGCAGGAGACGTCCCGGGCGGATCGGGCGAGGCGCGACGAGCGGCGACGCATCCCCGAAGGGTTCCCCTTCGCGCGCATTCCCGGCCTGTCTCGTGAGGCGGCCCAGCGGCTTACGCAGGTGCGGCCTGAGACCCTCGGCCAGGCGTCACGGATTCCTGGCATGACACCCGCGGCGGTTGCCGTCCTCGGCGTCTTCCTCGGCCGCGCACTTGACTAGCCGGGAGTTCCACGACCGGCTCGGCAGGCGTGCGCGACGGGCCGGCCTTTCGGTGGGCGCGGAGCTCGCCGCGAAGCTGGAAATCTACTATCGGTTGCTCGCCACCTGGAACCGGAAGATCAACCTCACCGCGCTGAACCTGACCGAGCTCGGCCCCGACGCCGTCGATCGCCTGCTCATCGAACCGCTCATCGCGGCCAGGCACGTGCCTTCGGAGACGCGTCGAATGATCGACTTGGGCAGCGGCGGCGGATCCCCGGCGCTTCCCATCGCGCTGGCGGTGCCGGGCGCGCACCTCCTGATGGTCGAATCGAAGACCCGAAAGTCAGTGTTCTTACAGGAGGCGGTGCGCGCGCTCGAGCTGGACTCCACCGTGGCCACTGCCCGGTTTGAAGAACTGTTGGCGACACCAGAGCTGCACGAAGCGCACGACCTGGTGACGATTAGGGCGGTGCGAATCGAGGCGCGGGTACTGATGAGCATCCAGGCGTTTGCACGACCGGGCGGGCTTATCTTTCTGTTTCGTGGCGCTGCGAGTGAGTCGACGGAAGCCATCATCCCACCGCTGACGTGGCAGGCCACACACCCCCTCGTCGAGAACCTCCGCAGCCGGTTAGTGGTGCTCGAAAAGCGCCCCACTGGTCGAGGTGTTCCACGTGGAACACCCTAGCGAGTTCGCTGTTTGTCGATACGGTCTACTTGACGCACGGCTGCCTTTTAGGTAAGATGCCTGTGTGTTCACGGTTTCGCATGTTTCTTGGCCTGTTTCTTCCGCTTCGGCCGCTCTGCGTTCAAGTCAGCCAGCACGCGTTTTAGCTCTTTCCGCACTTCCTTCGGAAACAGCCGTTTCACTAACTCTTTATCTGTCAACTCGTTAGCGCGCTTTTTAGGCCTAGCCATGACAAACACCGCCAAGATGACGCTCCCGAAGTTGATGGACGCCTTCGACACCGACGCCGAATGCCGCCAGATTCTTGAGGAATTGCGCTGGCCGAACGGCGTGTGCTGCCTCCGCTGCGGGTCGGTGTCCATCTCGCGGATCAAGACCCGGAAGCAGTTCGACTGCAACGACTGCCGCTATCGGTTCAGCGTCACGACGGGAACCGTGTTCAACGACTCGCACCTGGCCCTGCCGAAGTGGTTTATGGCCGTCCTGCTCATGTGCGAGGCCAAGAAGGGCATCAGCGCCAACCAGATGAAGCGGACCCTCGGCGTGGCTCACAAAACGGCGTGGTACCTCTGCCACCGCATCCGGGAGGCGATGAGCACCGCCAAGCCCGCCAAGCTCTCGGGCGACGTGGAATGCGACGAGACCTACATCGGCGGGAAGCTTTCGCACGACAAGAGCCGGAACTACCGCGCCAACAAAGCCGTGGTCCTCGGCGCGCTCGAACGCGACGGGCGCATCGTGCTCACGAAGGGGCGGGACAGCTCCCACTACGAGATCCGCCGCTTCGTGTGGAACACGGTCAGCGATTCGGCCTCGCGCCTCATCACCGACGAACACTCGGCCTATCGCGGCATCATGGACGAGGACACCATCCACGAAACCGTTAACCACTCGCGCAAGGAATACGTGCGCGGCGACGTCCACACCAACAGCATCGAAGGCGCCTTCGGCCTGTTCAAACGCGGGCTGGTTGGTTCGTTCCATCAGGTCTCCCACAAGCATCTCGACCGCTATCTCGATGAATTTGAGTTCAAGTACAACAACCGAAAAAACGCGTTTTTGTTCCGAGAAACGCTCACTCGGCTCATCACCACGAAGCCGCTCCAGTACGACAGGCTCACGGCGTAGTCGGCAACACCTCGACCACCAAGCGCTCGGAATCTTCCCAGCGCTCCGTCCGCTTGACGCCGACAGACGCATCAATCAGTTGCCCGTCATCGAAGGCGTACGCGACGGGCATAAAACTGCCCATCGCGCCGATGTCGAACATCACCTTGAAGCCTTTCTCATGTGGCAACAGGATCGGCTTGTTGCTCATATCAAGCTCGACTGGCCATCCGGTGTGTTCCTTCAAGATGCGCTCGATTTGTTGCGCGAGTGGCAAGTCGGAATACACAGCGAACCGCACCATCACCTGGACAGGTTTCAGACGCTCCGGTGGCTCTCCCCTCGATTTCGCCATCTCCAGCCTTTCTGCAGCGCGCTGCGCGAAGTGGCGTAGTCGCTCCTCGTTGTAGTCCTTTTTGGTTGCCTTGAGCTGACGCTGAACATTGTCCAGTTCGTTCCGCGCGTGTTGAGCTTCCGTCTTAGCCGCTAGGACTATTGAGTCGCGTTCGCGCCTTGCTGTTTCAAGTAATTCCGCGAGAGCTTCTGTATCTAGAAACGCCTTCGAAGTTTCGTCCCAGTAACCCAGGTCGGTCTCACGCGTCTCTTCAGCGACGGGCTCGCCGCGCCACCGACGCCGGGCCAGACGTGGCACATCCCACGCCCACAGACCGACCAGAACGCCAACCAGAACAATGACGGTGCGGCCCGCGCTTGCCGACCAGAACGCGGACCAATCAATGCCCACACCGGCAACAAAACCATCCAGCCCGGCCTTCCACTTGGCTAGTTGCTCGGGCGCGTCCGCAAGGCCCAGGAAAATAACGACCACTGTGATCACCGTTCCCGTTATCCGCTTCGCCTTGACCATCCCGCGAACCTCCTACCCCAATGGGTAGCGGTGACAAACCGCCCACACCCATCGGGTAGGAGCGGCGTAAACATGAGCCTGAGTGGGCTCATTCTACGCCTCTTCCCGTGCATCAAGTAGCCTGTTTCGCTGTTTGTTCGTGTTCCACGTGAAACATGGTGCTTGACGTGGATCCAGAACGGTACTAGAGTTTGTCCAACTGGCTCTTGGCAACCGCATGCCAGCCAATTATGGTCACATGACAGAACCTCAAGCCCGCATACTGGCGGTCGCAAATCAAAAGGGCGGCGTCGGGAAAACCACCACCGCCGTCAACCTCGCCACCGGGATCGCGCTTGCGGGACATCGCGTTCTGCTCGTGGATATGGACCCGCAGGGCAATCTCACCAGCGGCGTGGGCCTCAGGGGACAGCGCGCGGCGGACGGCACCGTCTATGAAGCGCTGGTGACCGACGGGGATCCTGTCGGCTTCGTCATGCCGACGGCCATCGAGCGCCTGTGGCTCATGCCAGCCGATCGGCAGCTCACTGGTGCCGAGATCGAGTTGGTCACGATGGAAGAGCGCGAGCGTCGCCTCCAGCAGGTGCTCGACCCGCTGCGGAGCGAGTTCGATTACGTCTTCATCGATTGCCCGCCGTCGCTCGGGCTGCTCACCCTGAACGCGCTCGTCGCCGCGGACAGCGTATTGATCCCGCTGCACTGCGAGTATTACGCGCTGGAAGGACTTGCGGATCTCGTCGGCACGGTGCGACGCGTGCGAGCCGTGTTGAATCCGACGCTCGAGATCGAGGGCGTGGTGCTGACCATGTACGACGATCGGACCAACCTCGGGCAGCTCGTCGCGCGCGAGGTACGCGACTTCTTCAAGGACAAAGTCTTCAACACGATCATCCCGCGCAACGTGCGTCTCGGCGAGGCGCCCAGCCACGGCATGCCCGCGATCGTGTACGACCTGAAATCGCGCGGCGCCGCCGCGTATATCGCCCTCGCGAACGAGATGTTGGCGAGGCACGCCGCGTAGCCCCCCGAAGGAGTATGCATGGATCGTCGCCCCGCACTCGGCAAAGGTTTAAGCGCGCTGATTCCCGATGCGCCAGAGCCGCCCCGTCAGGGCGCGTTCGAGGTGGACATCGACCGTCTCTCACCGAATGAAGAGCAGCCGCGCGTGCAGATGGACGACGCGAAGCTGGAAGAGCTGACGCAGTCGATCAAGGCGAACGGCATCATTCAGCCGATCCTCGTGCGGCGCTCCGGCAACGCGTACCGGATCATCGCCGGCGAGCGCCGCTGGCGTGCCGCCCAGCGCGCGGGACTCCACAAAGTTCCCGTGGTCGTCCGTGATGTTCCGGAGGGGTCGGAGCAGCAGCTCCTCGAGCTCGCGCTCGTCGAGAACATCCAGCGCGAAAATCTCAATCCCGTGGACGAGGCGCTCGCGTATCAACGGCTCGCCGACAACTTCGCGCTTACGCAGGATCAAATCGCCGCGGCCGTTGGCAAGGATCGCAGCTCCGTGGCGAACTTCATGCGCCTGCTGAAGCTGCCAGAGGAAGTGCGAGGCGATCTCGCGGCCGGTGCGCTGTCGATGGGGCACGCGCGCGCGCTGCTCGGTCTTACCGACCCGGCCGCGCAGCGCCAGGCGGCGCGCGAGGTCATCGCCCGATCGCTTTCGGTCCGCGATACCGAAGCGCTGGTGAAGAAAATGGCGACGCCGGCATCCGGCCGCCCCGCGAAGCGCGAACCCACGCCGCCAGACGTCCACACGCGCGCCGCCGAAGACCGCATGCGCTTCGCCCTGGGCACGAAGGTCAGGATTGCCCGCAAAGGGCCGGGCGGGACCATCGAAATCGCGTTCGGTTCGGAAGAAGAATTGAACCGAATCTATGAACATCTGACCGCCCAGAAGTAGGTCTCAGGGCCCAGGCGTCGGGATTAACTCAAAAGAGGCCTGAGTCCCCAACTCTGAGGCCTCCCCGTGTGATATAAAAAGACGTTTGTACCACTCAGGTACAAGCTCGTCGTATTCCCATCTGTCGGAGGCGGTCAGTAAATGAGCACCCGTGCGTCGGCGGCCCGCTATGCGCGAGCCTTGCTCGACGTCGTCATCAAGGAAGGCAATCCCGAGCAGGTCGAGCAGGAGCTGGCGGCGTTCGCCGATCTCTTCGTTCAGCACCCGAACCTTGAGAAGGCGCTCACCAATCCGGCCGTGTCCGCCACCGGCAAGCGCGGCATTGTCAAGGCGCTCTCCGCCCGGTTGACGTTGTCGCCGCCGCTGGAGAAGCTCCTGATGCTCCTCGCCGATCGCGATCGTCTGGTCATCGTGCCCGACATGGTCGCCGTTTACCGCGATCGCCTCATGGACGTCCGGCAGGTGGTGCGCGCCGACGTGACGACCGCCGAACCGCTCGCCGAGTCGAAGGTATCTTTACTGAAGGAACGCCTCTCGCAGATGACCGGCCGGAAGGTGACGATGACGACCACGGTCGATCCGTCGATCATCGGCGGCCTCGTCGCCAGGGTCGGAAGCACCGTGTACGACGGCAGCGTCGCCACGCAACTCGACAAAATCAAGAACAGACTTCGAAGCGCCGTCTAACCACGCCGCAGGAAGAAACGATGAATATCAGAGCCGACGAAATCTCCAAGCTGATTCGCGACCAGATCGGCAGCTATGCCGTCGAGGTCGACGTGGCCGAAGTGGGCAGCGTCATCTCCATTGGCGACGGCATCGCCCGCGTGCACGGTCTCGAGCGCGCGATGGCGGGCGAGATGATTGAGTTTCCGCGCCAGGTCTTCGGGATCGCGCTCAACCTCGAGGAGGACAGCGTCGGGACCGTGCTGCTCGGCGACTACAAGGCGATCAAGGAAGGCGACATCGTCAAGCGCACGGGCCGCATCATCTCGGTGCCGGTCGGCGACGCGATGCTCGGGCGTGTCGTCAACGCGCTCGGCCAGCCGATCGACGGCAAGGGTCCCGTCCAGACGAAGGAGTTCCTGCCGATCGAGCGCATCGCGCCCGGCGTCGTCGAGCGCCAGCCCGTGAAGGAGCCGCTGCAGACAGGCCTCAAGGCGATTGACGGCATGGTGCCGATCGGCCGCGGACAGCGCGAGCTGATCATCGGCGACCGCCAGACCGGCAAGACTGCGGTGGCGGTGGACGCGATCATCAACCAGCGCGGCAAGGACGTGATCTGCATCTACAACGCGATCGGCCAGAAGCAGTCGACGGTCGCGCAGGTGGTGCGGACGCTCGAAGAGTACGACGCGATGAGCTACACCGTCGTCGTCGCCGCGACTGCCTCGGATCCCGCGCCGATGCTCTACATCGCGCCGTACTCGGCCTGCGCGATCGGCGAGTTTTTCCGCGACAGCGGACGCCATGCGCTGGTCGTCTACGACGACCTGTCGAAGCACGCGCAGTCCTATCGCGAGATCTCGCTGCTGCTGCGGCGTCCGCCCGGCCGCGAGGCGTATCCCGGCGACGTCTTCTACCTGCACTCGCGCCTGCTGGAGCGTGCGGCAAAGTTGAGCAAGGAGCTGGGCGGCGGATCGCTGACGGCTCTCCCGATCATCGAGACCCAGGCGGGCGACCTCTCGGCGTACATCCCGACCAACGTCATCTCGATCACCGACGGCCAGATCTTCCTGGAGAGCGACTTGTTCCACCAGGGTATCCGTCCGGCGATCAACGTCGGCAACTCGGTGTCGCGCGTCGGCGGGTCGGCGCAGATCAAGGCGATGCGGCAGGTCGCCGGATCGCTCCGGCTGGACCTCGCGCAGTACCGCGAGCTCGCGGCATTCGCGCAGTTCGGCAGCGACCTCGACAAGGGCACCCAGGCGCAGCTCAATCGCGGCCGGCGCCTCGTCGAGATCCTGAAGCAGCCGCAGTATCAGCCGGTTCCAGTCGAGAAGCAGGTGGCCATCATCTACGCGGCGACCAAGGGCCACCTCGATCCGGTGGCGATCGAGAACGTGCACCGCTACGAGGAAGGGTTGTTCCGCTTCCTCGAGACCCGTTATCCGCAGGTGCTGACCGGCATCGCGGACAAGAAGATCATGGACGACGAGCTGAAGGCGGCGCTCGAAGCGGCGCTCGTGGAATACACCAAGCAGTTCGTGGCGACGACCCAGGCGGCCGCAGCAGCGGTGGCGTAGATGCCCTCTCTGATCGACCTCCGTCGCCGGATCCGCGCGGTCAAGTCGACGCAGCAGATTACCAAGGCGATGAAAATGATCGCGGCCTCGCGCCTCAAGCGCGCGCAGGACCGCGTCGTGGCGGCGCGTCCCTTCGCGCAGCGCATGCTGCGCGTGCTGAACAGCCTGGTCTCGCGCGTCGAACAGGACGCGCACCCGCTTCTGCGCGTGCCCGAAGCGGGCGGCCGATCCCTGCTGATCGTCATCACGGCCGACCGCGGACTCTGCGGCAGCTTCAACTCGAACGTGCTGAAGGCGGCGGGCCAGTTCATCGTCACCGAAGGCAAAGACCACCAGGTGGCGCTCGGCCTGATCGGCCGCAAGGGCCGCGAGTTCTTCCGCCGCCGCGGATTCGACGTGCTGTACGAGCAGTCGGGAATCTTCCAGCGCCTGACGTTCGCGCACGCCGCCGAGCTGGCCAACGCGGGGATCGAGGAATTCACGTCCGGCCGGGTCTCGAACGTCTACCTGGTCTACAACGAGTTCAAGTCGGTCATGACGCAGCGCATCGTCGTCGAGCGACTGCTGCCGATCCCGCGTCTCGATCCGGAGGCCACCGCCAAAGGCGACGCCGGGCCGACCATTGACTATCTGTACGAGCCCAAGCCCGAAGAAATCTTCAAGGAGCTGCTGCCCCGTCACGTGCAGATCCAGGTGTACCGGGCGCTGCTCGAATCGAATGCCGCGTTCTATGCCGCGCAGATGACGGCGATGGATGCGGCGACCCGCAACTCGGCGGAGATGATCGAGAACCTTACGCTGTATATGAACAAGGTCCGGCAGGCGGCCATCACGCGCGAAATCATCGAAGTGGTTTCCGGCGCGGCTGCTACTTAGAAGGCCTCAGGGCCCAGGAATCAGGAATCAGCATGGCGACCGTAGCAACAGCACAACGCATCGGCAAGGTGGTCCAGGTCATCGGACCGGTCATCGACATCGAATTCCCGGAAGGGCTGCCGGAGATTTACAACGCCGTCCGCGTCGTCTCCGACGGCAGCGACGGCAGCGCCACGATCGACGTCGTGGCCGAAGTGGAGCAGCACCTCGGTGAAAACCGCGTGCGCGCCGTGGCGATGAAGCCGACCGACGGCATGACGCGCGGGATGCAGGTGATCGATACCGGATCGCCGATCACCGTGCCGGTGGGCCCGGCGACGCTCGGGCGCGTGCTGAACGTGCTTGGCGAGCCGGTGGACTTTCCGGATCGTCCGGTGATGTCGAAGGAGCGCTGGCCGATCCACCGCCACGCACCGACGCTCGAAGAGCAGTCGACCGAGCTGAAGATGTTCGAGACGGGCATCAAGGTGATCGACCTGCTCGAGCCGTACCTGCAGGGCGGCAAGATCGGGTTGTTCGGCGGCGCCGGCGTCGGCAAGACGGTCATCATCATGGAGCTGATTCACAACATCGCCTTGAAGCACGGCGGCGTATCCGTGTTTGGCGGTGTCGGTGAACGCACGCGCGAAGGCAATGACCTCTGGCTCGAGTTCCAGGAGTCGGGCGTCATCGACATGGCGAACCCGGAGAAGTCGCGCGCCGCGCTGGTCTACGGCCAGATGACGGAGCCGCCCGGTGCGCGCCTGCGCGTCGGCCTCTCGGCCCTGACGGTCGCCGAGTACTTCCGCGACGCGGAAGGCAAGGACGTGCTGCTCTTCATCGACAACATCTTCCGCTTCACGCAGGCGGGCTCCGAGGTGTCGGCGCTGCTCGGCCGCATGCCGTCCGCGGTCGGCTACCAGCCGACGCTGCTCACCGAGATGGGCGAGCTGCAGGAGCGCATCACCTCGACCAACAAGGGATCGATCACGTCGGTGCAGGCGATCTACGTGCCCGCCGACGACTACACCGATCCGGCCCCCGCCACGACCTTCGCGCACCTTGATGCGACGACCAACCTGTCGCGGCAGATCGCCGAGCTCGGCATCTACCCGGCGGTCGATCCGCTGGCCTCGACGTCGCGCATCCTCGACCCGCGCGTGCTGGGCGAGGAGCACTACAACGTCGCGCGCAACGTGAAGCAGATCCTGCAGCGCTACAAGGACCTGCAGGACATCATTGCGATTCTCGGCATGGACGAGCTGTCCGAAGAAGACAAGCTCACCGTGACGCGCGCCCGGAAGCTCCAGCGTTTCATGTCGCAGCCGTTCTTCGTTGCCGAGCAGTTCACCGGCTTCAAGGGCAAGTACGTGCCCGTCGCCGACACGGTGCGCGGCTTCAAGGAGATCGCCGAGGGCAAGCACGACGCGCTGCCGGAGCAGGCCTTCTACATGGTGGGCACGATCGAGGAGGCCATCGAAAAGGCCGCAGGGATGAAAGATCAGTAGATGGCGCTTCCCACGAAGCTGCTGCTCGAGGTCGTCACGCCCGACAAGTCGCTCGTTCGCGAGGACGTGGACGAGGTGCAGTTGCCCGGAGTCGAGGGGTATTTCGGCGTCCTCCCCGGCCACACGCCGCTGCTGGCGACGCTTCAGGTCGGGGAGATGTGGTACCGGATCGGGTCGGAGAAGCACTACCTTGCCATCGCCTTCGGCTTCGTCGAGGTGCTGCCCGATCGGGTCACGGTGCTCGCCCAGCTTGCTGAACGCGCCCAGGACATCGACATCGCGCGAGCGGAAGCGGCCAAACGACGCGCCGAGGAGCGGCTGTCCAAGTCGGTCCCCGACATGGACTTCGAGCGGGCGCGTATCGCGATGATGAAGTCGCTGATCCGCATCCAGGTAGCATCCCGCGCGCGCACTCGGGTCTAATGTAGAGGTTGCTCGACAACCTCAAGAGCCTTTTTCGCTACCGCGGTCTCATTCAGAGCCTCGTCGCCCGTGAGCTGAAGGCGAGGTACCGAGGCTCTGTCCTCGGCTTCTTCTGGTCGTTCGTCAACCCCCTCCTTCTCCTCCTTATCTACAGCTTCGTCTTCACGGTCGTCCTCCCGGGCGTCCATCCCCCGGAACTGGAGCCGTTTGCGCTGTTCATGTTCTGCGGGATCCTGCCGTGGACGTGGTTTTCTTCGTCGCTGCTCGAAGCGTCGAACGTCCTGATCGCTGGCGGCAACCTCATTCGCAAGGTCTTGTTCCCCGCTGAAGTGCTGCCGATCGTCACCGTGCTGGCCGGGCTCGCGCATTTCTTCCTGGGACTGCCAATTCTCGCGGCGTTCCTGATCTATTACCGCGTCCCTGTTCACCCGACGGACCTGCTCTGGTTTCCAGTCGTCGTGCTCGTGCAGTTGGTGCTGACGCTGGGGCTCGCGCTGTGTGTCGCCGCGCTCACCGTCCATTTTCGCGACGTGCGCGATCTGCTTGCAAACCTGTTGACCCTCTGGTTCTTCGCGACGCCGATCATCTACCCGCTGTCGCAGGCCCCGCCGAACGTGCAGAGGCTGTTGAACCTGAATCCCTTTACGCACCTGGCTGTGTCGTACCAGGAAGTGCTGTTCCGGCCCGGTCCGTTCACGGAGTGGCCGCGGCTGCTCGCGGTCGGCGCCGGCTCTGTCGTCGTGTTCCTCGCCGGGTACTTCGTCTTCGACCGCCTTCGAGACTCGTTCGCGGAGGAAGTGTGAACGCGATCGAGGTCCGCGGCGTCCGGAAGCTCTATCGCCGCTACGGGCGCCGGCGGCAGTTTGCGACGCTCAAGAGCGCGCTGCTCTCGGGCCGGATTCTTCGAGACCTGCAGCCGGACGAAACGTTCCAGGCCCTCAACAACGTGTCGTTCGACGTGGCCGCGGGCAAGACATTCGGCATCATCGGTCGCAACGGATCGGGCAAGAGCACGATGCTCAAGCTGATCGCCGGCATCGGCCGGCCCACCGAGGGCACCATCAACGTGCACGGCCGGGTGTCGGCCCTCATCGAGCTCGGCGCCGGTTTTCACCCGGAGATCTCCGGCCGCGAGAACGTCTACATCAACGGCATGATGCTCGGGCTCACCAAGCGGGAAATCGCGGCGCGCTTCGACGAGATCGTGAAGTTCGCCGAGCTCGAAGACTTCATCGACGCTCCCGTGAAGACCTACTCCTCTGGCATGTACATGCGCCTGGGATTTGCGGTCGCCATTCACGTGGATCCGGATGTGCTGCTTGTCGACGAAGTGCTGGCCGTGGGCGACGAGGCGTTCACGCACAAGTGCCTCGACAAGTTCGCGGAATTCCGCCGCCGCGGCCGCACCGTGCTGCTCGTCACGCATTCCCTCGACCTCGTGACGCGGTTCTGCGATGAGGCGCTGTGGCTGGACGCCGGCGTCGCGAAGGCCCAGGGCGATCCGAAACGCGTGGTGGACGCCTACCTAATGGCCGTCGCCAGGACAGAGAACGTGGAACTGGAGGCGGCCGACCGGGTAGCTGCGACCGAAGTGGATCCTCCTGTGGGGCTCGCCCCACAAGCGAGTGCGGAAACCAACGAAGCACCGCCCGACATGTTCCGCGCCGTCGAGGGACGCTGGGGATCGCGCGAGGTCGAGATCGTCGGCGCCGACCTGATTGGACCGGACGGCCAGCCTTCGCACATTTTCCAGTCAGGGGATCCGCTCGAGATTCGCCTGCGCGTGCACGCGCACCAGCCGGTCACCGATTTCGTGTTCGGCGTCGGCGTCTTCAATGCCGACGGCGTGTGCTGCTATGGCACCAACACACAGATCGAGGGCGCCGTACCCAGCGAGCTGACTGGTGCCGGCGAGGTGGCGTTCGCCATCGATCGCCTGGACCTCGTGGACGGCACCTACAAGCTCGACGTGGCCGTGCATCGCGGGAACGGCGCTCCCTACGACTACCACCGCCTGCTGTACACGTTCCGCGTGAAGTCACGTCTCAAGGAAGCCGGCATCTTTCGTCCACCCCACCGCTGGCGGTTTTCTGGCGGAATCCGCATTTCTGGCCCGCAATGAGGCGCCGTTCCCCTCGGGTGTCATCACCTGACGAGGCCGCGGCATTCGCGGAACAGATCCGGGCGCGTGGCGGCACGGTGGTCTTTACCAACGGCGTCTTCGATCTTCTGCACCCGGGACACGTCCGCTACCTGCGCGAGGCGCGGGCGCTCGGCGACGCCCTGATCGTGGCCGTGAATTCCGATCGCTCCGTCAGGGGGAACAAGGGTCCGTCGCGACCGATCAACCCGGAAGAGGAGCGCGCCGAGCTCCTCCTGGCGCTCGACTGCGTGGACGCGGCGGTCATCTTCGATGAGCCCACGCCGCACGAGATCGTGAACCGCATTCAGCCCGATATCCTCGTCAAGGGCGCCGACTGGGGCCCCGGCAACATCGTCGGCCGCGATATTGTCGAGGCGCGTGGTGGACGCGTGGTCCGGCTCGAGCTGGCTGCCGGCCATTCGACGACCGACCTGATCGCTCGCGTCCGTATGGGACAATGACTGGTTGTCAGTTGTCAGTTGTCAGAAGGCTACGAAGTAGCTCGCGGCGTTCCGACAACTGACAACCGACAACTGAGAGTCATTGTGCCTACCGCAAGTCCATCCCTCACGCTTCGAGCCCTGCTGAGCCAGGCGGCATCCCGCGCCGCCCTGGATCGATCCGCCCCTGTTACCGCTGGGCTGACACCCCCGGCGAAAGCGCTGGCCGCGGTGACCATCGCACGATCGGGAACCAGCCTGACGCTGCTGGTGGTGCCGACGGACAGGGACGTCGAGCAGCTCACCGCTGACGCCCGCTTCTTCTACGCCGCGATGGAAGGCGCCTCGGAAGCCGAGGTCGAACGCGCGGTCCTCCCGCTGCCGTCGCTGCAGGTCGATCCGTACCGGGGAATGACTCCGCACTTTCGCGTGGCGGCGGCGCGCGCGAGGGCGCTGCACGGCGCGGCAACCGGGACGGCTCGCCTGATCATCGCGTCCGCCGCGGCGCTCCTGCCTCGCGTGAGCCCTCCCGACCGGCTGCTTCGGGCGTCTCTCGAGATCAAGCCAGGGGTCGAAATCGAGCCGCAGGCGCTTGCAGACCTGCTCGTCGACGCGGGCTTTACGCGCGAAGATCCCGTCGAGGAGCACGGCTCGTTCACGATTCGCGGCGGCATCGTCGATATTTTTCCAGCCGCCGAGGCCGAGCCGGCCCGTATCGAGTTCGTGGGAGACATGGTCGAATCGCTCCGACGATTCGATCCCTCCACTCAGCGATCGAGCGGCGCCACCGACCAGTTGTCGATCGTGCCCGTGCGCGAGCGGTTCGACGATGGCGGGTCGATGCCGCTGGCGGATTTCCTCAGCGCCAGGCGCGGCCTGCGGGTGATCGTGTCCGAGGCGGAGCAGGTCGAGGCGCAGGCGCGGAAAGTGCGCGACCAGCTCGACTCGAGCCACGCCGAGGCAGCCACGCGCGGGCACGTCGTGGCGCGCGCGCCTGAAGACGCCTTCACCGCCTGGGAAGAGCTCGAGCCGCGAACCGCCCCCGCGCCCAGGCTCGAGGAACTTGCGATCGAGTCGGAAGGCGTCCGGCAGGTGTCGTGTCAGCCGGCGAGGGAGTTTCGCGGGCGCGTCAACGACTGGGTCGCCGAGATTCGCCAGGCGCGGCAGCGCGGCGAGACGGTGCTCTTCATCGCAGGCAGTCATGGCCTCGCCGAGCGGACAGTCGAGATTCTGCAGGAATACGAGATCGTCGCGATTCCAGTCGAGCGCGCCGAGGACATCCACGTCGCCGGGGTGCTCGTCGCTGTCGGGTCGCTCTCGCGTGGCTTCCGCCTTACCGACGCCGCCCTCCAGATCTACGTTGAGACGGACGTCTTCGAAGAAGAGCGCCAGGCGCCGGAGAAGCGACGCAACCTCGCGAAGACGTTTCTCTCCGACCTTCGCGATCTGAAAGTCGGCGATCTCGTCGTGCACGTCGATCACGGAATCGGCGAGTTCGTCGGCCTCAAGCAGCTCAACGCAGTCGGCCGCACGGTGCCGGGCGCGCCCGCCGAGACGCAGGAATTCCTCGAGCTGCGGTATGCGGGCGAGGACAAGCTGTTCGTTCCGGTCGAGCGGCTCGACCTGGTTCAGAAGTTCAGCGGGGGCACGCGTCCGGCACTCGATCGACTCGGCGGGACGACGTGGGAGAAGGCGAAGACGCGCGTCAAGAAGGCGATGCGCGACATGGCGGAGGAGCTG
>CANIBQ010000033.1 GCA_947465645.1 Acidobacteriota bacterium | reverse complement strand
GGCGCCGTTCCCTACATGGCCGGCCGCATGGCCGACTCGGTGATGGAAGTGCTCAAGGAGCACAAGGTCGAGAAGGAAAAGATCGGCATCGACAACCTCGACATGCCGGCGTTCGAAGCGTTCAAGAAGCTCGGACTCAACATCGTCAACGGCTGGCCGGCGGTGTCGCGCGCGCGCGTCGTCAAGACCCGCGACGAGATCGAGCTGCTGAAGCAGGCGTCGAGCATCGGCGACGCGGCGATGTGGAAGATCAAGTACGAGTGGCTGAAGCCGGGCATCCGCGAGCGCGAGATCGAAGCCAAGGTGCACGAGTTCATGCTCGAGCGCGGCTGCGAGATCATCTACGACATCATCGTCGCCTCGGGCGGCAACACCAGCCCCTACCGCCGCTGGGCCACCGACAAGCTGATCCGCCAGGGCGACCTGGTGATCGTCGACATCAACGCGGTCGGGCCGTCCGGCTACTTCATCGACTTCGTCCGCTGCTTCAAGTGCGGCGGCGCGCAGGGCATGAAGATGACCCAGAAGGAAATCGACCTCTACCGGGAAGTCTACGACTCGATGTACGAAGGCATCGCGCAGCTCAAGCCGGGCAACACCACCGCGGACGTGGCGAAAGCGTTCCCCGAATACGACGACGACAAGTACGGGACGGTGACGCTGCAGCAGTTCGCGCACAGCATCGGCATCACGCTCTACGAGGGCATGTGGATGTCGCGCGCTTACTCGCTGAAGTACCCCGCGGAGATCAAGGAGAACATGTACTTCGCGATCGAGACGTTCGCCGGCCACCCCGGTCTCGAGATGACCGCCCGGCTCGAGGAGAACGTGCTGGTCAGCGCCGACGGCCCGGTGATCTTCACCCGCATGGAGCACATGGAAGAAGCCATGGGCGGCGGCCGGATCAGCGGCGGGCACGTGAAGTAGGCGGATGCCATACAAAGTCGCCGTCGCCGACTCGGTATTCCCGAACCTCGATCCCGCGAAAGAGGTGCTCTCCACGATCGGCGCCGAGCTGCAGCTGTCCCCGGAGGCCAAGCCCGAGGCGATCATGAAGATCGCCGCGGACGCCGACGCGGTGCTGGTGACCTACGCGAAGATCACCGCCGAGATGATCGCCAAGATGCCGAAGGTGCGAATCATCTCGCGCTTCGGCATCGGCGTCGACAACGTTGACATCCCGGCGGCCACCGCCGCCGGGATCGTCGTCACCAAGGTTCCCGACTACTGCATCGACGAGGTTTCCGACCACACGATGGCGCTGCTGCTGGCGGTGGTGCGGAAGATCCCGTTCATCAACGCCAAGGTCCACGCCGGCGAGTGGAAGATGCCGGATGTCGTGCCGATCGGCCGCCTCCGCGGCAGCACGCTCGGCCTGATGGGCTTCGGCCGGATTCCGCAGCTGGTGGTGCCGAAGGCGCAGTCGTTCGGCATCAAGGTCGTCGCCTACGACCCGTTTGTGCCGAAGGACGTGTTCCAGAAGCTGGGCGTGGAGCAGGTCGACTTCGAGCAGTTGCTCAAGGTCTCCGACTACGTCTCGATTCACAGCCCGCTGGTGCCCGAGACCAAGGGGCTGTTCAACGCCGACGCGTTCAAGAAGATGAAGAAGACGGCCTACGTGGTGAACACCGCGCGCGGCCCGATCATCGACGAGGCGGCGCTCGCCGCGGCGCTCGACGCCAAGGAGATTGCCGGCGCGGCGCTCGACGTCATGACCCAGGAGCCTCCCGGATCGAGCCCGCTGTTCGGCCGTTCCAACGTGATCATCACGCCGCACACCAGCTTCTATTCGACTGAAGCGCTGGTGGAGCTGCAGACCAAGGCGACGCAGGAAGTCGTCGCGGTCCTCAGCGGCAAGGCGCCGAAGAACCCGGTGAATCCAGAGGCCGTGCAGAAGGCCATCGCACGGTGACGCCATGAAAGCGACGCGATGAAAGCGATGGTCCTGACCGCGCCGTCCGAGCTGGTGCTCGAGGAGGTCGCGCGCCCGGCAGCGGATGACGGCAAGGTCACCGTCCGGATCACCCACAGCGGCATCTGCGGCACCGACTACAAGATCTACAACGGCGCAATCCCCGTGGCCTACCCGCGCATCATGGGCCACGAGATGGCGGGCGAGGTGGTCGACGCCGGCGCCAGCACGCTGAAGCGCGGCGAGCGGGTGATCATCGACCCCGAGCTCTACTGCGGCAACTGCTTTCACTGCCGGATCGGCCAGACGCATCTCTGCCCCAAGGGGATGCTGATCGGCCGCGACACCAACGGCGGGTTCGCGGAATTCGTCTCGACGCCCGCCAGCCAGGTGTTTCCGCTTCCGGCGGGCATTGAGATCCAGCACGCGCCGATGATCCAGGTCCTGACGACCTGCCTCCACGCGCAGCGCCAGATCAACATCTTCCCGTCCGAATCGGTGGTCGTGCTCGGCCTCGGCGTCACCGGCCAGCTCCATGTGCAGCTGGCGAAGGCGCGCGGAGCCAGGGTCATCGGCGTGACCCGCAGCAAGGAGAAGCGCGAGCTCGCCGAAACGCTGGGCGCCGACCTGACGATCGCCGGTGGCGACGAGATGGTCGCGAAGGTGCGCGAGGCGACCGACGGCCGCGGCCCGGACGTCGTGATCGAGACCACCGGCGTGGTGTCGCAGCTGTCGGCGGCGATCCACATGGCGCGCTCGGGCGGCCGGCTGCTGCTGTTCGGCATCATCACCGCCAAGGAAGGCGCGCTGCCGTTCTACGACCTGTATTTCAAGGAGCTCGCGCTGATCAACGCGCGGGTGGCGAAGGCGGAAGACTACCCGGCGTCGATCGCGCTGGTGCAGCGCGGCACCGTCCGGCTGGAGCCGCTGGTGAGCGACGTCATGCCGCTTGGCGAGTTGAAGGCGGCGATCGGGATGCTGGGCTCGGACAGCACCCAGCGCATGAAAATCATCATGGATCACAGCGCCGGCTGAAGCCCGCGCGAGTTACTGGAGAAAGATATGACCAAGACAACCCGGCTGATCGGTGCGATGGTATTAATGGCGGCGTTCGCGTCGGCGGGGATCGCCTGGGCCCAGACCGCAGTGCCGTTCGCCAAGGCGACAGTCGCTGACGACGTCGCGCGGCGGACGCTGGTGAAGGCGCAGCTCAACTCGACCATGGCGCGCCAGATCGTCAACGCCTGCATCGACTTCGCCCGCGCGCAGACGCCAACCCCCGGCAACTACGCCATCTTCGTGCTGGCGCCCAACGGCGACATCATCGACGCCCACGTCATGGACGGGGTGGTGCCGATCGGTGTCGAGACCGGGTTGATGAAGGCCAAGACCGCGCTCTACGCGCGCTCCTCGTCCAGCGCCGTGGCGCAGCGCTTCAACACCGTTGAAGGCCGCCTGATCCGCACCGATCTCGGCCGCGCGCAGGGCCTGTCCTACTACTTCGTCGGCGGCGCGCTGCCGATCGTCGTCGAGAACCAGCTGATTGGTTCGATCGGCGTCGGCGGCGGCAACATGGACGAGGCGTGCGCCCACGCCGCGCTGACCAAGGTGCTCGGCCCCCAGCCCGCGCTGACCCCGGCGGCCCCTCCGGCCGCGCCCGCGGGCGGCGCGCCGGCTGAAGGCGGCCGTGGCGGCCGCGGCGGCCGAGGCGGACAGTAACTCGGTAGTAGGCAGTTGGCAGTAGGCAGTAGGCAGTAAAGAAAAGGCCGGCTCACGCCGGCCTTTTCCACGAACGCCACTGACAACTGACAACTAACCGCCTACTGCCTACTGCTTACTGCCTACTGCCTACTGCATGATCTACCTCATCACCCAGACGCTGAACGGGCTCTTCTCCGCGGCGCTGCTGTTCCTGATCGCCAGCGGACTGACGCTCGCCTTCGGCGTGATGCGGATCGTCAACATCGCGCACGGCTCGTTCTATATGCTGGGCGTCTACGTCGCCTACACGGTGATCCGGGAAACCCAGAGCCTGCTGCTCGGCACGCTCGCCGCGATCGTCGTCGTCGGGGCGGTCGGCTTCGTGATGCAGCGGGTGTTCCTGCGCCGCTTCGCCCACGAGCCGCTCGCCCAGATGATGATGACCATGGGCTTCGCGCTGCTGTTCCGCGACGCGGCGCTGATGATCTGGGGCGGCGACCCGTTCACGCTCGCTTACCCCGCGGCGCTGCGCGGTTCCTTCGAGGCGGGCGAGGTAGTCTTCCCGCTTTACCGCCTGTTCGTCATCTTCGTCGCCGCGCTGGTGGGCATCGGCCTCTGGATCCTCAACGACAAGACGCTGATCGGCGCGCGGCTGCGAGCCACGGTTGACGATGCGGAGACCGCGTCGGCGATGGGGATCAACGTGGCGTTGCTGTCGGGGCTGGTGTTCGCGGCCGGCGCCGGGCTGGCCGCGTTCGGCGGCGTCATGGGCGGGCCGATCCTCGGCGGCTACACGGGGATCGATTTCGACCTGCTGCCACTGGCCTTCGTCGTCGTCATCATCGGCGGCATGGGCAGCCTGAAAGGCGCGCTGGTCGGCAGCATCGCGGTCGGGATGATCGACAACTTCGGCAAGGCGCTCGTGCCCGAGCTCTCGTACTTCACGCTGTTTGCGCCGATGGTGCTCGTGCTCGCCATCAAGCCCACGGGGTTGTATGGCCGGGCGTGACGAGATCCTTCGCGGATGGCGGCTGCCGGTGCTGGGCGCGCTGGCGGTGCTGCTGGTCGCCGCCCCTCCGTTCCTCAACTCCTACTGGGTAGGCCTGCTGACGGAGATGGTGATCCTGGCCATCCTCGCGATGAGCCTCGACATCCTACTCGGCTATACCGGCCTCCCCTCGCTCGGGCACGCGGCGACCTTCGGCGTTGCGGCATACGGCGTGGCGGTGTTCTCGACCACGTATCGCATGGACGTCTGGACCTGCCTGATCGGCGGGCTCCTGGTCGGCACGCTGCTCAGCGCCGCGTTCGGCCTGATCGTCTCGCACGTGCGCGACGTCTATTTCCTGATGATCACGCTGGCGCTCGGGATGGTCCTCTGGGGCGTGAGCTACCGCTGGATCCCCGTGACCGGGGGCGACAACGGCATCTCCGGCATCCCCCGTCTCGAAACGGCCCTGGGGCTGTCGGCGGACGGACCGATCCCGTTCTACTACCTGACGCTGGTCGTGTTCGTCGTGAGCGGCCTCCTGATGGCGCTCCTCGTGCGGTCGCCGTTCGGCCTGACGCTCCGCGGGATCCGCGAGAACGAGGGGCGCATGCGCAGCCTCGGCTTCAACACCTGGCTGCACTGCTATCTCAGCTACGTCCTTTCGGGCGCGTTCGCGAGCGTGGCCGGGGTGATGTGGGCGTACTACAACGGGTTCGTGAGCCCGACCTACCTGGATCTCACCGCGTCCTCTGAGCTGTTCCTGATGGTGACGCTCGGGGGGCCTGCGACGCTGATCGGGCCCGTGCTGGGAGCCGGCGCGATCGTGCTCCTGAAGAACGTCATCAGCGCCTATACCGCGCGCTGGCTGCTGATCCTCGGCATCGTCTACATCGTCACGATCCTTGGCGCGCCGCAGGGCTTGTGGAATCTGCGGAAGAAGTCCGGCTAAAGCCGGACACTACGTACGAGAAAGTTGATACGTACGAGAATGTTGATGCGTCTTTCGAAGATCGTAGTGTCCGGCTTCAGCCGGACCGTGATCGCCCTGGTGCTCGGCGTGAGCGTCATTGCTGCGCAGACCCCCGATCGCTCGCCGATCAGGATCGGCTTCATGGTGCCGTTGTCGGGCGCCAACGCGCAGAACGGGCGCGACATCCTCAACGGCTTCCTGTTGTTGCTCGAGGAAATCGGCTACCAGGCCGGTGGCCGGCGCATCGAGCTGATCCTCGAAGACGACGAAGGCATCCCCGCGGTCGGACTGACCAAAGCCCGGAAACTGGTCGAGCGCGACCAGGTGCACGTGATGGGCGGCGCGCTGCTCGCCTCGACGGGCTACGCGCTGGCGCCGTACATCGACTCCATGAAGATCCCGATGGTCTATCCCATCGTCTCGGCGGACGACCTGACGCAGCGGCGGCGCAGCCAGTGGATTCTCCGCACCGGGTATACCAGCAGCCAGGTCAACCACGCGTTCGGGGAGTACGCCTACAACACGATGAAGCTGCGCACCGTCGCCACCATCGCGCTCGACTACGCGTTCGGGTGGGAGTCGGTCGGCGGCTTCCAGCGGACGTTCGAGGAGCACGGTGGCCGCATCACGCAGAAGATCTGGACGCCCATCTCGGTCCATGACTTCGCTCCCTACCTCGCCCAGATTTCCCGGGACGTCGACGCCGTCTACGCCTTGTTTCTCGGCCGGACGGCGCTGCAGTTCCTCCGCCAGTACGAGGAGTACGGGCTGAAGGAGCGCGTGCCGCTGATCGGGATGGGGACGACGACCGACGAGCACGTGCTGCCGGCGATGGGGGACGAGGCGCTCGGTGTGACGACGGCGCTGCATTACAGCGGGGCGCTGGGCACACCCGCGAACCAGAAGTTCGCGGCCGCCTACCGCGCGAAATACAAGCGAGTGCCGAGCTACTACTCCGAAGGCATGTATACCGGCGGCAAGTTTCTGATCGCGGCGATCGACGCGGTCAAGGGCAACGTGGAAGACCGCGCGGCGCTGGCCCGGGCGCTGCGCACCGTCAAGCCGCAGGACCTGCCGCGGGGACCGGTGGTGATGGACGAGTACGGCAACCCGATCCAGAACGTCTACGTGCGGCGCGTCACGCGGGTCAACGGGGAGCTGCAGAACACCGTCATCGCCACGATCCCGAACGTGTCGCAGTTCTGGACTTACAACCCGGCCGAGTTCCTCAAGGGGCCGCTCTACTCGCGCGCGTTCCAATGAGCGCACCCTGCCTGGTCCTCGAAGGCGTCTCCCGTCATTTCGGCGGCCTCAAGGCCGTCGACAAGGTCAACCTGACGGTGCAGCCCGGGGAGCGCCGCGCCCTGATCGGGCCCAACGGCGCCGGCAAGACCACGCTGTTCAACGTGATCAGCGGGGAGGTCCCGGCGACCGAAGGGCGGATCATGTTGTTCGGCGAGGACATCACCACGCTGCCGTCGCATCACCGGGCGGCGCGCGGCATGGCGCGGACATTCCAGATCACCAAGCTGTTTCCGAACCTCACGGTGATGGAGAACGTCCTGCTGGCCTGCCAGGCGCTCGACGCCCGGAAGTTCACGATGCACCGCCCGATGTCGTGGTGCGTGGACCTGGCCGAGAAGGGGCGCGACCTGCTGCGGCAATTCGCCCTCGCCGGGTTCGAGCACGAGCAGGCCAGGAACCTGTCGTATGGCGACCAGCGGAAGCTCGAGGTCGCGCTGTCGATGGCGGGACGGCCGCGCCTGCTGCTGCTCGACGAGCCGATGGCCGGCTTGTCCTCGGGCGAGAGCGAGTCGATGCTCGCCATCCTGAAGAAGCTGGATCCGTCCACCGCGGTGCTGCTGATCGAGCACGACATGGACATCGCGTTCGCCTTCGCGGAGAACGTGACCGTGCTCTACCAGGGACGCGTGCTGACCCAGGGGCACAAGGACCAGGTCAGCGCCGACCCGGGCGTGCAGCAGATCTACCTGGGTGCACCCGTGGCAGCGGAGTAGAGGAGACCTTCAGGTCTCCGGCAACCACATGCTGAACATCACCGACGTCCACACCTACTACGGCGACAGCCACGTGCTGCAGGGCGTGACGCTGACCGCGGAGCAGGGCCGCGTCACCGCCGTGCTCGGCCGCAACGGCGTCGGCAAGACGACGCTGTGCCGATCGCTGGTGGGGTTGACGCGCGCGCGAACCGGCCGGATCGTGTTCGAGGACACCGACATCGCGGCGCTGCCGCCGCACGCGATCGCCGCGCGTCACATCAGCCTGGTCCCGCAGGGCCGCCGGGTGTTCGTGTCGTTGACCGTGCACGAGAACCTTGCGATCGCGGTGCGTCCGGGGCCGTGGACGCTGGACGCGGCCTACGCCCTCTTTCCCAGGCTGCGCGAGCGCACCGGCAACCGCGGCAATGAGTTGAGCGGCGGCGAGCAGCAGATGCTGGCGATCGCCCGCGCGCTGGTGGCCAATCCCCGGCTGCTGGTGATGGACGAGCCGACCGAAGGACTGGCCCCCGCGCTGGTGGCCGACGTGGGCGGCCTGGTCCGGCGCCTGAAAGGCGAGGGCATGACCATCCTGCTGGTCGAGCAGAACGCCGCCTTCGCGGTCAAGCTTGCCGACCACGTGCACGTCATGAGCAAGGGACGGATCGTCCACTCGTCGGACCCGGCATCGCTCTGGAACAACGAGGAGATCAAGACCAAGCTGCTCGGCGTGCCCTCCCGTGCTGCCGTTGACGGTCCCCGCACCCGCGACTAGACTACCCACGAATTTCATCCCGTAGGGCGGGTCCTCAGGGACCCGCCAAGCCCACTCTACAAAGGAGTCGATCGTGCGACACAAGGCTGCACTGCTCACAGGCGTCGCCACGGCGGCGATCATCGGCGGCTTCCTCGCGTCGGGAGCGCCAGTCGTGCAAGGGCAGGCGCGGCCTGCCGTCAACACCGCCGCGGTCGCGGGCCAGAAGGGCGGCCTCGACGTCCTCGGGCCCTATGACGTGGTGCCCAACTGGCCGAAGCCGCTGTCACAGCTTCCAGGGCACGAGGCCTGGACCTACGGCGCGATGCAGGGCATCTTCGCGGAAAGTCCGAACCGGGTGTTCCTCCTGCAGCGCGGCGAACTGCCGGCCATGCAGCGCCCGGCGCCCAGGATGTATCCAGAGGTCGGACCGAGCCTGTCGTTCCCGGTCGGCCAGGCGCCGTGGCGCAACGCGTCTCAGGGGCAGAACGCCAGCCCTCCGGGCGCCGGCGGCCCTGGCGCTGATCCTGACGATCCGATGCAGCAGTGGAGAGGCCGGATGGGGATCGACGCGCGCTGGGAACACCTGGTACTCGTCGTCAACGCGGCCGGCGACATCGTCGAGCAGTGGACGCAGTGGGACAAGCTCCTGCGGCGGCCGCACGCGGTGTACATCAACCCGTACGACGCCGAGAAGCACGTCTGGATCGTGGACGATCACAGCCACGCGGTGTTCAAGTTCTCGCACGACGGCAAGACGCTGGTGCAGACGCTCGGCACCCCCAACGTCAAGGGTGAGGATGGCGCGCACTTCAACCGGCCGACCTTCCTGACGTGGCTGCCTGACAGCACGCTGTATGTCGCCGACGGCTACAACGGCACGCGGGTGGCCAAGTTCGACAAGAGCGGCAAGTTCCTGCTCACGTGGGGGCAGCGCGGCGAGCCGGGCGGCAAGGAGATGCGTCCCGGGTACTTCAACACGGTGCACGCGATCACCTCCGACCCGGTGACCCGGCGCGTCTACGTCGGCGACCGGTCGAACCGCCGCATGCAGGTGTTCGACGAGAACGGGAAGTTCATCGAACAGTGGCCGTTCTCCGCGGCGTCCAACACCCAGTTCCTGATGGTGCCGGCGGATCGCGCGCTCTGGACGTTCGAAGACACGACGGGCAAGGTGGTGAAGTACGACCTCGACGGCCATTACCAGTTCTCGTGGGGCACCGTCGGCGACTTCCCGGGGTCGTTCTTCAACATCCACGGCGCCAGCGTCGACCAGGACGGCAACCTCTACACGGCCGAAGTCGGCGCCGGCAGGGCGCAGAAGTTCCGCCCGAGGCCGGGCGCGAATCCGGCGCTGCTGGTGGGCCGGCCGGTCTACGCGGCCTGGAAATAACACCGCGGCGCTTCGCACTCGTCGCCAGCGTGCTGGCGACTGCGCTCATGCTGGCGGCGGCGTGCCGCCAGCCGGAGTCGCCGCCGGCCGCGGCGCCGGTGTTCTCCACGACCTCGACGGTGAAGGAGATCATGACGGCGATCGTCGATCCCGCGGCGGACGCCATCTGGGCGTCGGTCGCGACCATCGTCACGGCGACGAGCAGGGAAGAGCGGCAGCCCCGCACCGACGAGGAATGGGCGGCGCTGCGCCGCTACGCGATCCAGCTGCTCGAGGCGCCCAACCTGCTGCAGATGGACCGCGGGATCGCCGCACCGGGGGAAACGCTCGAGGACGGGCTCGGTCTGGCGCCGGCAGCGATCGAGGCGCTGGTCAGGGAAGAGCGCGCAACCTGGAACCAGTACGCCCAGGATTTACATGCCGCGACCCTGCCCGCCCTCGAGGCAATCGATGCGAAAAATCCCCAGGGAATCCTCGACGCCGGCGATGGGATCTACCGGGCGTGCGAGGCCTGCCATATGCGTTTCTGGTATCCGGGCCTCATCCCCCCGGGCGTCGTCAATCCGTAACCTTCGCCTTGTCGGGGGCCGGAAAGAGGGTTAGGATTGCCCCGCCGCCCGCAGCCACACCTTCCGGAGGGGCGAGAGGTTGTCCACATGACCATCAAATTCGCAGCTATTGCCGTCGCTGTACTGATGCTGGCGGGCCCGGCGTCCGCGCATCACAGCTTCGCGATGTTCGACTACAACAAGGAATCCACCATCGTCGGCGAGGTGAAGGAACTGCAGTGGACGAACCCGCATATCCACATCATCGTCAACGTCCCGAACGGTCGGGGCGGCATGGCCGAGTGGGACGTCGAGGGCGGCACGCCGGGTAACCTGCGCCGTACCGGCTGGTCGAGAGACGTCATCAAGCCGGGCGAAAAAATTTCGGTGGTGATCCGTCCCCTGAAGAATGGCGACACCGGCGGCATGCTGGTGCGGGCGAACCGCGGTGATGGCACCGCTATCGGCAGCGCCGGCGCGGGCGGCTAGGAGTGACAACGATGACACCGAACATTTCACGTCTGAGAATTGTCGCGCTCGCCATCGTGGTGGGCGTTGCGTGCTGGTTCGTCCCGGCCGATGCGCAGCAAGCGGCGAACGGCGAGGGGAACGGAGCGCACCCGGACTTCAGCGGTGTCTGGCGCACCATTAATCCACCCGCGGCGCCACGGGAAGGCACCACGCTGCGCTGGCTGCCGGCGCCGGGCGAGCTGCCCCCCTTAACCCCTGCGTACATGCAGCGGTATCAGAAGATCCAGGCGTCCCGCGAGAGCGGCTCGGAGGACACCGAGCCAGTCGCCCGCTGCCTGCCCCCGGGCATGCCCTACTTCACCCTGGCGCAGTACGGCCTGGAGATCGTCCACGGCAAGGACAAGGTCGCGTTCTTCAGCGAATGGATGGACGCTTACCGGCGGGTCTACCTCGATGGCCGCACGATGCCGAAGGATTTCGACCCGTCGTATTTCGGCTACTCCACCGGCAAGTGGGAAGGCGACACGCTGGTGGTCGAGACAGTCAACCTCCGCGATGACACCGTGCTCGATCGCTACGGCTCGCCGCACAGCGACGCGATGCGCATCACCGAACGGATCCGGCTCACCGCGCCGGACCAGCTCGAAGACGCGATGGTGGTCCACGACCCCAAGGCGTTCACGAAACCCTGGGAGGTCGTCAGGCGCTACCGCCGTGCCGCCAAGGGCAACGACGAGCTTCACGAGAACACCTGCACCGAAGGCCTGAGGATCGCGAAATAAAGCGTTCACCTGACAAGGAGCCACACATGATCTCCGGACGCACTATTCGGCGCTGGGCACTCGCAATCGCGGCCGTGGCCGCCGGGATCATGTTTGCAACGGGAGACAGCCTGCCGGGCTCTCCCGGCGAGGCGCGGCTGGTCGCATTCGAGCCGATGGCGAACTTCGGGGCGGGCGAGACCTGTGAGTGGGAGGTCGCGGCCCCGCAGCACCCGTCCTATCTCCCTGCCGCCGCTGGGGCGCAGATGCCCCCCGCCAACGCGCGGATGGACGTCGCGCGGCGCCAGCCGCTGACCTTCATCCAGGATCCCTACCCGAGCTTCAGTTCGATCGCGGTCGATCCGGTCCGCAACGAAGTCGTGATGACCGACGAAAACCGTTTCCGCATCCTGGTCTACGACCGGACCAAGGAGACGCCGGCCTCGGCGATGCAGACCACGCCGAAGCGGACGATCAGCGGGCTCAATACGCACACCCAGTACGCGAGCGACATCTACGTCGACCCGCCGACCGGCGAAATTTACGTCATCAACAACGACACCGTGCACAACACGACGATCTACGGACGGAGTGCGGAGGGAGACGCGCCGCCCGATCGTGAGTTCGTCTCGCCCTACGGCAACTTCGGCGCCGCCGTGGACGAATCGCGCCAGGAGATGTACCTCACGCTCCAGCACAACAGCGCGATCATGGTCTACAAGAAGAACTCGGGGATGAAGGACCACGCGGTGCGCCTGATCCAGGGCGACAAGACCCGCATGGGCGATCCCCACGGCATCGCCTTCGACCCGAACAACCGGCTGCTCTACGTGGCCAACTACGGCACGTCGCACAGCGTGAAGATGGGCACCACCGGCCAGGGCGGCCGGCCGCGCATCCCCAACTGGCCGGCCGGCAACTACGGCAGCGAAATCATCAAGGGCACCGGCAAGTTCGAGCTTCCCTCCATCACGGTGCTGCCGGCCGACGCTGTCGGCGACGTCGCACCGGTCCGCGTCATCCAGGGCCCGAAAACCGGGATGAACTGGCCGACCGGCGTCGCGTTCGACCCGGAGCGCCGCGAGCTCTATGTCGCCAACCAGGCCGGTGACGCGATCCTCGTGTTCGGCGAGGCCCAGCAGGGCGACGTGGCCCCGCTCCGCGTCCTCAAGGGCCCGAAGACGCTGATGAAGAACCCGAGCGACGTGTTCCTGGATCTCAAGAACAACGAGATGTGGATCGCGAGCTACGGCAACCATCTCGCGCTGGCGTACAAGCTGGGCGCGTCGGGCGATGCCGCGCCGGTGCGGATCATCCGCGGCTCCCCGATGAACACGCCGGCGACGCTGATCGGCAACCCCTTCTCGATCGCCTACGACGGCAAGCGCGAAGAGATCCTCGTGCCGAGCTGCGTGGCGCACCCGCGGATCGCCGCGTTTGCCCGGAGCGCCGACAAGAACGCCGTTGCCGTGCGCTCGATCGAGGGCAACAACACCCACCTGAACCGCACCGTCCACGCCATCGTCTACGACGAGCTGCACGACGAGATCGTCGTCAACTCCGACATCGGCCAGGCGATCATGACGTTCCGCGGCAACGCGAGCGGCAACGAGGCGCCGATTCGCGTCATCCAGGGGCCAAAGACCGGCATCGGCAAGATCTCGAAAATCTCGGCGGACCCGCACAACAACGAGCTGATCACCTGGGCCGGCGGCCAGATCATGTTCTGGGACCGCCTGGCCAACGGCGACGTCCCACCCAAGCGCGTGCTCGGCGGCCCCGACACGATGCTCGGCGCGAACAACGTCAGCGTTGACCACATCCACGACCTGCTGATCGTGTCCGGTGGTTCGCGCATCCTCATCTTCGACCGCCTCGCGTCAGGCAACACCAAGCCCAAGGCGGTGATCAGCGGGATGCTCGTCGGCCAGGGGATGACCCTCTATCCGCCGACCGGCAAGATCATCGTCAACATCCCTGGCGCCCGCGAGGACGACCGGGACGAGGCCGCCGCGTTCACGGCGGAAGGGCTGTCATCGGACAAGTCCCACATCGGCGTCTGGAGCATCTACGACAGCGGCAACGTGGCGCCGCGGTGGACCATCGGCGGACCGCAGGGCCTGCTGCGGCAGCCGCGCGGCGTCACCCTCGATCCGAAGAACAAGAACATCATCGTCAGCGACAAGTTCCTGAACGGGGTCGCGACCTACAACTTCCCCGAGCTGTTCGCCGCGGAGGCGCCGCAGACGGCGCGCGCGGATCGCTGATCGACTCCTGAGACGGCCTGGCAATTCCACTCACGAAACGAGGACAGCAGAGATGCGTACAGTCGGCGCGATCGCAACGCGGTTGGTGTGGCTCGCCCTGATCTTTTCGATGCCGGCAACGGCATTCGCCCAGGCAAGCATTGCAGGGATCGTCAAGGACACGTCGGGCGCGGTGCTGCCAGGCGTGACCGTCGAAGCGGCCAGCCCGGCGTTGATCGAGAAGGTACGGTCGGTGGTGACCGACGGCAGCGGGCAATTCCAGATCGTCAGCCTCGTGCCGGGCACCTACACGGTGACGTTCAGCCTGCCCGGCTTCAACACCGTGAAGCGCGAAGGTGTCGAGCTGGCCGGGTCGTTCAGCGCGAAGATCGACGCGGACATGCGCGTCGGGGCGCTCGAGGAAACCATCACCGTCACGGGTGAAACGCCGATCGTCGATGTCCAGAACACGAGGCGGCAGCGCGTCATCGACCGCGAGGTCATCGACAACATCCCGACCAGCCGGACCGCCTACGACCTGGCGTCGCTGATCCCCGGCGTCTCCCGCGGGGCCCTCACGACCCAGGACGTCGGCGGCTCCGCGTCGGGCAGCAACCCGATCGGCAGCGTCGGCATCCACGGCAGCCGCACCGGCGACCAGGTGATGCTGCGCAACGGCATCGAGACGGTCGGCCAGGCGTCCACCGGGTTCTCGACGCCGTCCAACATCAATCCGGTTGCCACCCAGGAGATCAACGTCGACACGGCGTCCGCCGGCGCCGAGCATACGACCGGGGGCGTGCGCATCAACGTCATCCCGCGAGAGGGCAGCAACAACTTCAGCGGTGCGCTGTTCACCAGCTATGCGAGCCCCTCGTGGCAGGGGAACAACATCTCCGCCGAGCTGGCCGCGCGTGGCGCCCGCGAGGGAGACCGCCTCAAGAACAGCGTCGACATCAACCCCGGCTTCGGCGGGCCGCTGAAGCAGGACAGGGTGTGGTTCTTCATCTCAGGCCGTTACAAGAACTCGGCGAACTACGCCACCGGGATGTACTACGACAAGAACTTCAACAACCCGAACATCTGGGTGTTCGAGCCCGACCTCAGCAGGCCGGTGGCGAACCCGTCGATCTGGAAAGGCGGGCAGCTGCGCCTCTCGGTGCAGGCGTCGCAGAAGAACAAGTTCGGCCTGAGCTGGAACGACGACGTGCTCGACTACTCGCCGAACAACGTCACCCAGACGCTGGCGGCCGAGGCGGCGCAGAGCCGCGTGTATCCGCTGCAGCGCCAGACCCAGCTTGACTGGTCCTCGCCGATCAACGACCGGATCCTGCTCGAGGCGGGCGTGAACCGGTATCGCGCCGCCAGTAACGTGGCGGCGCTGGAGGGGCTGAGCGCCGCGATGGTGCCTGCGGTGGAGCAGTCGACCGGCCTGGCGTTCCGCGCGATCGACAGCTCGCGCCAGTCTCCGACCTACAGCATGCACAAGCGGTTCACGGCGTCGTACATCACCGGCGCGCACGCGGTGAAGGTCGGCGTCAGCCACACCAATGGCTGGAACAAGTTCATCAACGAGAGCCTCAACCCACTGAGCTACCGGCTGAACAACGCGGTGCCCAACCAGTTGAGCCAGCGCGCGTTTCCGATCGAGACCGAAACCCACATGGAACACAACCTGGGCGTGTTCGCCCAGGACAAGTGGACGATCAACCGCCTGACCGCGGCGTACGGCATGCGATACAGCTACGTCCAGGTGGGCTGGCCCGAGCAGCGCCTCGGACCGTCGCCGCTGACGCCGAACCGCAACCTGACGTTCCCGGCGCAGCACGGGTTCCTGACGTGGCACGACCTGACGCCGAACCTGGGAGCGGTCTACGACGTGTTCGGCACCGGCAAGACAGCGGTCAAGGTCAGCCTGAACAAGTACCTCGAGAACGCGTCCGCCGGCGGGCCGATTTTCACGGATCCGAACCCGATCAACAGCCTGATTACCCAGACGACGCGGTCGTGGACTGACGCGAACCGTAACTACGTGCCGGAATGCAACCTGACGAGTGCGCTGGCGAACGGAGAATGCGGCGCGCTGGCGAACGCGAACTTCGGCCAGCCGGTACCCGGCGCCACCTACGACCCCGACCTGATGCACGGGTACGGCAAGCGTGGCTTCAACTGGGAGTTCTCCACCGGCGTGCAGCACGAGATCATGGCCCGCACGTCGGTTGACGTGAGCTACTTCCGTCGCGTCTACGGCAACTTCCGGGTCACCGACAACCGCGCCCTGGCGCCGTCGGACTTCGACAAGTTCGACGTCACCGCGCCGGCTGACCCCGGGCTGCCCGGCGGCGGCAACTACGTCATCAACAGCATGTACAACCTCAATCCGGCGAAGTTCGGCCTGCCGTCGGATAACTTCGTCACGCTGGCCAGCAACTACGGGAAGCAGACAGAGTTCTGGCACGGCGTCGACTTCAACATGACGGCGCGCTTCATCGACGGGTTGCTCGTGCAGGGAGGCACGAGCACCGGCCGCACGGTCACCGACAACTGCGACGTGCTGTCGAAGGTGCCGGAGCCGTCCGAAACCCGGTCGGCCAACAGCGGTCTGGTCACCGTCGGCAATATCGCCCCGCTCGCGTACTGCCACAACGCCACCAACTGGCTGACGCAGGTGAAGTTCCTGGGCTCGTACACGATTCCCAAGATCGACGTCCTGGTCAGCGGCACGGTGCAGAACCTGCCGGGGCCAGAGATCCTGGGAACCTACGCGCTGCCCACCGCGGTGGCGGCCCGCACGCTTGGGCGCCCGCTGTCGGGCGGCGCCGCGAATGTGACCCTCGCACTGCTGCCCCCGGGCAGCCAGTTCGGTGACCGCGTCAACCAGGTGGACTTCCGCGTCGGGAAGCTGCTTCGCTACGGCCGCTACAAGGCCACCCTCAGCGTTGACCTTTTCAATGCGCTCAACGCCGGCGCGGTGATGGGGCAGAACAACACCTTCGGCTCGTCGTGGCTGCGGCCGACGTCGATTATGCCGGCGCGGTTCGCCAGGCTCGGCTTGCAGTTCGATTTCTGAAGCACGAAGGGCACGAAGGTAACGAAGCACACGAAGGTAACAAAACACGAAGGGCACGAAGGTAACAAGACCCTAAGGCACGAAGGAATCGCGGACACGAAGGAGGGAGCAGAGATGCGTCCAAAGGTCACGCTGTTGCGGCGGTTGATGTGGGTTGCGCTGATCTCGTCGATGCCGGCAACGGCGTACGCCCAGGCGACGATCACGGGCATCGTGAAGGACGCGTCGGGCGCGGTGCTGCCTGGCGTCACCGTCGAAGCGGCCAGCCCCGCCCTGATCGAAAAAGTGCGGTCGGTGGTCAGCGACGGCTCGGGCCAGTACCAGATCGTCAACCTCGTGCCGGGCACCTACACGGTGACCTTCATGCTCCCGGGCTTCAACACCGTGAAGCGTGACGGCGTCGAGCTGTCCGGGACCTTCTCGGCCAAGATCGACGCCGACCTGCGGGTCGGCGCGCTCGAGGAGACGATCACGGTGACCGGCGAGACGCCGATCGTGGACGTGCAGAACACCAGGAGGCAGCGCGTCATCGACCGCGAGGTGATCGACAACATCCCGACCAGCCGCACGGCGTACGACATGGCGGCGCTCATCCCTGGCGTCTCCCGGGGCAACCTGAGCAATCAGGACGTGGGCGGATCGTCCTCGTCCGGCACGCCGATCGGCAGCGTATCCATCCATGGCGGGCGTACCGGTGACCAGGTCGTGATGCGCAACGGCATCGAGACCGTGGGCCAGTCGGGCACCGGCTTCTCGACGCCGGTCAACATCAACCCGATCGGCACGCAGGAAGTCAGCGTCGACACGGCGTCAGCCGGGGCCGAGTACGCCAGTGGCGGCGTGCGGATCAACGTCATCCCGCGCGAGGGCAGCAACAGCTTCCACGGCGCGTTCTTCGGCAGCTACGCCAGCCCCTCGTGGCAGGGGGACAACATCACCCCCGAGTTGCAGGCGCAGGGTATCCGCACCGGTGACCGGCTCAAGGACAACGTTGACGTCAATCCCGGGTTCGGCGGGCCGATCATGCAGGACAAGGTGTGGTTCTTCACCTCGGTCCGCTACAAGAACTCGGCGAACTACGCCGCCGGGATGTATCACGACAAGAACTTCAACAACCCGAACGTGTGGGTGTTCGAGCCGGATCTCGACCGGCCGGCGGCCAACCCCTCGATCTGGAAGGGTGCCCAGTTGCGCCTGACCTACCAGGCGTCGGCGAAACACAAGATCGGCGTCAGCCTGCACGAAGACAGCGTCAGCTACGCGCCGACGAGCGTGAGCCTCACGCTGGCCCCGGAGGCGTCGGAAAGCCGGATTTACCCCGTGCAGCGGCAGCGCCAGGCTGACTGGAGCGCGCCGGTCAGCAACCGGTTGCTGCTCGAAGCCGGCATCAATCGCTACAAGGCCGCGAGTAATCTCCTGCCGCTGGCCGGACTGAGTCCGGTCATGATCCCCGCCCTCGAGCAGACCACCAACCTGAGGTTCCGTTCGATCGAAACCCACCGCCTGCAGCCGGCGCTCACGACGCACGTTCGCTTCGCGGCCTCGTATGTCACCGGCGCGCACGCGATGAAGGTCGGGTTGAATCACACCAAGGGGTTCAACGGATTCACGTATCAGAACATGAACCCGCTGACGTACCGGTTGAACAACGCGGTGCCGAACCAGTTGAGTCAGCGCGCATTCCCGCTGTTCACCGAGACGAACATGGACCACAACATGGGCATCTTCGCCCAGGACAAGTGGACCATCGCCCGCCTGACGGCGTCGTACGGGATGCGCTACAGCTACGTGGCGGGAAGCTTTCCGGAGCAGCACGCGGGCCCCTCGCCACTGGCACCGTCGCGCAACATCGATTTCCCGGCGATCGACGGATTCCTGACCTGGCACAACGTCACGCCGCACCTCGGCGCGGTCTACGACCTGTTCGGCAATGGCAAGACGGCTCTCAAGGTCAGCCTGAACAAGTATCTCGAGGTGGTGTCGGCCGGTGCGCCCATCTTCCAGGACCCCAACCCCGTCAGCAACCTGATCACCCAGACGACGCGGTCGTGGACCGACGCGAACCGTAACTACGTGGCCGACTGCAACCTGATGGCTGCAGCGGCGAACGGCGAGTGCGGCGCCATGGCCAATCCGAACTTCGGCTTGCCCGTGCAGGGGGCGACCTTCGATCCACGACTGATGCACGGGTGGAACAAGCAGGGGTTCAACTGGGAATTCTCGACAGGAATCCAGCACGAGATCCTGCCGCGTACCTCGGTGGACGTCAGCTACTTCCGCCGCGCCTATGGCAACTTCCGCACGACGGACAACAGGAACCTCAGCCCCGCCGACTTCGACAAGTTCGACTTTGTCGCTCCATCCGATCCGCGGTTACCCGGCGGCGGCGGCTATACGGTCAGCGGGATGTACAACCTCAATCCCGCCAAGTTCGGCCTCGTCTCCGACAACCTCGTCACGCTGGCGAGATACTACGGCAAACAGACGGAGTACTGGCACGGCGCAGACGTGAACATCGCGATGCGGTTCGTGCCGGGACTGCTGCTGCAGGGCGGCACCAGCACCGGCCGCACCGTGACCGACAATTGCGACCTGCTGAGCAAGGTGCCGGAACCGAGCGAAACCCGCGCGACCTCGGGTCTCATTACCTTCGGGACGCCAAGACCGCTCCAGTTCTGCCACAGCGCGACCGCCTGGCTGACCCAGGTCAAGTTGCTGGGCTCGTACACCATTCCGCGCATCGGCGTGATGGTCAGCGGCACGCTGCAGAACCTGCCGGGAGCGCCGATCCAGGCCAACTACCCCTTGCCGACGGCGGTGGCGGCACGGACGCTCGGCCGGCCGCTCTCCGGGGGCGCTGCCAATGTCACGGTGCCACTGCTGGAGAATGGCATCAACTACGGCGAGCGCCTCAGCCAGGTGGACTTCCGCGTCGGCAAAGTGCTCAGGTTCGGCGAGACGAAGTCGACCCTCAGCGTCGACTTCTATAACATGTTGAACGCGAGCACCGCGCTGGTGTTGAACAACACCTTCGGTCCCGCCTGGCAGCAGCCGAACGGGATCTTTCCGGCGCGGTTCGCGAAGGTCAGCCTGCAGTTTGATTTCTAGAGAGGAAACATGATCACCACGCTCCGCGTCGCGATCGCCGTCGCCGTCCTCGCACTCTCGTTGACCACGCTTGACGCCGGCCAGCGCCCGGCCGGGCAGCCGGCCGCGGCCGCGCCCGCCCCTGCGCCAGCCCCGGAGGTGTTCTGCAACACGATGCAGGCCGGCACCCTCTGTCCCACCGGCACGGTCAGTATCCTGAAGCTGTCGGGAGCCAAGGTGCAGCCATGGCTCGACTCCGTCGGCAAGTACAACGAGGCGGTCGAGAACGCCACCAAGCAGTTGAAGGCTGAAGCCAAGAGCGTGCTGACGCCGGCACAGCTCACCGAGCTCGATCGGTGGCTGGAGAAGGGGATTAACCCCGAGGTGAACCGGATCCTGGCGTCGCGCGCAGCCACGCAGCGCTGATGCGCATCCTCGCGCTCGTGCTCGCGGGGGCGACGCTGACCCTCGGTGGCGGCGCCGTGCTCGGCAGCGATGCCGACCAGCACGGCGCCGCCGCCGCCCGCACCGATCACACCAACCACGCGGCGCACGACGCCCACGCTGTCCCTTTTAAAGCCGGCGGCGTTATCACCGGCGGCGGCGCCATCGCCTCCGCCTTCGTGCTGCCCGGGGCGGCGACGACCCGCCAACTGCTGGAAGGCGCCGTTCATAACAGCGAGTTCGTGGACGTGCCCGGCGCCGGCGGACCCGCGCGGGCGTTCGTCTCCTACCCTGACCGGGCGGACAGGGCGCCGGTCGTGATCGTGACGACCGACGAGGGCATGACCGACTGGGCCCGCGCCCTTGCCTTCCAGGCCTCGCGCGACGGGTTCATCGGCATCGTCCCGGATTCGCCCTCCCCCGCAGTCGAGCGCTTTGCGTCGCGGATTCCAGCGGCCAACGGCGCCATCACCAGCCTCGAGGTAGGCGATGGCCGGATCCACGCGGAGGCCGGAACGGCGCCCACCGCCACGTTCGCGCTAAGCGATCGAGGGTGGGCGAGCGCGCTGGAGTTCCTGTCGGCTCAGACCGGCAATCGCTTCGATCCGCTGCCCGGCATGGACCACGTCGCGATGGAGATGCGCGCGGGACAGGCGACGGGACAGGCGGGGCCGGGCACGAAGCCGCGCGAGACCCCCGGCCTCAACGTCAAGCCGGATGACCTGCCTGCCAACTGGGTCATGGCCGAGCGGATCGTCGGCACGACGCCGCGGCGCAACGAGTGGGTAGACGTGGCGGTCCCAGGGACGCAGGTTCGGATGCACACCTGGGTGGTCTATCCCGAGGGCGAGCAGAAGGTTGGCGCGGTGCTGGTGCTGCACGGGGCATCAGGCGTCACCGATTGGGTTCGCGGCGTCGCCGATCAGCTCGCGAAGGACGGGTTCATCGCCGTCGTTCCCGACCTGTCATCCGGGCTCGGTCCGAGCGGCGGGAACTTCGACTCGTTCCGATTCATGGACGACCGCATGCGCGCCACCCAGGCGCTCAACCGCGAGGCCGTGATGGGCCGGATCAAAGCGGTGCGTGATTTTGCGGCGAAGATGCCGCGCTCGAACGGCAGGACCGGCAGCATCGGGTTCTGCGGCGGCGGCACCAACAGCTTCACGCTGGCCACCGACGCCCCCGGGCACAACGCGTCGGTCGTTTACTACGGGGGACCACCGCCGGTGGCCTCGCTGGCAAAAGCGTCGGCCCCGGTCCTCGGCTTCTACGGTGAAGACGATGCGCGGATTTTCTCGACCGTGGCTGGAACGCGCGCTGAGATGACGCGGCTGGGGAAGTCGTACGAGTCGCACACCTACCCGCACGCGACCCACTCGTTTCTCTGGATGCAGGATCTCGGGAACAATTTCGAGGCCACGGCCGACTCGTGGCCCCGAACGATTGCCTTCTACCGCCAGCACCTCGCGACACCGCCGAGCCGCTGATCACGATCACAAGCCACGGAGGCACGGAGACACGGAGGTCATTAAGAACGTGTTTCTCCGTGACCCCGTGTCTCCGTGGCTGTGTCTCTTGGAGGCTGTGTCTTAAAAATCGAGCTGCAGTCCCAGCTTCGCGAAGCGGGCCAGGATGATCCCCTGCGGACGCTGCCACGACGCAAACGCATTGTTGAGCGTTGTGACGGTGTCGACGTTCAGCGCGTTGTAGACGTCCAGCTGGAACGTGGCCCTGGTCCGGCCGAGGCTTACCACCCTGGCCAGGCGGACGTCGAGCTGGTTGAGGCGCTCCCCGTACATCGTCCCGGGCTCGACCAGGTTCACTGCCACGTTCGCCGTGTTGCCGGCGAGGGGTCGCCCAAGGGAGGGGGCGATGATCGCGCTGGTGGCCGTGAAGTTGGCGGCGATCTCAGGCCCGGGAATGTTCTGGAACGTGCCGCTCACCTGCAGCTCGATCCGAGGGATGGTGTACGACCCGAGGAGCTTCAACTGGGCTTGCGGCTGGCTGGTGTGGCAGTACGGGTTCAGCGGCGCGGTTTCCGGGAGGGCCGCGCGAATCTCGCACGTATCCAGCGTCAGCGCTCCCATGTCGACGCCCCCCTGGATCACGACGCCGCTCTGCAGGCGGGCGTTGGCCGTCAGCGCCACGCCGTTCCAGAGCTGCACCTGCTCGCCAAAGTTCTTGGCAAAGGTCGTGATGTTGTTGGCCTGGCCGAATCTCGCGGGGTTCACGTCGAACAGCCCGGTGACGGCGTAGCCGCCGCCATTGTCCAGCCGGGGGTCGCTCGGCGCGGTGATGCCGAAGGTCGAGAAATCAGCGGCGGTGACCGCCTGGTTATCGACCGCGGTGAAGTTACCGTACCAACGCCGGAAATAGGTGACATCCGCAGAAAGCCGCGGCAGGATCTCGCGCTGCACGCCCGCCGTGAATTCCCAGTTGTAGAGACGATTGCCCCACCCCTTCAGGATGTCCTCGTCGAAATTTCCTTCGGCCACCGCCGTTCCGAAGGTCTGGTTCGCCACCGCACCGCACTCACCGTTCGCGCCCAGGTTCACCAGGCTGCAGTCCGGGACGAAGTTGCCGTTGGCGTCGGCCCACGACCGTGTGGTCTGGTTGGCGAGCCTGAGGATCGGGTTGCGCGAACCGGCGAGGCCCGCGACCGTGTACTGCTCGACGTAGCGGTTGAAACTCACCTTGAGCGCTGTCCGCCCGTTGCCCGTGAGATCGTACGCCGCGCTCAGCTTCGGATTCAGGTCGTGCAGCGACAGACCCTCGGTCTCGGGAAACCGGAAGTTCCGGGCCGGCGCGAGCGGGGCCGGGCCGACCTCCTGAGCGGGGAAGCTGTTCTTGAACCAGTCGTAGCGAAGCCCGGCGTTGAGCGTCAGGCGGTTGATCGTCCACCGGTCCTGGACGTAGGCGCCGAACTGATGATCGACGTCGACCGCGTAATCCACCGGGAAGGCGCGCATCGTGATCTGGTTGGGCACGCCGTTGTTGAACCGGTAGCTCACCGGGTTGAGGTCCCAGTCGCGCTGGTTGGTGCGGCCGGCGATGTCGCCGATTCCCACCTTGAACGAGTGGGCGCCGGTGATGTACGCAAGGGCGGCGCGGTAGAAATACACCGTGCTCGGCCGATTGATGTACGAAGCCCGGGTCCTGTACTGACGGCCAGTGGACTGCTCGAGCACGTTGATCATCGCCGGGTTCATCCCGGGAAGCGGATCGCGAATCGCCCGCTCGAACGTGCTCTTGACGGCGCCATCGATCAGCAACCGGTTGGTCAGAGGCGAGGTGAAGTCGGCCGTCACCTGCCGTTCCACGGGAAAGTAGTGGTAGGGTCCGGCCTCGACCGCGTACAGGGAGGTGCCGGGCAGATTCGACCCTTGCACATCGAGAATCGACGGCCAGTTGCGCGCGGTCTGCTGGACGTAGAGCCCGCCGATCTTCACCTTCGGCGCGGCCTGCCAGGTGAGACGCAGGCGCCCGTCATTGACGTCTGAGTCGTTGGACACCTGCCGGGTGAGGTCAGGCTCGTAGCGCCAGATGTTCGGGTTGTTGTAGTTCTTGTCGTAGAACTCGTCCGCCATCCACTTCGAGGAGATGGCGCGCCGGCCCGACGCGTAAAACCAGGCTTTGTCCTGCCGAAGCGGGCCCCCAAAGCCAGGGTTGATGTCGTACATCTTGTTGATCTCGTTGGGTGCCCGAAGTCCGGCATCCTGCAACCGTTGCGAGAAATTGCTGCCCGCCAGCACGCCGGAGGTGCCGTTGAGGAAGAGCACGCCGTTGAAGGTGTTGCCGCCTTCCCGCGGGATCACGTTCATCTTCACGCCGCCGGCGTTGTTTTCGGCGCCCCCGCCGGAATAGTCGACGGCGATTTCCTGGGATGCGGCCATGTTGAACGTGATCTGGGAATTGGACGGCGAAATCAGCGCGGCGGTTGACAAGCCGTTCTCCATCAGCAACTGCGAGGCGCCTGTCGTGCCGTGCACCTGCACCGTGATCGCGCCGGAGAGCTGCGTCGCGCCGCCGACGTCCTGGTTGGCGGCTGCCACAACCACGCCCGGGATGAGGGCGAGCTGCGCAAACGGCGACCGGCCGGTCGGCAGCTTGTCGATCAGCTCGCGGTCGATGACGCGCTGCTGGGCGGCGCTCTGCACGTCGACGATCGGCGTCTCGCCCGTGACGACGATGGTTTCCTCGACGGCGCCCACGCGCAGGTCCGAATTGACGGTGGCCGTGAACGTCCCGGTCAGCTGGATGCCCTCCCGCTTCACCGCATTGAAGCCGGGCAGCGTAAAGGTCACGGTGTAGGCGCCGGGTGGCAGCAGCTCGATGCGGTACTGGCCGCTGCCGTCGGTCACGACCGACCGCACCTTCTCGATCAGGGCCGGGCTCGAGGTCTCCACGGTGACGCCGGGCAGCACCGCGCCGGACGCATCCTTCACCTGGCCGGCGATCGACGCCTGCGCGAACACGAGCGCCGGGACACCGGCGAGAGCGACCAGCACACACACGAGGGTTCGCAGTGCACGCATGAAATAAACCTCCACGTGCCCCGGGACGGGGACGCGTTGTGAATCGGACTGTAGGCGGGCTAGTGAACCGGGACTATAGGACCCGCCCCGGCTGGTGTCAAGGCGTTATGCACGATCCGTCCGTCCACGATCGTGAGCACCGACCGCAGGCGCTTGATCGCCGCATCCGGGACTTTCCGTGCATCGAAGAAATCGTCGCTGAGCACGACGAGATCTGCGAGCCTGCCGGGCTCGATTGACCCGAGGTCGCTCTCGTCCTTCGTGAACCAGGCCTGGCTCGAGGTGTACATGCGCAGCGCCTCGGTGCGGGTCAGCAGCTGGCCCGGCGGCTCGATCACCTCGCCGGCGCTGTTCCTGCCGGTCACCATGTAATAGACATGGGGCCACGGATTGAGCGGTGCCACGCTGCCGCCGTCGCCGCCATACCCGACGCGAATACCGCTCTCCAGCATCCGCCTGAACGGCGATCCTTCCTGCGCGGCCGTGCCACTGAGGTAGCGGCCACCGGTGATATTCACGCCAGCGCCGAGCGCCTTCACGCGATTGAGGGTGTCGAGATCGATGCCGGGCACGTGGGCAAGGCACCAGCGGAGATCGCCGAGCGGAAACGCCGCGTTGACCTTCTCCCACACGGCGACGATGGCCTTCTGATCGGCGAGGCCGTTGGCGTGCTGGTCGTACGCCCACCGTTTCTGCGCGACCAGGCGCACGGCCGCCTCGTAGACCGGCGGAGCGGCGTCGGCGCCATGGATCCGCTCACCGAGCCCCGACACCCGCAGCGACCCGCTCCCGAAGTCTGGGAACTGGTTCTCGAGCCGTGCCGTGAGAAAGGGCAGCTGCGGCGTCAGGTCCTGCATGTAGAAGAAGATCCTGACGCGAACGGGCATCCTGCGTTCACGGTCGAGCGCGATGAACTGGTCGTAGGCCGTGAACGGCGGGACCTCGTTCGCCGCGCCGGCGCCGAGCTGCGCGACGCCCTGCGCGCCTGGCGTGTCCCCTGGCCACGCGCCCCCCTTGTCGGCGGACGTCGTCAGGCCGACCCGCGCGGCGTAGGTCATCGCGTCGAGAGCGCCGCGCCGGCGGTCGGCGTCGCTCTGCAGCGACTTGAGCGCCTTCCACGCGGCGATCGTCGGCGCGTTGGCGCCGATGCTGCCGTCGGCGCCGATCGTCACGCCGTGCCGGGCAAGGAACGCCCGTCCCCTGGTGTTGGTGACCGCCGGCCCGGCAAATCCCGTCTGCAGGTAGACCGGGTGGTCGGGCGCCGCTGCGTCGAGCTCGTCCTGTGTCGGCATGCGCCGTTCGGCGAACTGGTGTGGCGCCCACCCGCCGACAGCGGTCATCCAGTCGCCCGCCGGCAGCGTGCCTGCCATGGCGCGGGTGACCTGCTGCAGGTCGGCGATGGAGAAGGCGCTCTCGATCTCCCGCATGTCGTGACCGGGCCTGAGCGAGAGCTGGACGATGTGATTGTGGGAGTCGATCAGGCCCGGTATGACGGTGCGCCCGCGCAGGTTGATCAGCGTGGCGCACCGCTCGTGCTTCGGAATCCCGCTGCCGGTGGAGACCGCGGCGATGCGGTTGCCGCGGATGGTGACCGAGCGCGCCATGGTGTTGCGCGCATCCATGGTCGCGATCGTGCCGTTGTGCAGGACCATCTCGGGACAGGTCCCGGCCCGCACCTGGGCAGCTGCGGGCGCGGCCAGCGCCCCAACTGCGATCACGAAAGCCACGGAGGCACGGAGGCACGGAGGTTTTTTGATCTTGTTTCTCCGTGATTCCGTGCCTCCGTGGCCCGTCATCGTTAGAAGTCGATCTGCATGCCGATCTTCGCGAACCGGGCCAGCAGGATCGACGTCGGGCGCTGCCAGCTGGCGAACGCGTTGTTCAGGGTCAGCACCGAGTTGACGTTGAACAGGTTGTAGAGGTCGAGGTTCAGCGACGTCTTGGTGCGGCCGAACCGGAGGATCTTGCCGACGCGCATGTCCACCTGGTTCAAGCGCTCTCCGTACGACGTCCCCGGTTCCAGGATCGTCACCGGCAGGTTCGCCGCGCCGCCCGAGAGCGGACGGCCCAGCGACGGCGCGATCACCGCGTTGGTCGCGACGTAGTTCGCGTAGATCTCGGGACCGGGAATGCTGCGGAACGTTCCGCTGACCAGCACGTCGAGGCGCGGGATGGTGTAGCTGCTGGAGAACTTGACGTTGGTCAGGTAGGCCGACTGCTGCCGGCAGAACTGCGCGGGGATCCACTGGTTGGACAGCGCGCCGCCGTTGCCGGTGGACACCGCGACCACCTGGGGTGACGCGGCCGCGCCGGCGCCCCCGAGGGCTGGCGTCCCCAGCAGGTATTCCGGGAGCTGCTCGGCAACCTCGCAGATGTCGGTCAGCGTGCTGCCGGTGCTCAGGCCGCCCTGGAGCAGGAGCCCGTTCTGCGGCCGCATGCTCAGGTTCACGTCGACCCCCTGCCAGCGTTCGACCTGGTCGCCGTAGTTGCTCGACAGGGTGACGTAGTTGTCCGCGGCCCGGCCGAAGCTGGCCGGCTTCAGATCGTAGAGACCAGACACGGTGTAGCCGCCGCCGCCGGGCAGGCGCGGGTCGGACGGTGCGGTGATGCTGAACTGGTCGTAGTCGGCCGCGCTCACCGCCCGGTTGTCGGTGACGACGAAGTTCTGGTAGCTGCGGCGGAAGTAGGCCACGTCGATCGACGTGCGCGGGAACAGCTCGTGCTGCACGCCCGCCGAGAACTCCCAGTTCGATTGCCGCTTGCCCCATCCCCGAAGGAGGTCGGGATCGTAGGTTGCGCCGGGCCGCAGGGTGCCGAAGGCCGCATTCGCCATCGCGCCGCACTCCCCGTTCAAGACCGGGCTGAGCAGATTGCAGTCGGGCACGAAGTTGCGGTTGGCGTCGGTCCAGGAGCGGGTGGTGTTGGTAACCAGGGTGTTCAGCGGGCTCGGATCGGAGGCGAGCGCCGATCCCGCGGCTTCATTCTGCAGGTACTTGTTCAAGCTCACCTTCAGCGCCGTCTTGCCGTTGCCGAGCAGGTCGTAGCTCGCGCCGAGGCGCGGGCTGATGTCGTGCCACGACAGGTTGTCGGCGGCGGGGAAGGTGAGGTTGCGCGTCGGCGCCAGGATCGCCGGTCCCGCGGTCTGCTCCGGGAAACCGGTCCCGAAATAGTCGTAGCGGAATCCGTAGCTCGCCGTGAGGCGGCTCATCGTCCACTTGTCCTGCAGGTAGAAGCCGATGTTGTGATCCACGTTGACCCGGCCGATCAGCGGCAGCGCGCGCTGCGTGAGCTGGTTCGGCACGCCGTTGTTGAAGCGGAAGGTGAGCGGCTGTCCTCCGTCGTTGGTGTCGCGCGCCTCGTACCCATGGCTGTGCGTGAGGCCCGCCTTGTAGGCGTGGGTCCCGGTGATATACGACGCGGCGGCCCGGAGATGGAGCGCCTGGTTCGGTCCGTTGCGGAAGTTGTCGGCCGCGCGGTAGCGGAGGCCGGTCGACTGTTCGTTGACGGTGATCATGTTCGGGCCCGACTGGAGCGACGGCAGGCGCACGCTGCGCCCGAAATGCAGGGCCCCGCCGGCCTCGAGCAGGAAGCGGCTGGTGAGGGGCGAGGTCCAGTCGACCAGCTGCCGGCGCTGGATCGGGAACTGCTCGCGGATGTCGGCCTCGGGAGCGATGGTGGCGGAGACGACACCCACGCACGTGCACCCGGTCTGTTCCGCAACGAGAATGCCGATCTTGTTCCGGGGGCTGGCCTGCCAGGTGAGGCGCACGTCGCCGCCCTGGTAGTGTGTGTCCTTGAACGCCGGCTGGTTCAGGTCGGGGTCATAGGTCCAGAGGTTCGGGTTGTTCGCGTTCTTGTTGACGAACATGTCCGCGACGTCCAGCTGCGACCCGGAATAGAGCACCGAGACGTAGAACCAGAGCTTGTCGCGCCGGAGCGGGCCGCCGAATCCCGGGTTGACGTCGAAGAGCTTCTTCACCGCGTCTGGCGTCCGCAGGCCCTGGGCCTTCAAGTCGTCGCTGAGATTGTTCGCCTGCATCGCGCCGGTCGCGAGGCTGGAGAAGAACGTCCCGTTGAAGGCGTTGCCGCCCTCACGCGGGATGATGTTGATGCGCACGCCACCGGTCGGCACCTCGGCGGTGTTCGCCGAATAGTCGAGCGTGACCTCCTGGAGGCTGGCCATGCTGTAGAGCAGCCGCGTCGTGAACCCCTGCGACGCCATGGCGTTCATGGTGATCCCGGACATCGACGTCCAGCCGTCGTTGCTGCGGCTCCCGTGCGACGACATGCCGGTGGTCGCGTTGATCACGGCGCCGCCGACATCCTGGGGCACGCTGGTGGTGATCCCGGGGTTGAGCGCCCCGAGGGCCCAGATGTTCCGGCCCGAGGGAATGTTCTCGATGATCTCACGGTCGACGACGCGCTGCCGGGCGGTGTTCTGGACGTCCACGGTGGGCGCTTCGCCGGTGACGGTGATCGTTTCTTCGAGGGCGCCGACCCGGAGGTCTCCGTTGACCGTCGCGGTGAAGTTGCCCGTCAGCTCGATGCCGTCACGCTTGAAGGTGTTGAACCCCGCCAGCGTAAAGGTCACTGCGTAGCCGCCAGGCGGCAGGTTGACGATCTGGTACTGCCCGGAGCCGTCCGTCACGGCCGAGCGCACTTTCTCGATCAGGGCGGGGCTGGCGGCTTCCACCGTCACCCCTGGCAGCACAGCGCCGGACGCATCCTTGACAACGCCGGCGATCGCGCCCTGCGCCGAGGCGATGGCGGGGTTCAGCACCGCCAGTCCCAGCAGCGTGAGGATCGCCGCAAATCTGAAGATCATGTAGCTCCTTGATTGGTATGTCGGGCACCCGAGCCACGAGTGTGGGGGATGGGTGACAGTACGGGACAGAATGGGCGATGTCAAGCGCCTGCCATCACTTCCGGGGACAGGTGCTATCCTGTGCGGCGGCAGTAGGCAGTAGGCAGTAGGCGGTAAGACTCTCGACTGCCTACCGCTCACTGCCTACTGCCTACTGCTTACTGCCTACTTCCCGGAGGCCCGTATGAATCGGCTGCTGATCGGCCTGCTGACATGCCTGCTCGCGTCTTCGACCGCGCTCGCGCAGGGCGACGGGCGCGGCGGCGAAAACCGTGGCCAGGGCGGCGGCCCGCGCGACGGGAGCCAGGGCATCGCGCGCGGCGCGGCCCAGGCGAACCAGAACAAGTGGAACGCGAAGTCGCCATGGGGTGCGACCGAACGCAGCGGGCCGCTCTCGGTCCAGCAGAAGAATCCCTTCAAGGTCTTCGACAACGTCTATTACGTCGGCTTCGAGACCGTGAGCGTGTACCTCGTCACCACGTCCGACGGGCTTGTGCTCATCGACTCGGGTTATGCCCAGACCGTTGACTGGCTGCTCGCGAGCATCCGGAAGGTGGGCTTCGACCCGGCCCACATCAAGTACGTCTTCGTCACCCACTCACACGCCGATCACGCCAGCGGCGCGGCGCGCCTCAAGCAGATCAGCGGCGCCCGCGTCGGCCTCTCCGCGGAGGACTGGGCGGAGGTCGAGCGCCAGCAGTCCGCGGCCGGGCAGCAGGGTTTCCCGATGGCCATCCGGCGCGACCTCGTGCTCAAGGACAACGACGCGATCACCGTGGGTGACACGACGTTCAAGTTCCACTTCACGCCCGGTCACACCCCCGGAGCGACGTCCGTCGAGTACCAGGTACGGGATCGCGGCCGGTCGTACCGCGCCCTCACCCCGGGCGGGCTCGGGCTGCACTACGCGCCCGATCTCGGGCCGACGTTCAAGAAGAGCATGCTGCGGCTGAAGCAGCTCGGGCCGTGGGATGTCGCGCTCGGCAACCATCCGTTCCTCGGGCCGAAAGACCTGGCGGAGATCGAGCTCGCCCTGCAGAAGCGGGGGCAGGGCCCGCATCCGGCCGTGCTGGGGCCAGCGGCGATCACCGGGTTTTTCGACGCGATCCTGAAGATCGTGGATGAGAAGCTGGTCGCGGAACCCCCGCGCGGTTTATAGTCACGCGTCGCTCACTGAATCAGCCGTTCATCTCGGGAGCCGCTCAATGCACGCACGCGTCGCCGGGTCGACAACGATCGTATGTATTGCGGGAGCGCTTGCCGCAGCGCTGTTCGCCAGCGGAGGAGTCGCCGCCCAGGGTCAGCCCGCTCCGCCCGCGAACGCCGCGACCGCGGACATCCGCGTGTTGCAGGTGGCGCCCACGGTCTACATGCTGGTCGGCGGCGGCGGCAACGTCACGCTCCAGGTCGAGCCGGCCACCAGGCCGCCCCGCATCCCGGGCACCTACATCGGCGCCTACGGCGTGCTGCTCGTGGACAGCGGGCTGGCGGCCTCCACCGACCGCATCCGCGCCGCGGTCCGGCAGATCTCGCAGGGCCCGATCCGCTACATCATCAACACCCACATTCATCCCGACCACATCGGCGGGAACGAGAGCCTCGCCAGGCCGGCGGGCCGCGGCGGCATGGGCGCCACCATCCTGTCCCACGAAAACATGCTGTTGCAGCTCGCATCCCCCGAGGGCGGCGAGGCCAGGCTTCCGCAGGGCGCGATTCCGACTGACGCATACCTGGATGTGAAGGAGTTGTGGTTCAACGGTGAATCAATCCAGATCATCCATCAGCCCGGCGCGCATACCGACGGCGACAGCATCGTCTACTTCCGCAGGTCCGATGTCATCAGCGCCGGCGACGTCTTCTCGACCACGTCGTACCCGATCATCGACGGCCAGCGCAGCGGCGGCCTCAAGGGCGTGATCGACGGGCTGAACCGGATTCTCGATATCGCCATTCCCGAGAGCAATGCCGAGGGGGGCACGAAAATCATTCCCGGGCACGGCCGGCTCTCCGACGAATCGGACGTCGTCGAGTACCGCAACATGGTGGTGATGATCCGCGACCGGATCGACGACATGGCCAAGAAGGGGATGACGATCGAGCAGGTGAAGGCCGCGAAGCCGACGCTCGACTACGACTTCAGGTACGGCGCGACGAGCGGCCGCTGGACCACCGACATGTTCATCGAAGCGGTATACAAAGAGCTCAAGCCCGCGGCGCCCGCGCGAAAGCCGGCTCGGTAGAGGAGGCCTTCAGGCCTCCGGGTACCAGGAGAATAGTCATGAAACGTTTACTGATCGTCGCTGGTCTCATCGTCGCCTCGCTGCTCGCCGGCCGCGCGTATGCGCATCATTCCTTTGCGGCCACCTATATCGAGAGCAAGAAAGTCACGATCGAAGGCGACCTCGTGCAGTTCCTCTGGCGCAACCCGCACTCGTTCGTCCAGATCGTGGCGAAGGACGCCAAGGGCCAGTCGCAGCGCTGGTCGGCCGAATGGGGCAGCGGCGGGCAGCTGGGGAACCAGGGCGTGGCGCGGGACACGCTCAAGGTGGGAGACCACCTGATCATCACGGGCGACCCGTCGCGGACCGCCGGTGACTACCGCGTTCGCGTTCGCACGATCTACCGGCCCGCCGATCAATGGCGGTGGGGCGGCGAGTTCGACTGAGGCAGTCAAAGGGCAAAGGTAAAAGGTAAAAGGGCAAAGGGCAAAACACGGGAAGCTCATGATGAGGAACGTTTCAATTCTCGCTGTCGCGTTCACCTTGACGGTGACGACGCTGGCGGCCGCGCAGGGCCAGCGCGCCGTCGAGCAGGGCCCCGCGCCCGAACTGCCGCGAACCCTGAAGGCCGCGGCGCCGATCGACCTGACGGGCACCTGGGTGTCGGTGGTGACCGAGGACTGGCGCTGGCGCATGGTGACGCCGCCGCGATACGACTACGCCGCGATTCCGCTGAACTCGGAGGGCCGCAAGGTGGCCGATAACTGGGACGCGAAGGCAGACGATGCCGGCGGGCTCCAGTGCAAGGTCTACGGCGCCGCCTCCGTCATGCGCATGCCCGGGCGCCTCAACATCGCATGGCTCGATGACGATGCGCTGCAGGTGAAGTTCGATGCCGGCACCCAGGAACGTGTACTGCGCTACGGCGGCAAGCCGGCGCAGGGAGCGCCGACCTGGCAGGGGCAGTCGTCTGCCCTGTGGGAGCTCCCGGTGTCCTCGACCCCGGGTGTCGCTGCGCGCGGCCGGGCCGGGCAGGCGCCGAGCGGGGCGCTCAAGGTGGTGACGACGAACATGCGCGCGGGGTACCTGCGCATGAACGGCGTGCCCTACAGCGACAAGGCCGTGCTCACCGAATATTTCGTCCGCGCGACGATGACCAACGGCGACGTCTGGCTCGTGGTCACGAGCATCGTCGACGACCCGACCTATCTCAACGAGCCGTTCGTGACCAGCACGCATTTCAAGAAGGAGCCGGACAACTCGAAGTTCGCTCCGACGCCCTGCGTGGCGCACAAGTAGAGGTGCCGATATGAAACCCAAGATGAAACGGTGCCCGGCGTTGTTGGTTCTCGCCGCGATGCTCCTCTGCCGGCCGCTCTACGCGCAGGACACCGTTGGGCCGATGCAGCCTTCGGCGCAGGGCCTGCCGTACGTGACGGTCGGCGTGGACATCGAAGGATATTGGACCGACCTGTTTCACGAGGATCTGTGGGACCGCCGTTCGGGACTGCTGGTCGGCGATTTCACCGGCTTGCCGCTCAACGAAGCGGGTGTCTTCGCCTCGGCAAGCTGGGATCCAGGGTGGTTCGCGATTCCCGAGGAACAGTGCCGCCCCCACACCGGCATCTACGGCCTGCGCGGACCGACCGGCCTGGAGATCGCCAAGGTCGTGGATCCGCTGACCTACCAGGTGCAGCGGTACGACATCCTGCTGGGCATCAGCGAGCGGACGGTCTGGATGGACGGACGCCCGCATCCGCCGGAGTACGCGCCGCATACCTTCGCCGGCTTCTCCACCGGGGTGTGGGAAGGCAACGCGCTGAAGGTGACCACGACCCACATCAAGGCCGGTTACCTGCAGCGCAACGGCACCCCGCACAGCGACCAGGCGATCACCACCGAATGGTTCCTGCGCCAGGCTGACACGCTGATGCTGATCGCGATCATCGACGATCCCGGCTATCTCGCCGAGCCGCTGACGCGCACGACCAACTGGGCGCTCGAGAAGGTGGCGTTCCGCCAGGGCGCGCGAGGCCAGGCCGACTGCAATCCGTTTGAAGTCGCCGACGAGCGCATCGGCCAGGCGAAGCACTTCGTGCCGCACTATCTGCCCGGGCAGTACGAGACGCACAAGGAATTCCAGGTGATGTACGACATCCCGCAGGAAGCGGCCTTCGGCGGGAAGGCGACGCTCTATCCGGAGTTCCGGACGAGGATCGCCGAGCTCAAGGCGGCAGCCCTGAAGCGCACGACCTCCGCCCGCCCTGCCGCGGGCAGGCCGGCAGCCGCCGCCCGCGCCGATTTTCCGGGGCGGTGGACCCTGAACCGGGGCAAGTCCAACTTCGAAGTGAGCTGGCGCCGCGCGGGGCTTGACGGGCGCGACGGCAGCGCACCGGAGCGCCGGGTGCTGCACATCACGCCGGCGGAGGGCGGCGCCCTCTCGTACATGATCGACACGCAGATCGTCGCCAACGACACCGGATCCTTCCGCGTGGAGTACACGGCAAAGCCGGACGGCAGCGACTCCCCGGCCCGGGGCAGCGCGGTCGAGACGTTTGCGGTCAAGCGCATCGATCCGCTGACGCTCGAGCGCACCGGGAAGATCAAGGGCGCGGTCATCGAGACCGGGACCTGGAAGCTGTCAGCAGACGGCGCCGTGCTGACGATCACGACCAAGGGCAAGGTCGGGGACCAGGATTACAGCAGCATGCAGGTGTTCGACCGGGTCGAGGACTGAGATGACCGCCATCCGCGCCGCCGCCATCGCCGCGCTGCTCTCCCTCGCGCTTGCCGGCGGGGCGACGGCGCAGGACTCTGCCGCTGTCACCGCGCATATCAATGCCGCGAAGAAGATGGCGGGACCCGAATGGGCGTCTGCCGCCAACTTCTTCTGCAGCACGGAAGAGCAGGTCGCGGCGATGAAGATCCTGCCGTCGGCGACCGAGGGCGACATCGAAGGGCAGCGCGCGGAGCCGATGAAGGTGTTCGACAACCTCTACTTCGTCGGGCAGAAGGCGGTCACCACCTGGGCGATCACCACCTCTGACGGGATCATCCTGATCGACTCGGGCTACGCCGATCGGTTTGACGACACGTTGATCCCGGGGTTGAAAAAGGTCGGGCTGGATCCGGCGCGGGTCAGGATCGCCGTCATCGCCCACGAGCACGCCGATCACTTCGGCGGGGCGCGGCTGCTGCAGGATCGCCTGGGCACGAAGATCGCGATGTCCAAGGCGGCGTGGGACGGCCTGGAACCGAAACCCGGGGCGCCGCCAGCCGCCGGTGGCGACGTGCCGCCGAAGCGCGAGATCATCATGAGCGAGGGGCAGCCCGTCACGCTCGGAGACACCACCGTCATCCCGGTCGCCACCCCGGGTCACACGCCAGGGTCGATGGGGTTCATCTTCCCCGTGAAGGATGGCGGCCGCACGCACATGGCGGCCCTCTTCGGCGCGAGCATCCTGAACCCGCAGAGACGATTTCCCGCGGCGACGTTCCAGCAGTACCTGACGTCGATCGAGCACTTCGCCGACGTGACCAGGAAGCACAAGGTCGAGGTCGAGCTGCTCAATCACCCGATCATGGACGGCCTGTTCGAGAAGCTGGCGATGGTCCGGACGCGCAAGCCCGGCACTCCTCATCCGCTGGTGATCGGCGAGGCGTCCTACCAGCGCTTCCTGTCCGCCATGGCGGAATGCACCCGCGCGCAGCTCGCGCGGAAATAGCCCCCCTAAGCGGCGCCACGCGGGTCGCTCCGACCAGCGCACGGTTCATCAGTACGTAGTGTCCGGCTTGAGCCGGACTACGGATCACGACGCCGGCCACCCACGGTCCGGCTGAAGCCGGACACTACGTACTAACGAACTCCCCCGGCCGGCTCCCGCATCAGTTTTCTGAAGACTTCTTCGTCCGACGGCACGCAGAAGTACTCGCCGATCTCGGCGACGGGATTGAGTCGCAGCGTCGTCTTCGTCACCCACGGCTGCGTGTAGGTCTCGGGATCGGTCAGGGTGACGGTCGCCTCCATGGTGTCGGCGGCCGCTCGCCGGTAGCGCTCCACCACGCGCATGGCGCCGCTGTGAGGGTGTCCGTCCTGATCCAGCCAGCTGCGCTCGTCATACCCGTTCGATTCGACGACGAACGTATCGCCGTCCCACCGCCCGACGGCATAGCCGTACCACCGCGGCTCGTCTACTTTGGCCGGCAGGGCGCGGCCGTCCGTCCAGATCGTCCGCCAGGTGTGCCCCCATTCGAAGAACTGCAGCATCCGGCCCGGCGTCTCGATGAACTCCATTCCGTAGTTGTAGGTCAGGGATCGCGGATAGCCGACGGGGTCGCAGATCATCAGCGGATCGTTACCGAGCGGTACGCCGCGCGGCCCGAGTCCGGGCTTGGCGGCTTCGTACTTGGCCTTGCCGTCCGGCGTCATCGGGGGAACGGCGCGCTGATCCAGGTTGAAGCCGTTGGTGCCAAGACCCCAGACGCCTGATAGATCGCGCGGCCTGAACGGGAGCGTCTTCGCCTTCGCCGCCGCCTCCCGCTCCTGGTCTGACGTCAGGGAACGGTTGCCGGGACGCCACGTGGGTGTTTGCGCCGACACGCTGGCCAAGGCGATCGCGAGCGCAACGCCCGCAATCATCACAACGCTCAGAAAGGTCCTCATGCCATGCTCCACGCTGCTGCTACTGGGCAGCCGGCCGCCGGTTCGTCCTGGTCTCGCCGTCGTCCAGGAGGACCTTCCCCTCGGAATCGACGAGCTTTGCTAACAAGCCGCGCGTCGCGCCGGCCCGCGATGGAAACATCGTGACGGTCACCCTGTCGCCGGGCTTGATTGACACAGGGCTCAATGGCACCGGCACGCCCTTGACCTCATTGCGAACCAGAAACGTGGTTGGATGCGTCTCTGCTCCCCAGTTCACCACCGTGCCCTGCTCGCCGGCGACGTCGAACAGGACGAAGACGTGCGGGTTCTTCCAGATCCACTCGGTGACCACTCCGGTCAGCGTCACCTGCTTCGACAGGTCGTACGAGATCGCGGATCCATGGTGGGCTGAGGCCACGCTCGCAAGTCCCGCAAGGACGATCGGCATCGCCGCAATCATCAGCATTCGCATCAGCGGCCGGCCTTGGCGCGTTCGTCTGCGACGCGCTTCTGGAAGTTCGCGTCGGCCTCGTCGATCTGTTTGATCCAGGCTTGCTGATTGAGCAGCGGGTGCGGCGCGGCTCCCGCCCTGATCTGGTCCACCTTGCCCTCGAACATCGCCTGCGGGTGTCCCACCAGGTAGATGTCCGGCGGCTTCTCGGCCTTGAGGAGCTTCAACGTGCGCTGCGTGTCCTCGATCACCGTGCGATGGCGCGGATTGCCGATCAGCGCGACGCCGCCGTTGGGTGTCGTCCCGCCGAGGATCGCCACGGTGTAGCGTCTCCCCTTGTCCTCGACGGTCGAGAACCACGTCGTCGCGCCCTGGGTATGTCCGGACGAGTGCACCGCGCGGAGCGTCGTGCCGCCGAGCGTCACCGTGTCGCCATGCTTCAGCACGCGGTCGACCGCGACCGGCGTCCAGCCGACCGCGCCGAGCGCCGAGTTGTCTGTGCCGCTCGAGAGCGCCTCGGCGTCCCCGCCCATCGCCATGACCTGCGCGCCGGTCAGCTTCTTCATTGCCGCGTGCCCCTCGATGTGATCGAAGTGGGCGTGGGTGGACAGCATGATCTTGATGTCGGAGGTTGAGAAGCCGAGCGTCCGCACGCTGTTGGTGATGACGTCGTGCATCGCCGTGGTCCCGGTGTCGACCAGGATGTGGCCTTGCGGGGTGGTGATGAGATACGACGAGATATTGCGCGCGCCCACGTAGTAGACATTCCCGACAATGCGGAACGGGTCCACCGGCTGGCTGTATTCGCGCTGGAACTGCGCGTACCATTCGGGCGAAAACTGCGCGGGTTGCTGCGCCTGGGGGGCCGCCACGGCGGACGCCAGGACCAGGGCCGCGAGAAGAGCGGGAGCACGCATCTGATGCACCTCCAGGAAACGGGCGGATGGTAACATGCCCCCGGTTCCGGCTTCACCCAACAAAGGAGTTCGCTGATGTCTTCCTCGCAGTCTTTCACACACTCCTTCCCACGAGGGCGGCGCTCGTTCATGTCGCTGGTCGCGTCCCTGACTGGAGCGATGGCTCTTGATGGGCGGTTCGGACGGGCGTTCGCGCAGGCGCCGGCGCGCCCCGCGGAGCAGTTCGACATGGCCTGGCTCGACCAGCTCAAGGGTCAGCACAAGCTGGCCTTTGATTACGGCTCGCACGACCTGTCAAACGATGCCCGCCCGCTGCGCTACGTCCGGAACTACCTCGATCCCTGCCGCGATGTCTTCGCGCTCGAGTCGCCGATGGTCAACACCACCGTCGGCATCTCGCGACCGGCGTTCCCGATCAACGCGTCCGACGCGATCTGGCAGAAGTACAAGCTGGGAGAGCGCTGGAAGATCGTCGACCCGATGACCAAGCAGCCGGCCGTCCGCAACATTTACCTGTCCGACGGCGACACCAGCGTCCAGGCGCTCCAGGCGCGAGGCACGGTGTTCTGGCAGTGCAACGTCGCGCTGGGCCAGATCGTCCAGGAGCTGTCGCAGGCGACGAATCTTCCCGCGCCGGCGGTGCGCGCCGAACTGGTGGCCGGGTTCGTCCCCGGTGTTCGCCTCATGCCCTCCCACATCTTCGCGATCGGTCTCGTGCAGGAAAAGGGCTTCGCGTACGTCAAGCCGTAACAGGAGGTGGCGATGGACCGCCGGACTTTCATCGGGAACCTGTCGACAATTGCGGGGAGCGCCGCGGCGTATTCCCTGATCCCCGGCGGCCGGGCATTCGCGCGGCCCGCGCCTGAACCTTCCGCGGCGATCGTGGAGACGGCAGCGGGCAGGATCCGCGGCATGGTGGACAACGGCGTCCACGTGTTCAAGGGCATCCCGTATGGCGGCCCGACCGGCGGCAGGATGCGCTTCCTGCCGGCATCGAAGCCGGCGTCCTGGACCGGCGTGCGCGACGCGTTCGAGTACCCGCCGATGGCGCCGCAAGTGACCGCCGGCCAGATCGACGAAGCCAACGTGGCCCGCCGCGCCGCCAGCGTCAGCGAAGACTGCCTCGCGCTCAACGTCTGGACCCGCGGGCTGAACGACGGCGGCAGGCGCCCGGTGATGTTCTGGATCCACGGCGGCGGCTTCAGCAGCGGCTCCGGCTCGAGCCCGGTGTACGACGGCGTCAGCCTCGCCACCCGCGGCGACGTCGTCGTCGTGACGATCAACCACCGGCTCAACGTGTTCGGCTACCTGCACCTCGCCGACCTGGTCGGACGGGAGTACGCGGCATCGGGCAACGTCGGCCAGCTCGACATCATCGCGGCGCTCGGGTGGGTCAAGGACAACATCGCGCGGTTCGGCGGCGATCCCGACAACGTGACGATCTTCGGCCAGTCGGGTGGCGGCCGGAAAATCTCGAACCTGCTGGCGATGCCCGCGGCCAGGGGCCTCTTCCACAAGGCGGTCATCCAGAGCGGCTCGCAACTCCGCGCGATGCCGCGGGACCTGGCGACCGAGTACACGAGCGAGGTCCTGCGCGAGCTCGGGCTGAAGCCGTCGCAGCTCGCCGAGCTCCAGGCCGTGCCGACGGAGCGGCTGGTCGCCGCCTACAACGCGATCGAGCAGCGCCAGGACCTGATGCCACGGCGCCGCGGCGTCTACTACCAGCAGGGCTTCGGGCCGGTGATCGACGGCTCAATCCTGCCGGGCCATCCGTTCGATCCCTTTGCCTCGGCGGTCCATGCCGGCATCCCCCTGATGGTCGGCATCAACAAGCAGGAGTCGGCGGCGCAGTTGAGACCCGACAAGGCCATCGCGTCCCGGGCGCTGACCGAGGCTGACCTGCTGCAGCGGGCGCAGGTGCTCGCCGGCAGTTCCGCCGAGCGCGTGATCAAGGCGTACGGCGACATCTACCCGGGCACGTCCGCGACGGAGCGGTACGTGCTGATGGCGACGCATCGCGCCTACGGATTCGACATGACGACGCTCGCGGATCGGAGGCACGCGCTCGGCAAGGCGCCGGTCTACGCGTATCAGTTCGCGTGGCAGCCGCCCGCGCATGCGCCCGGCATGATGGCGCACCATGGTCTCGAGCTGTCGTTCGTGTTCGACAACACGGTGAAGGTTCCCGAACCCACGGGCGGCGCGCGCGAGGCGGCGGCGGTGGCGGAGAGGATGAGCTCGGCGTGGATCGCGTTTGCGAAGACCGGCAACCCGGGCAATCCGGTATCAGGGAGCTGGCCGGCGTACACCGGCACGCGCGCGGTGATGGTGTTCGACAACCAGTCGAAGGTCGTGAACGACCCGTTCGGGGCGGAGCGTCACTTGTGGGCAACGGTGATCGGATAGCGTCAGCTGAAGGGACCATCCATGTCGAATCGCGTCAAGGCGGCGGCGTTCGCATTCGTCCTCGTGGCATTGCTCGGCGCAGGCGCGGTCGCCGCTGGCGATTCCAACAACGCCACCGGCGACAAGGGACTGATCCTGATTGACAAGCGCGGCAATCAGATCCGGTTCGTGCACCCGGCCACCTTCGCGGAACAGTCCGCCTTCCCGACGGCCGGGGGAGCGCCGCACGACCTTGCGATCTCGCCGGACCACAGGACCGCGTACGTGCCGATCTATGGCGACGGCATCTACCTGAAGAACCCCAATCCCGGCACGTCAATCCTGGTCGTCGACCTGGCTTCCCAGAAGCCAGCCGGCACGATTGACATCTCCCCGCACCAGGCGCCGCACGGCATCCAGATCGACGACAACGGCACGCTCTACGTGGTCACCGACATCAGCAAGAAGCTCCTGATCATCGACCCGAAGACACGGAAGGTGGAGACGGCGATCGACGTCGAAGGCACCGGTCACTGGCTGGCGGTCCTGCCCGACGCGAGCAAGGCATACGTCGCGAACCAGACGGCGCATGACTTCATCAGCGTGGTGGACCTGAAGACGCGGAAGATGATCGGACGCATCCCTGCCAAAGGGGGTTCACGCGGAATCGTGGCGTCTCCGGACGGCCGCCGCGTCTACGCGATCGAGGCAGGAGAACCCGACATCCTGGTCATCGACACGGCCACCAACGCGATCGTCGACCAGGTGCGGCTGCAGGGCCAGTCGCAGCCGGGCTACAAGCTGCGCCTCAGTCCGGACGGCAGGACGCTGGTCACCTGCGGCGGCCTGGGCGGTGGCGCATCGATCATCAACATCATCGACACCTCGGACCTGCACGGCACCCAGCACGTGTTGAAGGCGGGGATGAATGCGATGGGCTTCGCGTTCGCGCCCGACGGGCGCACGGTGCTCGTCGGCAACGACGGCGACGGCACCGTCACCGTCATCGACACCGCGAAGCGGGCCGTCGTCCACAGCTTCAAGGCCGGCGTCGGGATTGAGACGCTTAGCTATTTCTAGGAGCGCGTCCGCGCATGTGGGGCAAGCCCTGTCGGGCTTGCCCGGCCGGCCTGACAAGGCCGGCCCCACGACACGACAGCAGTTCTCTGGTTCACGTCGTCTGGTACTGCTTCAGCTGCGGCATGAATCTCAGCACGTTGTCTCGCAGGATCGCGTTCACCTCGTCCACGGTGAAGGTGCCGTCGGTCGCCAGTTCCTTCAAGGCTTTGACGTAGGTCAACGGCTCGCCGTACGGGTGGTCGTCGCCGAACACGATCTGCGATGAACCGATCAGCGTCTTGAGCGTCTGCATCTGGAAGAAGTTCGCCGACGCCGCGGTGTCGTAGTAGTACTTCCGCAGCAGCGTCAGCTTTTCGGGCGGCTTCTCGGGCGACTCGAAGCTCTTCCTGCTGGTGCCAATCTCGGCGTTGATGAAGCGCTGGGACCAGATGTCGCCGCCGCCGTGCGAGAAGATCAAGCCGATGTCCGGGAACGCGGCCGCCTGGCCGCTCTGGATCCAGCTGACGATCGTGCGCGCCGTGTCCTGGCTGTATTCGAGGATTGTCGGCCCGACCTTGGGGATCAGGTACATGCAGCACGGGGCGGCGCCCGGATGGGTGTAGACGACGGCCTTGCGCCGGTTCAGCTCCTCGAAGACCGGCGTGAACGACAGGTCGCCGATGTACTTGGTGCCGATGCTGGTGGGGAGTCCGATCCCGTCGAGCTTGAGCGTGTCGAGCGCGTACTCGATTTCCTTCAGGCTCTCGTTGACCAGGGGGAGGGGTAGCGACGCCCAGATGCCGAAGCGGCCCGGGAAGTCCGCTTTCATCTTCGCGCCGAACTCGTTGGCGTCGCGGGCCATCCCCACGACGTCGTTTTTCAACTTCGCCCCTGGCGGCGCCTGCTGGTTGCCGAACCCCTCCCAGAAATAGATCCCGGGCACGGTGATCGACGAGATCGCCGTCCGGATGCCCGCCTTGTCCATCGACTCGATCGATCGCGACGGACTCCAGTCCTTCCAGGGCTCGACGTTGAGCGCGTCGGCCTCGGCCAGCACCTTCAGCCACATGGGCGGCGCGTAGTGGTGGTGAACGTTGATGCGGCCGTGGTTGCCGCTATCGGGGATCTGGTCGCCGGGGTTCTGCGCCGGCGCTTGTGGCGCCGGCGCAGTATCAGGTGAGGAACTGTCAGGTGAGGAGCAGGCCGCCGCGCCCGCTCCGAGCGCCGCGAGTCCTGCCAGGAAGCGGCGCCGTTCCATCGGCGCCTAGCGCGAGGCGCGCGCGGTTTCCCTGGCGCGCGGCACGTCGAACAGTTCCGGGAAGGAGTAGGTCAGTACTCCGTTCAGGTACTTGTCGCTGACGATGAGGGTCTTGTTCTTCGCGTCGAGCGTGACACCCCTCGGCTGCCGCAGCATGCCCTGGGGACCGGCAATCGTCCATGTGGCCGGCACGTCGCCACTGTCGTCGATGCTCCAGATGCCCACGTAGGACTTGGGCGAGGCCAGGCCTTCCGGCGTAAAGGGCACGCCGATCGGGCGGTCGTCATCCCTATCCCCGGCCACGTTGACGATGATCTTGCCGGTTGGCGGGTAGAGCGTCATCCCGTTGCCGACGATCAGGCCGCTGCGCGGCCCGCCGCCGATGACCCTGATAGGCTTGGCGTCGCTTCCTTGCGCGAGCCGGTCGAAGATCCAGATCTTGTTGCCGCCGGCGACGACCAGCAGGTTGCGAATCGGATCGACCACCGCATGGTTGGCGCTCAGGCCAGGCGGGTTGAGTTTCCGCTTCGGCGCGACGTCGCCGTTCGCCGTGCGATCGAACACCCACACCTGGCCGCCGAAGAACACCAGGATCTCGTTGTTGACCGCATCCACCGACAGCTTGTCGAACTGCCTGAGCTCAGTCTTCGGTCCCTGGATGATCCGGATCGGCGCCTCGTTGCCGTTGGCGTTGCCGCGGAAGGTCATGATCGCCTGGCCGGCGCGCGACGGGACGATGATCTCGTCGTTCACCGCGTCGTAGGCGATCGCATGCATCGTGCGATTGGTCTTCGTGTTCGCGCCTTCGATCGCGCGCACCGCCTGCGCGTTCTTGTCGGCCGTCCTGGCGAACGCGGCGATCCGCGGGTGACCGACGCAGCTGGTGACCAGGATCTCTTCACGCTTGGTGTCGTAGGTGAGCGCGAACGGGTTGCTGATCATCGCCCCCGGGGTATTCAGCGGAGAGCCGCGGATGATCCGCACCGGCGCCACATCGCCGGACGCGCCCAGCGGGTAGGCGAGCGCGAGGTGGTTGCCGAAACTCGCCACCCACATCTCCTTGTTGGCGAAATCCAGGAACACGTCGCTGGGGTTCTTCATCAGCGTCTTCGCGCCCTTCAGCTCGCGGATCGGGGCGACGTCGCCTTCCGCGCTGGCGGCGAACACCGAGATGGTGTCGGTGATCTCGTCGGCGACGTAGAGCTCGCCGCGCTCCGGGTCGAAGCTGACGCCGGTCGGGTGGTCCAGCTTCGTCTTCGGTCCCTGGATGATCCGCACCGGCGGCATGTTGCCGACGATGTCGGCCGAGTAGACCGTGATCGACGGCCGGTCGAACTTGCCGGAGCCCGGGACAATCTCGTTGCCGCCCGGCCCGCCAGGCCAGTTCAGGATGGTGGCCTTCGCGCGGTCACCGGTCGCCTTTCGCACGACGTGCGAGGTCCCGTAATTGGCGACGTAGAGCAGGCGATTCTTCGGGTCGAAGGCGATCCCGTGCGGATCGGCCAGCTTGGTCTGGTCGCCCTGGATCAGGCGCAGCGCGGTGTCCTTCAGTCCTGACGACTTCTTCCACACCGTGATCGCGCTCTCGCGCTGCTCGGTGATGTACATCTCCTGGCGCGATTCGTCCACCGCCTGGGCGAAGTTGCCCTGCATCACGATGAACTCGCGGTCCGGCGGCGAATCGCCCTTCGCATTCCGCCCGTAGACGGTGGTGTTGTGCACGGTGTCGTTGTTGATGATGTAGATCTCGCCGGTCGGCTGGTCGATGTAGACGTCGCTCGCATACTGGGTATGCGTGTTCAGCCCGCTGATCACCCGCTTCGGCGTCGTCGCGGTGGCTGACGCCGGCGTGACCGCCAGCCGGTCGTAGACCATGATCTGGAAGCGGTTTTCATCGGTGACGACGATTTCGTTGCGCACCGGGTCCACGGCAATCGAGCTGAAGCTCGGATACGGGTCCTGGATGAAACGCAGCGGGGTTCGTGAGGTGACGGCCATCCGGGTGCTGGCGTCGGGGAGCTGCGCCGCTGACACGCCGGCCGGGGCATACGACGCGCCCTGCGGCGTCGCGACCTCCCACTCGCAGGTCTCGCCGTTGTAATCGGGGAGCGGCTCAAAGGCCACCAGCCGCGCTTCACCCGCCGATCCGGAGGCGGGGCCGTTGCTGACGGCGAAGGCGGCCGCGGTCATCACCACGACCAGCGCGAGAACGAACCGCCCGAGACGATGTCGGCTACGCATAATCTGACTCCTCTAGCTCAGGTAATTCCGCGGGACGCAGGGCCCCACTGTACAACTTTGTCACGTCCCGGCGTGCTCAGAAATCGAACTGCAGCACGACCTTGGCGAAGCGCGCGTTGAGGATCTGCTGAGGCCGCTGCCAGGTCGCAAAATCCGGGCTCGACGTGGACACCGGGCTCGCATTCAACGCGTTATAGAGGTCGAGGCTCGCGGTCGCGCGCATCCCGCCGAAACGCAGGATCTTGCCGACGCGGAGGTCGAGCTGGTTCATCCGTTCGCCGTAGAGCGTCATCGGGGCGACCAGGTTCACCGGGATATTCGCGGCGCCCCCCGCCAGCGGGCGGCCCAGCGACGGCGTGACGACCGCGTTGGTCGCGTTGTAGTTCGCCACGATCTCCGGACCGGGCTGGCTCTGCAGCGCTGCCGTGACCTGCACGTCGACCCTGGGGACGGTGTAGGAGCCGGTGAGCTTGAGCTGGGTGAGCCAGTTGCCCTGCTGGCGGCAGTAGGGAATGCTCGACGCGTTGAGCGCGATGTTCAACTGGGATTCGGGTACTTTCGCGACCACCTCGCACCGGTCCAGCGTCCGGCGCTGAGTGTTGGTGCCGCCCTGCAGCAGCACGCCGGCGCGCGGCCGCGCGTTGATGTTGATGTCGATGCCGTCCCAGCGATCGGTCTGGTTCCCGAAGTTGTCGCTGTAGGTGAGGAACAGATCCGCCCGTCGTCCGAACGCCGCCGGCTTCAGGTTGTAGAGGCCGGACACCGTGTATCCGCCGCCGTCGGGCAGGCGCGAATCGGTCGGCGCGGTGATGCTGAACGTGTCGAAGTCCGCACCGCTGAGCGACCGGTCGTCGGTGACGATGAAATTGCCGAACCAGGTGCGGAAGTAGCTGACGTCGATCGAGGTGCGCGGGAGAATCTCACGCTGGATGCCGGCGGTGAACTGCCAGTTGTTGTCGCGCTTGCTCCACCCGGTGAGGGTGTCGGGATCGTAGGTCACGCCGGCGCGCGTGGTGCCGAAGTCGGGATTGGACATCGCCCCGCACTCGCCGTTGGCGGCGGTGTTGACCAGGTTGCAGTCGGGCACGAAGTTGCGGTTGGCGTCGGCCCACGATCGGTTGGTGGTGTTGACCAGGCGGTTGGACGGCGCCATGTCGAACGCGAACGCGCCAATCGCCGCCTGGCCGGCCATGTACTTGTTCAAGCTGACCTTGACCGCCGTCTTCCCGTCGCCGAACAGGTCGTAGGCCGCGCCCATGCGGGGTTCGATATCGTGCCACGTCACACCGTCGGTCTTCGGGAACACGATGTTCCGCTGCGGCGCGTAGTCAGATGGCCCGATCGGCGTTTCCGGGAAGAAATCGTGGAAGTAGTCGTAGCGCAGCCCGCCGGTGGCGGTTAACCGTCCGACGGTCCAGCGGTCCTGCACGTAGATGCCGTGATCCCGGATGTGCGTGATGTTGCGGAACGGCCGGGCGTGCAGCGTGATCTGGTTCGGCACGCCGTTGTTGAACCGGAACATCATCGGCGCGTCGGGGCTGAAGTCGGTCCGGTCCTGGAAGCCCCAGCCGTAGTTGAAACCGGTCTTGAACGCGTGGGAACCGGTGATGTAGGAAACCGACCCGCGCCAGAAGAACGTGTCGTTCTGCGTCTCGTGAGCCTGCCACGACGCGCGGTAGAGCATGCCGGTCGACTGCTCGGTGGCGCTGACCATCTTGATCGGACCGGGAGTGAACTCGAGGTTGTGGTCGGGGCGGGCGGTGAAGCTCCAATGCCTCACGAACGCCGAGTCGATCAGCAGGCGGTTGGTGATCGGCGCCGTCCAGTCGCCGAAGAGGAAGTTCTTCGGAAAGTTGGTCACGTAGTCCGTCATCCGCGCTTCGGGGGCCACGGTCGCGGTCAGTCCCCGTGGGCAATCGCAGATATGGGACGGGTCGTAGCTGAGCGCGAGCTTGTGCTTGGGCGTCGCCTGCCACGTCACCCGCACGTTCCCGTTGCGGATGGTGTGGTCGTTGTACGCGGCGCCGCGCTCAGTGTCGGGCTCATAGGTCCACGCGTTCGGGTTGCCGGCGTTCTTGTTGTAGAAGAGCGACGCGTAGCTCGACGCGCCGGTGAAACGCACCGTCGAGTGGAACCAGATCCGGTCGCGCATGATCGGGCCGCCGAACGCGGGATTGACGTCCCAGAGCCGCTTGATCGCGTCCGGGTTGCCCAGGCCGCGGTCTCTCAGGTCCTGGGTGAAGTTGTCTCCCTGCATGTTGCTGTCGGCGTAGCTCGCCAGGAAGAAGCCGCGGAAGGTGTTGCCGCCGTCGCGCGGGATCATGTTCATGCGCAGGCCGCCCTGGCTCTGCTCGGCGCCCGTGCCGCCGGTGTCGACTGCCATCTCCTGGTACGCGGCCATGTTGTAGGCGCCGTCGGCGGCGGTCACGCTCTGGCTGGTCGCCTGGTTGGACACGCCGTTGATGTTCATTCGCGCGTCGGATACGCCGCGCACGGTCACCAGCCCTCGCCCCGTGCCGTCGCCCTGGATCCCGCCGACGTCCTGGCGCTGCATCGTGACGCCCGGGAGGAGCGCGGCCACCCGCTGCGGCGCGCGGCTCGAGGGGATGGCCTCCAGCAACTCCGCATCGAACACCCGCTGGCGCAGGGTGCTCTGCACGTCCACGCTCGGGCTCTCACCGGTCACCGTCACCGTTTCTTCCAGCGCGCCGACGCGCAGCTCGGCGTTCACCGTGGCCACGAAGCTGCCTTCGAGCTCGATGCCCTCCCGCCTGACCGTCGCGAAGCCGGGGATCGTGAAGGTGACGACGTAGCTGCCGGGGCGCAGGTTCTCAATCCGATACTGGCCGCTGCCGTCGGAGACGACGGTGCGAACCTTCTCGAGCAGGGCGGGGCTCGCCGCTTCAACGGTGACGCCGGGCAGCACCGCCCCGGACGTGTCCCGGGCCACGCCGGTGATGGACGCCTGGGCATACGCGGCCGATGGAACAAGCACCGCTGCGAGTATCGCAAGCGCCAGGACGAGACTTCGGCACATGGTGTGACCTCCCCGGGTCAGCGAATTGGAATGGACGTGCGGGATCTGCGGAGCCGCGGGACCATATATAGGGACGGCCGGTAGAAAAATCAAGGGAAAAGGCTATGCTCGGGGCGCATGACGACGGGACGTGCAATCGCCTTTCGCGAAGTCGCGCGCCAACTGAGCCTGCCGGGATCGTGGCTGGTCGTGGGTCTCTTCGCGCTGCTCGCGGGAGTCGCGTTCGTCACCACGCTGGATCGCTTCCTCGAGCAAAGCAGCGAGGCACTATCCGGTCCCGCCGCCCAGTCGATCGACGTCAATCAACTGCTGATCCGTCCCTTCCTGATCCAGGTCGCGATGGCTGCGCTGTTGGTGCTTCCGCTGATCACCGCGCGCGCGTGGCCGCAGGATCGACGGTCCGTTGCTCCCGTGCGCGTCGTCCTCGCGACGTTCGCGGGTACGCTCACGCTCTACGCCGTGATGCTCCTGGCTTCACTCGCCTTGGTGGCCTTGCTCTTTCTGTACGGCGCGCCCGAGTGGGGCCCGATCGCCAGCGGCTACCTTGGGCTGCTGCTGGCCGGCGCAGCGTTCATCTCCGCCGCCTTGTTCATTTCGAGCCTGTCTACCAGCGCGGTGGCGGCAGGCGTCGCCACCTTCGCGGTCGCGCTGATGCTGGCGGCGGCCGCGTGGCTGGCGCGCTCGGGGGCCGCGGCGGCCCAGCCGGTGTTTGGCTACCTGTCGGTGGGGGAAGGCCTCGATGACTTCGCCAAGGGCATCGTCGATAGCGGGCACCTCGCATGGTGCCTGACGATCATCGCCATCGGACTGTTTCTGTCGGTTCGAGCGCTCGAGCCTCGGGAACAAGGCAAGTGAAGGTGACCGACCGCGCGCTCACCATCGTCGGTTGGGCCGGCACGATCCTGGTCGCGCTCGCCGTCGGCCGTTTTGCCGCCGTCGATCCGCGATGGGACGCATACCTCGTATGGCTGGCGTTGGCTGGCGTCACCTGCGTGGTGATTTACGCTGCCAGGAGCGCGGCCGAGAACCGCGGCGTCGCGCTGCTCGCGGCAGGCGTGGCGGCGCTGATCGCGATCAATGTTCTGGGAGGCAGCTACAGCAGGCGCTGGGACCTGACCGCCGGCCAGGTGTTCGCGCTGGCGCCGGAGACACAGGCGTCGCTTCGCAGGCTCGACGCACCGGTGCGCGTGCTGGTGTTCGCGGAGCCCGCGGAACTGCCCGCCTACCGCGACCGGCTGAAGGAGTACGGGGAAACGTCCGGGCTGGTGACGGTTGAGTACGTCGATGATGCCGCACAGCCCGCGCTCGCCAGGCAGTACGACGTCCAGGCGTCCGGTACCCTCGTCATCGAGCACAAGGGCCGCGCCGAACGGGTCGATGCCGCGAGCGAGCAGGAGTTCACCAACGCGCTCATCAGGCTGCAGCAAGGCAGGACCCGGAAGGCGTACTTCACCACCGGCCACGCCGAGCGCGATACCGCCAGCACCGAGCGGGTCGGTTACAGCAACATCGCGGCGGCGCTGCAGCGCGACAACTTCCTCGTCGAGACGATCAACATCGCGCAGGATGGTTCCGTCCCCGATGACGCGACGGTGGTGATCGTGGCCGGGCCACGGGCCGATTTCTTCCGCGCCGAGATCGAGGCACTCCGGGGGTTTCTCCAGAAGGGCGGCGCGATCCTGTTTTTGGTGGACCCGTTCGAGGACCTGAAGCGGTACATCACCGAGACGGGCGTCTCGCTGTTCATGATGGATCCCGCGAGCGTCTCGGCCACAGGTGAGCTGAGGAACCTCACCGCCTTTATCCTCGAGCAGGGCGCCGAGCTCGGCAACGACGTCGTGGTGGACGCGAGCGACATGGGGCAGTACCTCGGCACCGACGCGTCGGTGCCGGTGGCGGCACGCTACCCGTCCCATCCGATTACCAGCGGCCTGACGTCCCTCAGCGCGTATCCGATGGCGCGATCGGTCAAAGCGGTCGCCCGTGACGGCAAGACCGTCTCCGCGATCATCGAGACCTCCGACCGGACCTGGACTGAAACCGACATCCAGCAGCTCGCCGCCGGACGTCTCTCCATGGATCCCGACAAAGGCGATCGCCCCGGGCCCGTCTCCCTGGGCGTCGCGGTGTCGGCGCCGAGCTCGCAGCCGCCGGCTGCCGGCTCGCCCTACCGCGAGACGAGGACCGTGACCGTCGGGGATTCCGACCTGGTGGCCAACTATTCCGCCAACATCCCTGGCAACGCCGAGATGATCCTCTCGATCGTGCACTGGCTCGCGCAGGACACGGTGGTGACGATCCCGCCACGCGTGCCGCAGCAGCGGTCCTTGAGCATGACCTCGTCGCAACAGCGCAACCTCCTCCTGATCGCAGTGCTGCTGCTCCCCGGGCTGGCCGTCGCCACCGCCGCATACACCAGGAAAGGCATTCCATGAGAAGTCGTGTCTGGCGTCTCGTCGTGGTGGCCGCCGCCGCTCTGGCTGCGGCAGGCCCTCACGCTCAAGGCAAGGAATCGGTCATCCGGCTCGATCCCGCGTTCGATGCGATCGTCGCCCCGGGCACGATGGTCGAGACCCTGAAGGACGGCTTCGGGTTCATCAACGGCATTCTCTGGGTGGCGGAAGGGAAGACCGGACATCTGCTGGTCAGCGACATCCCGGCCAACGTCGTCCACAAGTGGACCCCCGGGGGCGCGATGACGGTGTTCCTGGACAGGCCGGATTGGACGAGGGTCGCCGAGCCTCGCCCGGCGAATGCCAGGTTCGGCGCCAACGGGATCGTGATGGACCGCCAGGGCCGGCTGGTCTACGCAGCCGAGGCCGACCGCGCCGTCGTCCGGCTCGAAAAAGACGGCAGGCGCACCATCCTCGCCGAACGCTACGACGGCAAGCGCCTGAACAGCCCCAACGATCTCGTGCTGCGATCCGACGGGTCGCTGTATTTCACCGATCCCAGCGGCGGCGGCCGCTTCGGCGACTGGGACGTGAAGAGGGAGCTTCCCTACCAGGGAGTGTTCCTGCTGAAGGACGGGAAGCTGCAACTGCTCCTGAAGGATCTCGATCGGCCCAACGGTATCGTCCTGTCGCGGGACGAAAAAACGCTCTACGTCAACGACTCGAATCGGAAAGTCATCATGCGGTACGACGTGAGGCCCGACGGCACGGTCGCCAACGGACGGCTCTTCGCCGACATGAGCGCCGGGACAGGCGCGGGTAATCCCGACGGGATGAAGTTCGATGCGAAGGGAAACCTGTATTCGGTGGGGCCGGGCGGCATCTGGGTCTTCAGCCCGGCGGGCACGCACCTCGGGATGATCGTGCCGCCGGAGAACGCGCCCGGCTTCGCGTTCGGAGATCCCGACGGGAAGAGGATGTACATTGCCGCCAGCTCGAAGCTGGCGGCAATCCGATTGAAATAGGTTAGTTCGCGCGCGCGGTTTCGCGTGACGCGGGGCGGTCGAAGATCTCGGGCAG